>NZ_CP118574.1:2812500-3125000 GCF_028898845.1 Streptomyces sp. WZ-12 | reverse complement strand
CGGATCGGCGCGCGGGAAGTCCAGCGCGGGCGCGCCGAACAGCGGGTGCGCCATGTCGTCGCTGCCCACCCGGGTGTCCACCAGCGGCACCAGGCGCAGCCGGGGGTCCACCGCGCACCGCGGGACCTCCCGGTGGCGCAGCATCGAGACCAGCTCGACGTCGTGGCGGTCGGCGAGCGCGGCGGCGAGCGCGAGGGTGGCGCGCAGCGGGGCGCCGACGGCGTACGCGTTGTGCAGCAGGAAAGTGATCTTCATAGGTGTCGTGCGGGGTCTCTGCGAGGTGTTCCGGGGGCGCGGCCACGGGTGTCGGTATCGGCGCCCGGGCCCCCTCGGCGCCGGGCCGTCCGTGCGGCGGCCGGCCGGTCCCGTGGGCGGCCCGTCCGGCACCGGCCACCGTCCCGGGGGCGGGTAAGCCGAGGGCGTGCCCCGGGTGAGAGGCCGGTAAGCGCGGGTGAGAGCGCGGTAAGAAAGCGCCCGGCGGGGGTCGGCCGCGCGGGGGGACCCGCACCAGGGAGGGGGGCCTTGGCAGACTTGCCGGGTGACCCACTCCGTGCTGCTGGCCGAGGACGACCGCCCCATCCGCACCGCGCTGGAACGCGCGCTGACCCTGGAGGGCTACCGCGTCACCGCCGTCGCCGACGGCATCCAGGCGCTGGCCGCCGCCCACCGCGAACGGCCGGACGTGATCCTGCTGGACGTGATGATGCCGGGGATCGACGGGCTCCAGGTCTGCCAGGTGCTCCGCGCCGAACAGGACCGCACCCCGATCCTGATGCTCACCGCCCGGGTCGAGACCGCGGACCGGATCGCCGGACTCGACGCCGGCGCCGACGACTACGTGGTCAAGCCGTTCGAGATCGAGGAGGTCTTCGCCCGGCTGCGGGCGCTGCTGCGGCGCACCGCCCAGCCGTCGCGGGCGGCCGACGGCGCCGGGCCCGGCGAGGGGTACGACGCCCGGGCCGCGGAGAGCGGCGTCGTCGAGGCGGCCGACCTGCGGATCGACGGCCCCTCGCGGCGCGCCTGGCGCGGGGAGCGCGAACTGGAGCTGACCCGCACCGAGTTCGAGCTGCTGGAGCTGCTGGCCCGGAATGCCGGGATCGTCCTGGACCACTCGACGATCTACGACCGGATATGGGGCTACGACTTCGGACCCGGCTCGAAGAACCTCGCGGTCTACGTCGGCTATCTGCGGCGGAAGGTGGACGTGCCGGGCAGCCGGCCGCTGATCCACACGGTGCGCGGCGTCGGCTACGTCCTCCGGGAGGACTGAGGTGTCCGGGCGCCGCGGTCCGTCCGCCCGGCTGCCGGGGACCCACCGGGTCCGCCGGTGGCTGGCTGCCTGGCTGCGCGCCCGTAAGCCGGCCAGCCTGCGCACCTCCTTCGCGCTGGCCTTCGCCGCCGGCGCCGCCGGGGTGACGGTGCTGGTCGGGTTCCTCAGCTACGACGCGGCGGCCCGGCTGGTGCGGATGGACGAGAAGTCGTTCTTCACCGAGGTCGTCCAGGACCTGCGGGCCCAGGTGCAACAGGAGCCGCACACGGTCGCCGACTACGCCACCGGCCCCGGCCGCGACCCCGGCGGGCCGCGGGACGAACTGGCCGGCGCCACCCGCACAGACGTCCAGGTGCTCACCGCCGACGGGCGGATCGCCGAGGCCGGGCGCCCCGCGCTCCCGGTGGGCGACGGCGAACGCCGCCTGGCCGCCCAGCGGGAGGCCGGCCGCTTCGAGGAACGGGTCGCCGTCGTCGGCGAGACGGAGTACCACGTCGCCACGGTGGCGCTCGGCGGCGGCCGCGGCGCCGTCCAGGTCGCCCAGAAGTTCAGCGGCACCGAGGACCTGCTCGCCGCGCTCCAACAGCGCACCGTGCTGCTGGCCGCCGGGGTGATCGCGCTGGCCGGGGCCGTCGGCTGGTGGCTGGCCCGCCGGATCACCGGGCGGCTGGTCCATCTGACCGCGGCCGCGGAGAGCGTCGCCGGGCACGGCCGGGTCGATGTGCAGGTGCCGGTGACCGGCCGGGACGAGGTCGCCCGGCTCGGCCGGGCCTTCGACGACATGCTCGGCCGGCTGACCGTCGCGATCCGCGACCAGCAGCGGCTCGTCCAGGACGCCGGGCACGAGCTGCGCACCCCGCTGACCTCGCTGCGCACCAACATCTCGCTGCTCAAGCGCTTCGACGAGCTGCCGCCGGACGCCCGCGAGGAGCTCCTCGCCGACCTGTCCGGCGAGGCCCGCGAACTGACCGATCTCGTCAACGAGTTGGTCGCGCTGGCCGCCGGACAGCACGGCGACGACCCGGCGTCCGAGGTGCACCTGGCCGAGGTCGTCGAGCGGGCGGTGGCCGCGACCCGCCGGCGCACCGGCCGGGAGATCACCGTGCGCACCGACCGCCCGGCGGTGGTCGCGGGCCGCCCGGCCGCCCTGCACCGGGCGGTCGGCAACCTCCTGGAGAACGCCGCCAAGTTCGACGCCGAGGGGACCGCGCCGATCGAGGTGGTGGTCACCGGCGCCCGCGTCGAGGTCCTCGACCGCGGCCCCGGCATCGCCGAGTGCGACCTGCCCTACGTCTTCGACCGCTTCTACCGCGCCCCGGCCGCCCGCGGCCTCCCCGGCTCGGGCCTGGGCCTGGCCATCGTCCGTGAGATAGCCCTGACCCACGGCGGCCGGGCCTTCGCCGCTCCCCGCCCCGGCGGCGGCGCCCGCCTGGGCTTCACGGTCGCGAGGGACGCCCCGGAGCCGGCCGACGAAGGGGCGGAGGAGGTCGGGGGCGCGGTGGGGTGAGCGGGCCTGCCGTGGCGGGGCGTTACGGGGTGCCGTGCACTCGTGGGGCGCCAACGGCCGGGCGCCGGGCGGGAGTTGACGGGCTCGCCCTGGTGTCCGCGGGGCGCCGTGCGGTCCGGGCGCCGGGTGGGGAGCGGCGGGGCTGTCCGCCGCTCCGTGCTCCGCCCTACCGCCCCGGATGCTCGCCCTGCGCCGTTTCCACGTTCTGGTGGAGGTCGGCCGCGGCGTCCACCGCGCCCGCGGCGGAGAAGGCGACGCAGGCCAGTAGGGCGGCGGCTATCAGGCGGTGGGCACCGGGGACGGCGCGGCGGGGGCGGGCCGTCGGGGGCTCGGGGCCGAGCAGGGCGGCGACGCGGCGGGGGACCGGGCCGGTCGTCGCGGCGAGCGCGGGGCCGGGGCGGGGCGGGGCCGCGGGGTGAGTGCGGGTCGCCAGCGCGGCGCGGCCGATCGCGCGGGCGGTGAGCTGGCGGTCGCCCACCCGGGAGGCGGCGGCCTCGTCCGCCCAGCGCTCCAGCGCGTACGCCAGCGGGGCGCGCAGGCCGCGCAGCAGCGGGTGCCAGGCCGCGGCCAGCGCGACGGTCAGCAGGAAGAGGTGGTGGCGGCCGGCGAGATGAGCGCGCTCATGGGCGAACAGGGCCTCCCGCTCGGCCGACGGCAGCGCGCGCAGCATCCCGGCGGTGACCACCACCCGGTCCGGGCGGCCGGGGAGGGCGTAGGCGTCGGGCACCGCGTCCGGCAGGACGCACAGGTCGCCGGCGAGGGCGTGGCCGTCGGCGGCGCGCCGGGCGGCGCGCAGCTCGGCGCGGTGCCGCAGCGCGCGGCGGGCGACGGCGATCACGCCGCAGGCCAGCAGCGCGCCGGCGATCGGGGCGGCCGGGACGGTCACCACCGCGTCGGTGCCCGGCAGCCCGCGCTGGAGGTGGCCGAAGGCGGCGACCGGCGGCAGCCGCAGCGCCCCGGCGACCGCGAGCAGGCCGAGCGCCGCGGCCGTGCAGGCGGCGAGCACGGCGGCGCAGCCGGTCAGCAGCCAGGCCGCCGCCCGCGGCGGCAGCGACTCGGCGAGCCGGCGGGCGGCGGGCACCGCCAGCAGCGGCATCAGCAGCGGGACCCAGACGGCGAAGATCACGACGTGGCCCCGGGTGCGGGGCGGTGGCCGTCGGCGGCGCCGTGCGGGCCCGCGCCGTCGGCAGCCGCATCCCCCGGCTCCGCCTCGTCCAGCAGCGCGCGGAGCAGTCGCTCGTCCTCGGTGGTCAGCTCGGAGACGAAGCGGGCGAGCGCGGTGGTGCGGTCGTCCTGCTTGTCGAGCTCGCTGCGCATCCGCCGGGCGGTGAGCCCGGCGGAGTCGTGTATCGGGGAGTAGGCGAAGCCGCGGCCGGCCCGGGTGCGGGAGACCGCGCCCTTGTCGTGCAGCCGGCTGAGGATGGTGGTGACGGTCGTCCGGGCCAGCCGGCCGTCCAGCTCGCCCTGCACCTCGGCCGGGGTCAGCGGGCCGCCGGCCGCCCAGAGGGCCGCCAGCACGCTCGCCTCCAGCTCGCCGGCGGGGCGGCGCTGCGCGGGTGGTGTCTCCGACATGGAACGGCCTCCACCCTTTCCGTCGTCTACAGTTCCGTAGACCGTCTACGGAACTGTAGACGGTGGGTCCGCCGCTCGGCAGGCCCACAACCCATTATGGGAGGGGCCACTGACATGGCCGTAGCGGCCGCTGCACTGCACGTCGACACCGTCACCCAGGCGGTCAACGTCCTCGACGCCGGCTCCCTGCTCGCCGCCTTCGGCGCGCTCGGGGTCGCCGTCGTCCTCTTCGCCGAGACCGGCCTCCTGGTCGGCTTCTTCCTGCCCGGCGACTCGCTGCTGTTCACCGCCGGGCTGCTGTGCGCGCCCGGCGTCGGCGGCGCCGTCCACCTCGCCCTGCCGCAGGTGTTGGCCGCCGCGGCGGTCGGCACGCTCCTCGGCTCGCAGACCGGCTACTGGATCGGCCGCCGCGGCGGCCGCGCCCTGCTCGCCCGCGGCCGCTCCCGCAAGCTGCAGGAGGGCGCCGCCCGCGCCGAGGAGTACCTCGCCCGCTACGGCCACGCCAAGGCGATCGTGCTGGCCCGCTTCGTGCCGATCGTCCGCACCGTGCTCAACCCGCTCGCCGGCGCCCTGAACGTGCCGGCCCGCAGCTTCGCCCTCTGGCAGATCATCGGTGGCTTGATCTGGACGTTCGGCCTCACCTTCGCGGGATACGCGCTGGGCTCGTCGGTGCCCAACGTCGACCGCTACCTGCTGCCCGTCGTCGGCTTGGTGGTCCTGGCATCACTGACCCCGATCGCCCTGGAGGTGCTCCGTTCCCGCCGGCGCGGCGCGTCCCGCGGGTCGGACGAGGAGCCCACCGATGCGCCGGATCCCGCCACCGCGCCACCGGCACCCTGAACGACCCGGCACACTTGCTGGTGCACACCGGCGGTCGGCGCCCATCGAGGCCGCCCGGTAGCCCCAGCCCACGCACCACGCATCGACCCGCCAAGGAGTAAGCCCAGTGACCGACCTCGCCCTCGGCGGAGCCTCGATCGACGGCGGCCTGTACAAGTCCGTAACCGGCTTCGCCCAGGACATGCCGCACTTCCTCAACGTCCTGGTCTCCTACTGGACCGACTTCGGGCTGGGGGTCTTCGCGCTGTTGATGCTGGCCGGCTGGTGGCGCGCCCGGCAGCGGCTCGGCGGCAGCTCCCGCCGCCGGCTGGGCCCGGGGGAGGGCCGGTACTCCGCCCCCGTGACGATGGCGATGGCGCTGGCCGTCCCGGTCATCGTGGTCCTGGCCTACGTGGCCAACGACGTGATCAAGAGCTTCTTCCACGAACAGCGCCCCTGCCAGACCCTGCACGACGTCATCACCGTCGAGCCGTGCCCGCCCATGGGTGACTGGTCCTTCCCCAGCAACCACTCCGTCATCGCCGCCTCCGCGGCCATCGCGCTGCTGCTGCTGGACCGCCGGCTCGGTGCCATCGCCATCCCGGCCGCGCTGCTGATGGGCGCCTCCCGGGTCTGGGTCGGCGCCCACTACCCGCACGACGTGCTGGTCGGCCTGATCGTCGGCGCCCTGGTGGCCGCGGTCCTGATGCCGCTCGCCCGGCGGGCCGCCCCGCTCGTCGAACGCGTACTGGAGACCCCGCTGCGCCCCCTGGTGTCCCCCCGGTGACGCCCTCGGGGGCGCCGCCGGAGCCGGCCACCGGCCCGCGCTTCGGTGCGCCCCCGAGGCACCTGCTCGTCCTGGCGGCCGTCCTCGCCGCCCTCTTCGCCGCCCTGGCCGTCACCACGGCCGCGCGGCACGGCGCCCCGTTCGCTCCCGAACGGGGCGCGCTGCATTGGGCGCTGGCCCACCGCGGGGAGCCGCTGCGCTCCCTGGCGAGCGCCCTGACCGCCACCGGCACCGGCGTCGTCCCCTACCTGATGGCGCTCCTCGCCGGCCTGTTGGCCGCCCGCGACGCCCGCGGCCGGCTCCGCGCGGCGGCCGGCGCGGTGCTCGTCCTCGCCGCCTGCCAGGCCGTCCGCTACGGCCTGATGGAGCTGCTCGCCCGCCCCCGGCCGCCGGCCGCGGACTGGATCGGCGGCGCCACCGGCTACTCCTTCCCCTCCGGCCACTCCACCACCTCCGCGCTGGCCGCCGGCCTGCTGGCCTGGGGCGTGCTGCACCGCAGCCGCCCCGGCACCGGCCGCCCCTGGTGCGCGCTGCTCGCCCTGTGGGCCGTCGGCGTCGGCCTCACCCGGGTCTACCTGGGCGTCCACTGGGCCGGCGACGTGCTGGCCGGCTGGCTGCTGGCCGCCGCCCTGCTCGCCCTCGCGCTGCTGCTCGACCCCCTGGTCGTCCCGCCGCCCGACGGGGGCCGCGCAAGCCCTCCGAGCAGCTTGCCCATGAATCGCTGACGATCGGCCCAGGTCTTGCCCAAGGCCGCATGGACCTCGGCCGCGATGAGCAGCCACTGTGCTGAGCACCGGAGGCCGCGCCCGGCCACCGCCGGTGCCGCGCCCGCACCCGTTGACCGCGCAAGCCCTGGGGGGATCGCAATGAAGCAGCAGACGAGCATCCCGCCGGTCGCCCCGATGGGCGGCCCCCACCGTTGCCCCGCCGCCGCGCCCGCCGACCCGACCCCGTGCGACGGTCCGCCCGACGCCGCCACCCTCGTCGACCAGCACGGCCGGGAGGTCGCCGGCTGCGTCCACCACTGCGCCCGGCTGCTCCCCGGCCTCGACGGCGCCCGCGTCCACCCCTTCGTCCCCGCCGCCCAGGCCCTGGACATCTACGTCCGGGCCTGCGAACTCCCGCCGTTCGCCTGGGAGATCGGGCGGTAGGGCCGGTCCGCCGGCGGCCCGCGCAAACGCCCCGGGCGCCGGCGGGAGTTCCTCCCTGCCGGCGCCCGGGGCGCGCAGTGCCGCGGGTCAGCACTCGATGATGTTCACCGCGAGCCCGCCGCGGGCGGTCTCCTTGTACTTGACGCTCATGTCGGCGCCGGTCTCCTTCATGGTCTTGATGACCTTGTCGAGGGAGACGTGGTGGCGGCCGTCGCCGCGCAGCGACATCCGGGCCGCGGTGACGGCCTTCACGGCGGCCATGCCGTTGCGCTCGATGCACGGGATCTGGACCAGGCCGCCGACCGGGTCGCAGGTCAGCCCGAGGTTGTGCTCCATGCCGATCTCGGCGGCGTTCTCCACCTGCTCGGGGCTGCCGCCGAGGACCTCGGCCAGGCCGCCGGCCGCCATCGAGCAGGCCGAGCCGACCTCGCCCTGGCAGCCGACCTCGGCGCCGGAGATCGAGGCGTTCTCCTTGAAGAGCATGCCGATCGCGCCGGCGGCGAGCAGGAAGCGGACCACGCCGTCCTCGTTCGCCCCGGGGACGAAGTTGACGTAGTAGTGCAGCACGGCGGGGATGATGCCGGCCGCGCCGTTGGTGGGGGCGGTCACCACCCGGCCGCCGGCGGCGTTCTCCTCGTTGACGGCCATGGCGTAGAGGGTGACCCACTCCATGGCGCGGGCCGCCTCGTCGCCCTCGGAGCGCAGCGCGCGGGCGGCGTTGGCGGCCCGGCGGCGGACCTTCAGGCCGCCGGGGAGGATGCCCTCGCGGGACATGCCGCGCTCGACGCAGCCCTGCATGACCCGCCAGATCTCCAGCAGGCCGGCGCGGATCTCGTCCTCGGTGCGCCACGCCTTCTCGTTCTGCAGCATCAGCGCGGAGATGGACAGGCCCGTCTCCCGGGAGAGCCGCAGCAGTTCGTCGCCGGTGCGGAAGGGGTGGGTCAGGACGGTGTCGTCCAGCTTGATCCGGTCCTCGCCGACCGCGTCCTCGTCGACGACGAAGCCGCCGCCCACCGAGTAGTAGGTCTTCTCCAGCAGCGGGGCGCCGGCGGCGTCGTAGGCGAAGAGGGTCATGCCGTTGGCGTGGTACGGCAGCGACCGGCGGCGGTGCAGGATCAGCTCGGTGGACTCGTCGAAGTCGATCTCGTGCGCGCTGCCTATCTCGGCGCCGAGGAGGCGCAGCCGGCCGCTGGTGCGGATGCGCGCCACCTCGTCGTCGGCGGACTCGACGTCGACGGTGCGCGGGGAGTGGCCCTCCAGACCGAGCAGCACCGCCTTGGGGGTGCCGTGGCCGTGGCCGGTGGCGCCGAGCGAGCCGAAGAGTTCGGCGCGCACCGAGACCGTCTGGGCGAGCAGACCGTCCTTCTTGAGCCGCCGGGCGAACATCCGGGCGGCCCGCATCGGGCCGACGGTGTGGGAGCTGGACGGGCCGATGCCGATGGAGAAGAGGTCGAAGACGGAGATGGCCACGGGGGCGGTACTCCCTTGTCTGCTCGGGGTTGGACGGTTGCGCAGATCGGGGCAGGACGGGGTGTTTCCGGCCCGACTGTCGAGCGTAACCCGCTCGCCGGGGATTGCCGCCGGACGGGAGGCGGCGGGCGGGAGAAGCCGGGAGGGCCGGCGGGAGAACAGCGGCGGTGAAGCCGGCCGGGCGGCGGGGTGCGGGGCCGTCGGGGCCGGCGGTCCGGGGAGGTCAACGGCGGCTCCGGGCCGGGCAGTTCGGCCCGGAGCGCGGTGCGGCGGCGGGCCGCGGAAGGGCGGCCCGCCGCTTCGGTCACCGGGGGCCGTGGCACCCCGGTGACCGGTTCGTCACAGCGACGGGTACAGCGGGTACTTCTCGGCCAGCGCCGTGACCCGGGCCTGGAGCGCCTCGCGGTCGTAGCTGGGCTTGAGCGCCTCGGCGATGATGTCGGCGACCTCGCGGAAGTCCTCGACCGTGAAGCCGCGGGTGGCCAGGGCCGGGGTGCCGATCCGCAGGCCGGAGGTGACCATCGGGGGCCGCGGGTCGTTCGGGATCGCGTTGCGGTTGACGGTGATGCCGACCTCGTGGAGGCGGTCCTCGGCCTGCTGGCCGTCGAGCTCGGAGTCGCGCAGGTCGACCAGGACGAGGTGGACGTCGGTGCCGCCGGAGAGCACCGAGACGCCGTGCTCCTTGACGTCGTCCTGGACCAGGCGCTCGGCCAGGATCCGGGCGCCCTCCAGGGTGCGCTGCTGGCGCTCCTTGAACTCCTCCGACGCGGCGACCTTGAAGGACACCGCCTTGGCGGCGATCACGTGCTCCAGCGGGCCGCCCTGCTGACCGGGGAAGACCGCGGAGTTGATCTTCTTGGCCAGCTCGGCGGTGGACAGGATGACACCGCCGCGGGGGCCGCCCAGCGTCTTGTGGGTGGTGGTGGTCACGACGTGGGCGTGCGGCACCGGGGAGGGGTGCAGGCCCGCGGCCACCAGGCCGGCGAAGTGCGCCATGTCGACCATCAGGTACGCGCCGACCTCGTCCGCGATCCGGCGGAAGGCGGCGAAGTCGAGCTGGCGCGGGTAGGCGGACCAGCCGGCGACGATCAGCTTCGGGCGGTGCTCCTTGGCGAGGCGCTCGACCTCCTCCATGTCGACCAGGTTGGTCTTCTCGTCGACGTGGTAGGGCACCACGTTGTACAGCTTGCCGGAGAAGTTGATCTTCATGCCGTGGGTGAGGTGCCCACCGTGGGCGAGGTTCAGACCCAGGATGGTGTCGCCCGGCTTGATCAGCGCGAACATCGCGGCGGCGTTGGCCTGCGCGCCGGAGTGCGGCTGGACGTTGGCGGCCTCGGCACCGAAGAGCGCCTTGATCCGGTCGATGGCGATCTGCTCGACCACGTCGACGTGCTCGCAGCCGCCGTAGTAGCGGCGGCCCGGGTAGCCCTCGGCGTACTTGTTGGTGAGGACCGAGCCCTGGGCCTCCATGACGGCGACCGGAGCGAAGTTCTCCGACGCGATCATTTCGAGGGTGGACTGCTGACGGTGGAGCTCGGCGTCGACGGCGGCGGCGACGTCGGGGTCGAGCTCGTGCAGGGAGCTGTTCAGAAGCGACATGAGACTTCCTGGAGAGTGACGGAGCGGGCGGGGCGCCGCGGCCCCGGCCGAGCGGTGGCGGCCGGGGCCGGGGTGTCAGCCGGTGGTGAAGGCGGTGTACGCGTCGGCCGTGAGCAGGTCCTCCGGCTCACCGGTGAGCTTCACCTTGAACAGCCAACCGCCCTCGAACGGGGCGGAGTTCACCAGCGAGGGGTCGGTGACGACGTCCTCGTTCACCTCGGTGATCTCGCCGGTCACGGGCGAGTAGAGGTCGCTGACGGACTTGGTCGACTCCAGCTCACCGCAGGACTCGCCCGCGGTGACGGTGGCCCCGACCTCGGGGAGCTGCACGAAGACGACGTCGCCGAGGGCGTTGGCCGCGTGCTCGGTGATGCCGACCGTCGAGACGCCGTCCTCGGCGGCCGACAGCCACTCGTGCTCCTTGCTGTAGCGGAGCTGCTGAGGGTTGTCCATGGCTCGATTCTCCTGTACGCGGGGGTGTGGTCGTGCATGGGGTCTTGCCCTGTGAGACGGGTGGCGCCGGGCACGGTGGCGCGGGTCCGCGGCGGGCACCGCGGCCCGGCCGGCGCCGCCCGCTACTTCTGCCGCTTGTAGAAGGGCAGCGCGATGACCTCGTAGGGCTCGTGCGTGCCGCGGATGTCCACCCGGACGCCCTCGGTGCCGGGCGCGGAGTGCGCCGCGTCGACGTAGGCCATGGCGATCGGCTTGCCGAGGGTGGGGGAGGGTGCCCCCGAGGTGACCTCGCCGATCACCGTGCCGTCGGCGGCGACGACCGGGTAGCCGGCGCGCGGCACCCGGCGGCCCTCGGCGATCAGGCCGACCAACGTGCGCGGCGGGGCCTGCCCGGCCCGCTCGGCGGCCGCCGTGAGCGCCGCCCGCCCGACGAAGTCGCCCTCCTTCTCGAACTTCACGACCCGGCCCAGACCCGCGTCGAACGGGGTGAGCGCGGTGGTCAGTTCGTGCCCGTACAGCGGCATCCCCGCCTCCAGGCGCAGGGTGTCGCGGCAGGACAGGCCGCACGGGACCAGGCCGACGTCCCGGCCCGCCTCGGTCAGCGCGGTCCAGAGGGCGACCGCGTCCGCGGGGCGGACGAACAGCTCGAAGCCGTCCTCACCGGTGTAACCGGTGCGGGCGATCAGCGCCTCGACGCCGGCGACCGTGCCGGGCAGCCCCGCGTAGTACTTCAGCCCGTCCAGATCGGCGTCGGTCAGCTTCTTGAGGATGCTCAGGGACTCCGGGCCCTGCACCGCCAGCAGCGCGTAGGCGTCCCGGTCGTCGCGGACGGCGGCGTCGAAGCCGGCCTGCCGGTCGATCAGCGCGTCCAGCACCATCTGGGCGTTGGAGGCGTTGGCGACGACCATGAACTCCGTCTCGCCGAGGCGGTAGACGATCAGGTCGTCGAGGATGCCGCCGTCGGCGGCGCAGATCATGGTGTAGCGGGCCCGACCGACCTTCAGGGCGCCGAGGTTGCCGACCAGCGCGTGGTCGAGGAGGGCGCCGGCCTGCGGGCCGGTGACGGTGAGCTCGCCCATGTGGGAGAGGTCGAAGAGGCCGGCGCGGGTGCGCACAGCGAGGTGTTCCTCGCGCTCGCTGCTGTAGCGCAGCGGCATGTCCCAGCCGGCGAAGTCGGTCATGGTCGCGCCGAGCGCGCGGTGGGTTTCGTCCAGCGCGGTGCGGCGGGGGGCTTCAGTCATCGCTTACGGGCTCCCGGGCATGGGTGACAAGACGGTCTCCCCATCTGTCATCGGAACCTGAGAGGTTCACCGGGATCCCGCGGACGGGCCCGGTTTGCACCTTGGGTGGAGCCGTCCCGTCGGCCGGGCCGCGACTCGCTTTTCAGATCTGCCTCGCCCGCGCGGTATAGGGGCCTGAGAGATTCAAGGGAGGACTTGCTCCTTCGGCGCCCCGCCGTGGCGGCCGGGGACTCTCCCGCGCGGATTCAAGCGGCCGGTATGGAATTGGCTGACTGCCCACGAGTTGACGTTCGAGCCCGCCCGTGGCGGCCACATCATTACACGGGATCGCCCGTTACAGGAGCCCCGGCCGGTGCTCCGTTCCCGGTTATCCCGGTCGCGAGGTCCCGCCGGCCGCCCCCGCCCCGGTCGTATCCCCTGCCTCTCCCTTGCACCTCTCTCGCTACGCATTACCCTTTCTTGACACTCTGCACGGGCTGCGGGAGGGCCGGGTCGGAACCCGGTTCGGGGCCATCGGGGAGGGGCGCGCACGGTGCACGGCGAGGCGACGGACGCGGGGACGGCGCGTGCCGCGCCCCCGGAAACCCCGGTTCCGGAGCCGGCCTTGGGCGGCCCCCGGGAGCCGCGCCCCCGCCACCGGGCCGACCGGCCGCCCTGCACCGACCTGCGGGGCCCGGGCCGCCCCCCGCACCCCGTGCTCCGCTTCCCGCCCGGCGATCTCGTCGTGGTCTCCGGCCTGCCCGGCAGCGGCAAGAGCACCCTGATGCGACGGGTGGTGCCCGCGCGCGACGAGCGGGGCACCCCGGTGCACCGCGTCGACTCCCAGGACGCCCGCGACCGCTGGGAGCACGGCCGGCTGCACCGCCTCCCCTACGCCCTCTACCGACCGCTGGTCCGGGTCGCGCACTACCGCGCGCTGCACCGGGCGCTGCGCTCCGGCGGCAGCGTGGTGGTGCACGACTGCGGGACGTGGGCGTGGGTGCGCCGCTGGCTGGCCCGCGCGGCCCGGCGCGGCGGCCGGGGGCTGCACCTGGTCCTCCTCGACGTGCCGCCCGCGGTGGCCCGCGGCGGCCAACGGGCCCGCGGCCGCGGGGTGTCGCGGTACGCCTTCGCCCGCCACCGCCGGGCGGTGCGCCGCCTGGTGGCCCGGGCCGGGGCGGCCCGGCTCCCGAAGGGCGTGCGCTCCGTGGTGCTGCTGGACCGGCGCTGCGCGCGGGAGTTGGCGCGCGTCACCTTCGGTTGACCGGCCGCACCCCCGCCACCGGCTTCGATGACCGGCCGGTCGCCCGTTAGGGTCTTAATCCACCGGGCGGGCCCGCGGACCGCCCCAGCGAAGTCGGCCGGGCAGCGCGGCCAGTAATGGGTGGGTGAGATGAACTATCCGGACAATGCACCGCAGCACGGCGGTCCGGTGCCGGGGAACGTCCCGGACGAGGGGATACCGCACGCGGCCTGGCCGGCCAACGAGTTGGAGGAGGTGCTGACCGCCTCGGTCGGGCACCCCGAGGCCGGCGGCCGGATCGTGGAGGTGCTGGGCCGCAGCCGGGTATGGGTGCCGCTGCCCGAGGGCGGCGGCCCGGACGGCGCGGGCCTGGGAGCGCCCGGCCTCGACGTGCCGACCGTCGAGATCGGCGGCGCCGCCTACGTCCCGGTCTTCAGCTCCGAGCAGGAGTTCCGGCGGGTCGTCGGCACGCACCTGTCCTACACCGTCGCGCCCGCCCGGGAGTTCGCCCGCGGCCTGCCGCCGCTGGTGGGCCTCGCGGTCAACCCGGACGGCACCGTCGGCGTCCCGCTGCCGCCGCCCGCGGTCGCCGAACTGTGCCGTACCGGACGGACCGACCTGGACGGCCCGCAGACCGCGGGCGCCCGGGTGCGGCTCTTCGAACCGGACTGGCAGGACGAGCCGGTGGACTTCCTGGCCGCCGCCGGCCTCGCGTTCTCCGCCGCCGGCATCGTGCTGGCCGCCCGCCGCGCGCTGGCCGGCGTCGAGGGCGACACGCCGGCGCTCTTCGTCGGCGTGCAACTCGACGTCGCCCCCGAGCGGCTGCACGACGGCACCGCCCGCGACGAGGCGTTGACCGCCCTCGGGCGGGCCCTGGGCCAGGTGCCGGTGCCCTGGCCGGTCCAACTCGTCCTGCTCGACGTCGCCCAGGGCGACCCGGTCGCCGACTGGATGCTGGAGCGCGTGCGGCCCTTCTACACACGGGACCACTCGTAAGCTGGTGGGACGACGGGCGGGCGGGCGCCCGGCCGGGAGGAGGGACGGACCACGTGAGCGCGGGTGCGCAACAGGGAGCGGCGGCGGCCGACCAGGTCGAGCAGATGCTGCGACAGGTCTCGCCCGGGCGTTACGACGCCTACGAGGCGATGCTGGGCGCCCTCGCGCACGGGCAGGTCTGGATGCTCCTGTGGCACGGCCGGACCGGCCAACCCGACGCCCAGTACGGGAACATGGAGGTCGACGGGCTGGGCTACGCCCCCTGCGTCACCTCCGCCGCCGAGCTCGCCGCCTCCGGCTGGACCCGCGACCACGAGGTCGTCACCGGACCCGAGATCGCCGCCTCCCTCTTCCCCGACCGCTGGGGCCTGTGGCTCAACCCGCACGCCCCCGGCGGCGGCGTCGGCGTCCCCTGGCTCGACCTGCGCCGGATCGCCGGCGGCCTGGACCGGCTGCCCGCCGGTCCGCTGCGGATCAGCGAACCGGTCATCGACATCCCGCAGTTCTACGCCCTGCTCGCGCAGCACGCCCACCGCACGCCCCCGGTACGGTCGTTGCGCCGGGCCTGGGTGCAACCCGCCCTCGGCGCCCCGTATTTGGCGATCGGCCTGGACCTCTACGACACCGGGCAGCCGTCGGTGGACGCCGCCCGGATGCTGATCCAGCAGTCGATGGGTGCGGTGCCGGACGGCCTGCCGGTGTCCACCGTCGCCATGAACGACGAGTACGACCCGGTCGGCATGTGGATGCGGGCCTGCGCCCGCCCGTTCTTCGACCGCGACGGCTACGCCCAGCCGGCTCCCGGACCCACCTACGGCTACGGCTACCCCCGCGCCTACTGAGCCCGACCGGCGCCCACAGTCCTGCCGGCGCCTGCCCGCCTCCCCGAGTGAATTGGCCTTATTCCACCGGCAGTTGACGCTTTTTTCGGCCATCCGGTGCACCGCTCAAACCGCTCCGTTGTTCGCATAACGGAAGGCCGTGGGTCACATCACAGTTGCGCATCCTTTCCTGGCCAGGGCTGGTGAGTGATCGCAACTCGGATGAAGACTCCCGCTCCAAGGACTTCGGTCCTGTGTACGAGCGCCATCCCCACCGGCGTCCCTGCGCCAGTCGACGACCCGTCCGCGATGTCAACTCACCTGCGTACGGGGTGAGATGGCGGCAGGTGAGCACCAGAGGGGTCACCACCAGGCCGCTACCGCGGCGGGCACAGGCCGGCCACCGTCGGCCGAGGGGGGTTCAGAGCACCGTGACCGCACCGATCGAGACCACCGGCGCGGCTGCGCAGGCGCAGCCGGAGGCGGTGCTGGAAGGCGTCGAGAGCAAGCGCATCGAGGGGCGCTCGCTCGGTCAGATCGCCTGGCTGCGCTTCCGCCGCGACAAGGTCGCCATGGCCGGCGGCATCGTCGTCGTCCTGCTCATCCTGGTCGCCACCCTCTCCCGCCCGCTCCAGCACCTGTTCGGGCTGGACCCCAACCAGCCCCACCAGGACCTGATCGACCCCAACACCACGCTGCCCAAGGGCGACTTCGGCGGGATGGGGCTCGACCACCTGCTGGGCGTGGACCCCAAGTTCGGCCGCGATCTGCTCGCCCGGATCCTGGAGGGCTCCTGGGTGTCGCTGCTGGTGGCGTTCGGCGCGACGCTGCTGTCGGTGGCCATCGGCACCGTCCTCGGCGTGATCGCCGGCTTCTACCGCGGCCGGGTGGACGCCTTCATCAGCCGTCTGATGGACGTCTTCCTCGCCTTCCCGCTGCTGCTGTTCGCCATCGCGATCTCCGCGTCGCTCCAGGGCGGCGCGTTCGGGCTCTCCGGGCTGCCGCTGCACATCTCGGTGCTGATCTTCGTGATCGGCTTCTTCAACTGGCCCTACATGGGCCGGATCGTGCGGGCCCAGACCCTGTCGCTGCGGGAGCGGGAGTTCGTCTTTGCCGCCCGCGGCCTGGGCGCCCGCGGCCCGTTCATCCTCTTCCGGGAACTCCTGCCCAACCTCGTGGGGCCGATCATCGTCTACTCGACGCTGCTGATCCCCTCCAACATCCTCTTCGAGGCGGCGCTGAGCTTCCTGGGCGTGGGCATCCAGCCGCCCCAGTCGTCGTGGGGCGGCACCCTCACCCAGGCGGTCAAGTACTACGAGGTCGACCCCCAGTACATGATCGTTCCCGGCCTCGCGATCTTCGTCACCGTGCTCGCGTTCAACCTGCTCGGTGACGGACTGAGGGACGCGCTGGACCCGCGCAGCCGCTGACCGGCGCCGGCCTTCATCCCCCCACTCTGCACCCGTTTTCGAAGCCGTTTCGATCCGACGTTTCTCGACGAACGAAGGGGACACCGAGCACATGCGAAGGTCACTTCCGGTCGCGACCATCGCGGCCATCACCAGCGCGGGCCTCCTGCTGGCCGGCTGTAGCGGAAAGGGGTCCTCGGACAGTTCCGCCGGGGCCAACGCCGCCACCAAGGGCGTCGTCAACGCCTCGGACGCGAAGGGGGGCACCGTCACCTACGCGATGAGCGACGCCCCCGAGTCCTTCGACCCGGGCAACACCTACTACGCCTTCGTCTACAACTTCAGCCGTCTGTACGCCCGTCCGCTGACCACCTTCAAGCCGGGCCCCGGCACCAAGGGCGAGCAACTGGTCCCGGACCTCGCCGAGTCGATGGGCAAGTCCGCCGACGGCGGCAAGACCTGGACGTACAAGCTCCGCAAGGGCGTCAAGTTCGAGGACGGCACCCCCGTCACCTCGCAGGACGTCAAGTACGCGGTGGAGCGCAGCAACTTCGCCCGCGACATCCTCTCGCTGGGCCCGAACTACTTCCAGCAGTTCCTCCAGGACAACGACGGCGGCTACAAGGGCCCCTACAAGGACAAGAGCAAGGAAGGGCTCAAGTCCATCGAGACGCCGGATGCGCAGACCATCGTCTTCCACCTGAAGAAACCGTTCGCCGAGTTCGACTACCTGGTCAGCGCCCCGCAGACCGCGCCCGTCCCGCAGGCCAAGGACAAGGGCGCGGACTACACCAAGTCCGTGGTCTCCAGCGGCTCCTACAAGTTCGCGAACTACCAGGAGGGCAAGCAGCTCACCCTGGTCCGCAACCCGCAGTGGTCGGCCGCGACCGACCCGCTGCGCAAGCAGCTCCCGGACAAGATCGTGCTCAACCTGAAGGTCGCCCAGTCGACCATCGACAAGGACCTCCAGTCCGGCAACACCCTGGTCGACATGGCAGGGCGCGGCGTCGACGCCCAGACCCAGGCGCAGTTGCTGACCGACCCCGGCCAGAAGGCCAACACCGACAACGCGCTCGGTCAGCGCCTGGTCTACACCGCCATCAACACCAAGGTCGCGCCGTTCGACAAGCCGGAGTGCCGCAAGGCCGTCGAGTACGCCATCGACAAGAAGGCCGTGCAGACCGCGCTCGGCGGCCCGATCCGCGGTGACATCGCCTCCACGGTCCTGCCCACCGACATCGCCGGCTACCAGAAGTACGACCTGTACCCGCAGAAGTACACCGGCGACAACCTGGACCTGACCCAGGCCAAGGCGCACTGGAAGCAGTGCGGCGCCGGCAACGTCTCCACCACCATCCTGGCCC
Organism: Streptomyces sp. WZ-12; assembly: GCF_028898845.1. Lineage (NCBI taxonomy): Bacteria > Bacillati > Actinomycetota > Actinomycetes > Kitasatosporales > Streptomycetaceae > Streptomyces > Streptomyces sp. WZ-12. Next base: position 3,107,319 of record NZ_CP118574.1, on the reverse strand, counting down.
GCAACGACCGCCAGGACGAGGTCGACGCGGCCACCTCGATCATCGGCTCGCTGAAGAAGATCGGCATCAACGCCAAGCTCCAGCAGTACCCGACCAGCAAGTACTTCTCGGACTACGCCGGCGTGCCGGCCTTCGACAAGTCCAACAACGTCGGCCTGATGATGATGCAGTGGGGCGCCGACTTCCCGACCGGCTACGGCTACCTCCAGCAGATCCTCCACGGCAAGGCGATCAGCCAGTCCGGCAACTCCAACCTCTCCCAGTTGGACGACCCGGAGATCAACAACCTGCTCGACACGGCCATCGCCAACACCGACCAGGCCGCCCGCGAGAAGGCGTACGCGGACATCGACCGCAAGGCGATGGAGCAGGCGGCGATCGTCCCGCTGACCTACTTCAAGGTCCTGATGTACCGCTCGCCGAAGGCCACCAACCTGGCGTCCAGCTCGGCCTGGAGCGGTGAGTACGACTACCTCAACATCGGCGTCAAGAAGTAGCAGCCCTGGAAGGCAGGTGAAGGCATTGGTGCCCGCGGGCCACTCGCTCCCGGCCCGCGGCACCGGCGCCGCATCCCCGTGTTCTCGTACCTCATCCGCAGGTTGATCAGCGCGGTGATCCTGTTGCTGATCGTCAGCGCGGTCACCTTCGGCATCTTCTTCCTGCTGCCGAAACTGGCCGGGCAGACCACCGACCAGCTTGCCCAGCAGTACATCGGAAAGGCCCCCACGCCCGCGGACATCGCCGCGGTCAAGAAGAACCTCGGCCTGGACAAGCCCGTGTACGAGCAGTACTGGGAATTCCTCAAGGGCATCTTCGTCGGCGTCGACTACAAGTTCGGCCCGGAGGCGGCCAAGTGCCATGTGCCGTGCTTCGGTTACTCCTTCAAGACCCATATCGAGGTCTGGCCGGAGATCCAGTCGCGGCTTCCGGTGACGCTGTCGCTGGCCGCCGGCGCCGCCGTGCTGTGGGTGGTCTCCGGCGTCGCCACCGGCGTGCTCTCCGCGCTCCGCCCCGGCTCGTTCTTCGACCGGGCGGCGATGGGCGTGGCGCTGGCCGGCGTCTCGCTCCCGATGTTCTTCACCGGCGCGCTGGCCCTGGCCCTGTTCACCTACCAGTGGCCGCTCTTCCAACGCAGCGACTACATACCGCTGTTGACGGACCCGGTGGGCTGGGCCCGGACCATGTTCCTGCCCTGGGTCACCCTGGCGTTCCTCTACTCGGCGCTCTACGCCCGGCTCACCCGGGCCGGCATGCTGGAGACGCTGAGCGAGGACTTCATCCGCACCGCCCGGGCCAAGGGCCTGCGGGAGCGCCGGGTGGTGATCCGGCACGGCCTGCGGGCCGCGCTGACCCCGATCGTCACCGTCTTCGGCATGGACCTGGGCCTGCTGCTCGGCGGTGCGCTCATCACCGAACAGGTCTTCTCGCTCAAGGGAGTCGGCGCCTTCGCGGTCGACTCCATCAACGCCAACGACCTGCCGAACATTCTCGGCGTCACCCTGCTCGCCGCGTTCTTCATCGTCCTGTGCAACCTGGTGGTGGACGTTCTGTACGCCGCCATCGACCCGCGGGTGAGGCTCACTTGACCGACTCTTTCGAGGACCAGACCACGGCGACGGGGGAGGCCGCGACGGGCGCCGGACCCACGACCCCCGCCGCCCCCTCCGCCTTTCTCGAAGTGCGCGACCTCACGGTGCACTTCCCCACCGACGACGGCCTGGTGAAGTCCGTCGACGGGCTGACCTTCAGCCTTCAGAAGGGCAAGACGCTCGGCATCGTCGGTGAGTCCGGCTCCGGCAAGTCGGTGACCTCGCTGGCCATCATGGGCCTGCACCGGGCCTCCCGACAGCAGCGCAGCAAGGTCCGGATGTCCGGCGAAATCTGGCTGGACGGCCGGGAGTTGGTCGCCGCCGACCCCGACGAGGTCCGCCGGCTGCGCGGCCGCCAGATGGCGATGATCTTCCAGGACCCGCTCTCCGCGCTGCACCCCTTCTACAGCGTCGGCAGCCAGATCGTGGAGGCGTACCGCGTCCACCACGACGTCGACAAGAAGACCGCGCGCAAGCGGGCCGTGGAGATGCTCGACCGGGTCGGCATCCCGCAGCCCGACAAACGGGTCGACGACCACCCGCACCAGTTCTCCGGCGGCATGCGCCAGCGCGCCATGATCGCCATGGCGCTGGTCAACAACCCCGAGCTCCTGATCGCCGACGAGCCGACCACCGCCCTGGACGTCACCGTCCAGGCGCAGATCCTGGACCTGATCCGCGACCTGCAGAAGGAGTTCGGCTCGGCGGTCATCATCATCACCCACGACCTCGGAGTCGTCGCCGAGCTCGCCGACGACCTGCTGGTGATGTACGGCGGCCGGTGCATCGAACGGGGCCCGTCGGACCGGGTGTTCGCGACCCCGCAGCACCCCTACACCTGGGGCCTGCTCGGCTCCATGCCGCGGATCGACCGGGACCAGTCCGACCGGCTGATCCCGGTCAAGGGCTCCCCGCCCAGCCTGATCAACGTGCCGTCCGGCTGCGCCTTCAACCCCCGCTGCCCGTACGCGGACCTCCCCAAGGACAACCTCACCCGCACGGTGCGCCCCGAACTCCAACAGGTCGACGGCCGGCACTTCTCCGCCTGCCACCTCCCGCAACCGGAACGGGACCGGATCTGGACCGAAGAGATTGCGCCGAAGCTGTGACCGAGACGACCCAGAGCACCGAGACGACCCAGAGCACCGAGACGATCCGGAGCGCCGAGACGACCGGGCCCGCCGGGGCGCAGGCGCAGCAGGCGCCGCTGCTCACGGTGCGGGGCCTGGTCCGGCACTTCCCGATCACCAAGGGGATCCTCAAGCGGAAGGTCGGCGCCGTGCAGGCGGTCGACGGGATCGACTTCGACGTCTTCCCCGGGGAGACGCTGGGCGTCGTCGGCGAGTCCGGCTGCGGCAAGTCGACGATGGGCCGGCTGATCACCCGGCTCGACGAACCGACCGGTGGCTCGGTCGAGTTCGAGGGCCGGGACATCACCCATCTGTCGTCGGGTCGACTGCGGCCGCTGCGCCGCGACGTGCAGATGATCTTCCAGGACCCGTACGGTTCGCTGAACCCGCGGCACACCATCGGCGGGATCGTCTCCACCCCCTTCCGCCTCCAGGGCGTCACGCCCGAGGGCGGGGTGAAGAAGGAGGTGCAGCGGCTGCTGGAGCTGGTGGGGCTGAGCCCGGAGCACTACAACCGCTATCCGCACGAGTTCTCCGGCGGGCAGCGGCAACGCATCGGGATCGCCCGGGCGTTGGCCCTCAAGCCCAAGCTGGTGGTCGCCGACGAGCCGGTCTCCGCCCTCGACGTCTCCATCCAGGCGCAGGTCGTCAACCTCATGGACGACCTCCAGGAGGAGCTGGGCCTGACCTACGTCATCATCGCCCACGACCTCTCGGTGATCCGGCACGTCTCGGACCGGATCGCGGTGATGTACCTCGGCAAGATCGTCGAACTGGCCGACCGGGACGCGCTGTACGCCTCGCCGCGGCACCCGTACACCAAGGCGCTGCTGTCGGCCGTGCCGGTGCCCGACCTCAGGCGGCGCACCCAGCGCGAGCGGATCCTGCTCAAGGGTGATGTGCCCTCGCCGATCAATCCGCCGTCCGGCTGCCGGTTCCGCACCCGCTGCTGGAAGGCGACGGAGGTGTGCGCCACCACCGAGCCGCCGCTGGTGCGCCTGGACACCGGGCACCAGGTCGCCTGCCACCATCCGGAGGAGCCGGCGGACGCCAACTCCGCTTCCGGTGTGGAGCGTTCACCGGGTAAGGGCTCAAGTGGTCAGTAACACCTGACGACTTGGCAAAGTCCTGGGTGGCGGAGGGCGGGAGAGTGCAGAGTCGGCGCGGTTGTTCATGTTGGATCCGCGTATTCGAAGGGACGGCTCATGGCACTCTCCCGTTCTGCGCGTCGCACCTCCCGACTGCTGGCCCTGGCCACCGCCGTGGCCGCGGCCGCCTCGCTCGCCGCCGCCCCGGGGGCGGTCGGCGCGGCGCCGCACCCGACCCCGGGCGCCCCCGGCATCGGTGACCCGTACTTCCCGAACCTCGGCAACGGGGGCTACACCCCGCTCCATTACGACCTGGGCGTCAGCTACCACCCCGACTCGGGCCGGCTCGACGGCCGCACCACCCTGACCGCCCGGGCCACCCAGGACCTCTCGACGTTCGACCTGGACCTCCAGAAGCTGACCGTCGACCGGGTCAGGGTCAACGGCCGGCCGGCGCACTTCTCCAGAACCGGTGACGAACTCGTCGTCCGGCCGGGCCGCGCCCTGCGGCGCGGCGGGCGGTTCGCGGTGACCGTCGTCTACCACGGCGTCCCCGAGCCGCTCAGCGGCCCGATCGTCTTCGGCTCCAAGTACGGCTGGATGAAGACCAAGGACGGGGTGTTCGTCGCCTGCGAGCCCAACGCGGCCTCGACGTGGTTCCCGTCCAGCGACCACCCGGCCGAGAAGGCCACCTACGACATCCACATCGACGCCCCCAAGGGGCTGACCGGGGTCTCCAACGGGCGCCTGGTCGGCTCCGGCGAGCGCGGCGGCCGTGCCTGGTACCACTGGCGGGAGAGCCGCCCGATGGCGCCGTACCTGGCGACCGCCACCATCGGGAAGTTCAGGGTGCGCACCGGCACCACCCCCGGCGGCACCCCGATCTACGTGGCCACCGACCCGACCCTGCCCACCGGCAAGGTCGACGTCTACGCCATCACCGCGGAGGCCACCGACTACTGGGCGAAGCTCTTCGGGCCGTACCCGTTCGAGGAGACCGGGGCGATCGTGGACGACATGCCGGAGGCGGGCTTCTCCCTGGAGGTGCAGTCCAAGCCGGCCTACTCCGCGGTCCGCAACGAGACCACCATCGTTCACGAGTTGGCGCACCAGTGGTTCGGCGACTCGGTCTCGGTCAAGCAGTGGAAGGACATCTGGCTCAACGAGGGCTTCGCCAGCTACGCCCAGTGGCTGTGGGCCGAGCACCGCGGTACCACCACGGCCCACGACGCGTTCCGCAAGGCGTACCGGTCGGTGCCGGCGGACGACCCGTTCTGGAAGATCACGGTCGCCGACCCGAAGCGGGACACCATGTTCTCCCAGGCGGTCTACCAGCGCGGCGCGATGACCCTCCAGGCGCTGCGCGAACGCATCGGCGACCGGGCGTTCTTCCGGCTGCTGCCGGCCTGGACCGCCCGGCACCGCTACGGCAACGCCAACACCGCCGACTTCGTCGCGCTGGCCGAGAAGGTCTCCGGGCAGCGGCTCGGTGCCTTCTTCCACACCTGGTTGGACACCCCGAGCCGCCCGGCGCTGCCGGGTCAGTGACCGGCTAGCCGGCGTCCTACTCCGCGCCCCGGCCGCGCAGTTGCTGCGGTCGGGGCAGGTGCAGCCCGAAGTAGACCGCGCCCATCCGCAGGGCGAAGACCAGCCCCGCCGAGACCATCGCGGCGACCGAGGCGCCGATCCCGAGGCGGTACAGCAGGAGGTAGCAACAGGCGCCGGCGAGCGCCGCGATGGCGTAGACGTCCTCGCGCAGCAGCAGCGGCGGGAACTCCCCGCACAGCACGTCGCGGATCACCTCGCCGGTCACGCCGGTGAGCACCGCGAGGATGATCACCGCGAGCGGGGTGACGCCCGCCGAGATCGCCGCGCGGGCGCCGATGACGGTGACCACGGACAGCCCGATCGCGTCCACCACCAGCAGCGACTTGCGCGGCAGGGACCAGAACCGCAGGTACACGATGGTGCCCACGCCGACGCAGATGATCACCGTCAGCAGCACCCAGTCGTGCGTCCAGTACAGCGGCCGTCGGTCCAGGATCACATCGCGGAGCGTGCCGCCGGAGATGGAGGCGGCGAACGCGAGGACCAGGCCGCCGAAGGGATCCATGTTGGCGCGGAAGGCCGCCAGCACGCCGCTCGCGGCGAAGGCCGCGATCCCGACCAGGTAGAGCACATGAAGCATGCGGTCATGATGGCAGCAGCGGAGTGGATCACTCCGCTCACGGGCCCCGCCCGACTCCCGTCCCGTTCCTTGAAATTGACACTACCGGTCGGTAATCGATCCGTGTAGCGTGCCGCCATGGCAACGGTGACCGTAGGAAACAGCGAGTTCGACCGCGACACCGCGGTCACCCGGCGCGCTCCCGGCGTCTACGCCGCCGACCTCTCGGCGGGCTGGACGATCATCAACGCGGTCAACGGCGGCTACCTCCTCGCCCTGCTCGGCCGCGCCCTGGGCGACGCGCTCCCGCACCCGGACCCGCTCACCGTCACCGCCCACTACCTGACGGCGTCCGTGCCCGGCCCGGCCACCGTCCGCACCGAGGTGGTCCGCACCGGCCGCACCCTCTCGACCGGCACCGCCACCCTCGTCCAGTACGCCGACGACGGCACCGAGGTCGAGCGGATCCGGGTGCTCGCCACCTACGGCGACCTCGCCGCCCTCCCCGACGACGTCCGCACCACCGCCAAGCCCCCGGCCCTCCCGCCCTACGAGCACTGCCTGGGCACGGACAGCGCCCCCGACGGCCGGCCGGCCATCCCCGGCAGCACGGCGATCGCCGGGCGGCTGGACATCCGGCTCGACCCGGCCACCGTCGGCTGGGCGGTGGGCGCGCCGTCCGGCAAGGGCGAGATGCGCGGCTGGTTCGGCCTGGCCGACGGCCGCGACCCGGACCCGCTCTCCCTCCTCCTGACCGTGGACGCACTGCCGCCCACCGCCTTCGAGTTGGGCCTGCGCGGCTGGGTCCCCACCGTCGAGCTGACCTGCCACGTCCGGCACCGCCCGGCCCCCGGCCCGCTCCGGGTCGCCATCACCACCCGCAACCTGGCCGGCGGCTTCCTGGAAGAGGACGCCGAGGTCTGGGACTCCGCGGACCGCCTGGTGGCCCAGTCCCGCCAACTGGCCCGCACGATCCTGGCGACGTGAGGCGGGGGCGCGCGACGCCCCCGGGCGGGGCGTGCGCCCCGGCCCAGAGCATGCGCCCCTGGGCGATGCGCCCCCGCGCGGGGTACGCGCCCCGGGGCGGCTCGTAGAATCAGCGCACCATGGTTTACCTCGACCACGCCGCTACCACTCCGATGCTCCCGGAGGCGGTGCAGGCGATGACCGCCCAGTTGACCGTCACCGGCAACGCGTCCTCGCTGCACGCCGCCGGCCGGCGGGCCCGGCGCACCGTCGAGGAGGCGCGGGAATCGCTCGCCGCCTCCTTGGGCGCGCGCCCCAGTGAAGTCGTCTTCACGGCGGGCGGCACGGAGGCCGACAACCTCGCGGTCAAGGGCCTGTACTGGTCCCGCCGGGCGGCCGACCCGGCCCGCACCCGGGTCCTGGCCAGTCCCGTCGAACACCACGCCGTCCTGGACGCCGTCGAGTGGCTCGGCGAGCACGAGGGCGCCACGGTCGACTGGCTGCCGGTCGACCCGTACGGCCGGGTGTCCGCCGAGGCGCTGCGGGAGGCCATCGCCCGCAACCCCGACGACGTCGCGCTGGCCACCGTCATGTGGGCCAACAACGAGATCGGCACCGTCCAGCCGGTCCGCGAACTGGCCGAGGTGGCGCGGGAGTTCGAGGTCCCGCTACACGCCGACGCGGTGCAGGCGGTGGGCCAGTTGGAGGTCGACTTCGCCGCCTCCGGGCTCGCCGCGATGACCGTCTCCGGCCACAAGATCGGCGGCCCGTACGGGATCGGCGCGCTGCTGCTGCGCCGGGAGCACGCCCCCGTGCCGGTGCTGCACGGCGGCGGGCAGGAGCGGCACGTCCGCTCCGGCACCCTCGACACCCCCGCCATCGCCGCGTTCGCCGCGGCCGGTCGGCACGCGGTGGCGCACCGGGAGGAGTTCGCCCGTGAGATCGGCGCGCTCCGCGACGACCTGATCAAGGCGGTCCGGGCGGCCGCGCCCGACGCCATCCTGGGTGGTGACCCGGACCCGGCCGGCCGCCTCCCGGCCAACGCCCACTTCACCTTCCCCGGCTGTGAGGGCGACTCCCTGCTGCTCCTCCTGGACGCCCAGGGCATCGCCTGCTCCACCGGATCGGCCTGCACCGCCGGCGTCGCCCAGCCCAGCCACGTCCTGCTGGCGACCGGAATGCCCCAGGACCTCGCCCGCGGCACCCTCCGCTTCTCCCTGGGCCACACCTCCACCGCCGCGGACGTGGCGGCCCTGGCCGAGATCATCGGCCCGGTGGTGGAGCGAGCTCGGGGGGCGGGCCTCAGCTAGGCGCTGCGCTGGGCTTGCTGCCCACGTGGTTGGCTGTCCCGCCGCGCGGGTTGCTGTCTTTTGCGCCTTGCGGCGCGGGCCGGTCCGCTGCGCGGGGCGAGCCGATGTGTCCGCTGCCGGTCCGCTTGCGCGGGGCGAGCCGAGTTGTCTGGTCCGCTGCCGGTCCGCTTGCGCGGGGCGGGTGGGGTTGTGGTCCGCTGCGCGGGGCTGTTGGGTTGCGGTGACGGGCCTGCGGGGCGGGCATGCCAGACTGCTTCGCTTTACGTCTGGCACACCCACCCCTCCGGCCCGTCCCCTCCCGTTGGAGGGTGGGAAAAAACGGTGGGTGCCACGTCCGCCCGGTGGGTCAACTCGGGTCGTTGGGTTGAGTGGTGACCGTCAGAGGACGAGTACGCGTGAGCGGTGATCGTAAGAAGGCGCATGAGCTTGCGCGGTGACCGTCAGAGGACCACTCAGGATCAGCTCCATCCCAGAGAAATCCACCCCTCAACGGGAGGGGACGGGCCGGAGGGGGCGGTGTGCCAGACGTAAAGCGAAGCAGTCTGGCACACCGCCCCCGCAGGCCCGTCACCGCAACCCAACAGCCCCGCGCAGCGGACCAGACAACTCGACCCGCCCCGCGCAAGCGGACCGGCAGCGGACACATCGGCTCGCCCCGCGCAGCGGATCGGCCCGCGCCGCAGGCGCAAAAGACAGGAACCCGCGCGGCGGGAAAGCCGACAACGTGGGCCGCAAGCCAAACGCAGCGGACCGTCTACCCTTGAAGGGCTATGACTGATGCCGCCGCCCCCCGCCGCCTCCGCGTCCTCGCCGCCATGTCCGGCGGTGTGGACTCCGCCGTCGCCGCGGCCCGCGCCGCCGAGGCGGGCCACGACGTCACCGGCGTCCACCTCGCGCTCTCCGAGAATCCCAAGTCGTTCCGCACGGGCGCCCGCGGCTGTTGCACCATCGAGGACTCCCACGACGCCCGCCGCGCCGCCGACGTGATCGGCATCCCGTTCTACGTCTGGGATCTGGCCGAGCGCTTCCGCGAGGACGTGGTCGAGGACTTCATCGCCGAGTACGAGGCCGGCCGCACGCCGAACCCCTGCCTCCGCTGCAACGAGAAGATCAAGTTCGCCGCGCTGTTGGACAAGGCGCTCGCCCTCGGCTTCGACGCGGTGTGCACCGGCCACTACGCCAAGGTGCTCCTGCGCGAGGACGGTTCCCGCGAGCTGCACCGCGCCGCCGACATGGCCAAGGACCAGTCCTACGTCCTCGGCGTGCTCGACGACCGCCAGTTGGCGCATGCCATGTTCCCGCTCGGTGACACCCCCACCACCAAGGCCGAGATCCGCGAAGAGGCCGCCCGCCGCGGCCTGTTCGTCGCCAAGAAGCCCGACAGCCACGACATCTGCTTCATCGCCGACGGCGACACCCAGGGCTTCCTGGCCAAGCGGCTGGGCGCCGCGGAGGGCGACATCGTCGACGAGTCCGGGGCCAAGCTGGGCACGCACGAGGGCGCGTACGGCTTCACCATCGGCCAGCGCAAGGGCCTGCGCATCGGCACCCCGGCCGCCGACGGCAAGCCCCGCTACGTCCTCGACATCTCGCCGGTGGACAACACCGTCACCGTCGGCCCGGCCGCCGCCCTGGACGTGACCGCGCTCACCGCGATCCGCCCCCGCTGGTGCGGCCGCCCGCCGGAGGCCGGCGAGGCCGTCTACACCGCCCAGCTCCGCGCCCACGGCGGCGAGACCGAGGTGCGGGCCGAGGTGGTCGACGGCACCGAGCTGCGGGTCTCCTTCACCGAGCCGGTCCGTGGCGTCGCGCCCGGCCAGGCGATCGTGCTCTACGACGGCACGCGGGTGGTCGGTTCGGCGACGATCGCCACCACCACGCGGCGCAGCACCGCCGCCGCGGGCGCCCCGCGGCAGCAGGCCGGCTGACCCGACCGCCGCCGGGACCATCGGGACCACCGGAACCGGCTGCACCCGCGGGGCCGCGGGAGCCGTAGACCCCGCGCGACCCGTACGCCCCACGCACCCCACGGGCCGGTCACCGCCACCAGCCCGGGTGCCACCCCTGACAAATGTCACGGCCAAGTCGGGACAGTTGGAACTGCCGGCCGGACCCCGCGGTGCCCGAGGCTTGGGGTGTCCGGCACGGCGCCGCAGTCGCCGTGCACCGCCCAACTCGGGGGAGTCCGTGGTGAGTCACCAACCGTCCGCCGGCAGTCAGCTCGTCAAGACCATGGCACCGCTGGTCCTGGACCTCGGTATTCCGCTGGCGTCGTACTACGTCCTCAAGAACGCCTTCGACCTCGGCGACGTCGCCGCGCTGGCCTGGAGCAGCGTCGTCCCGGCGCTGCGCACCGTCTGGAGCCTGGTCCGGGAGCGGACCGTCAACGGCCTCGCGCTGCTGATACTCCTGGTCAACGTGGTGGGGCTGGCGACGAGCACGATGACCGGCGATCCGCGGCTGATGATGGCCAAGGACAGCGGCGTCAGCAGCGTGATCGGGCTCGCGGTGCTGTTCTCGGTGTGGCGGGGGCGGCCGTTGATGACGGCGGGGCTCAAGCCGTGGGTGACCAAGGGCAGTTCGCAAGGGGTGGCCGCATGGGACCGGCTCATGGCGCGCGGGGCGCGGTTCCGGCGGCTGGAGCGGCGGTTCTCGGTCATATGGGGGAGCACGCTGCTGGTCGAGTGCGCGGTCAAGGCCGCCGGCGCCTATCTCCTCCCGGTGCACACCATGGTGTGGTTGGGCACGGTGTTGACGGTGGTGGCGCTGCTGTTCGCCATGGTGGTCGCCGGCGGTGCCGCCGCCGAGCCGATGGAGCGGATGGTGAGGGCGGAGGCCGCGGGCGGCGCGGGCGCCGCGGCGGACGCCGGGAAGGACGCGGTCGCCCAGGTGGCCGGCGTCTGATGCGGAGCAGCGCGGGGGAGTTGGGGAAATCGCGTGAGGATCGGCGTGCCGAGCACCCCGCCCTCGATCCGGCGGGCAGCGGCGCATAAGGTCGGCGATGCGACGGGACATCCAAGCCCGCGTCGACGGTTCAACGGCGATCCGGACGGCACGCGGCTTTCGTCGGCCACGAAGGGAACGGAAGTCATGTCGACTGTTCAACCTGAGGTCACGCCCGGCGGTCTCACCGCCGAGCTGGCGTCCCTGCACGCCGAGCTGATCCGCCGGAATCCCGGTGAGGCGGAGTTCCACCAGGCGGCCCTGGAGGTCCTGGAGACCCTGGCGCCGGTGCTGACGGCCCGCCCCGAGTTCGCGGACGCCAAGGTCCTGGAGCGGCTGGTCGAGCCGGAGCGGCAGATCATGTTCCGGGTGCCCTGGCAGGACGACGCGGGCCGGATCCGGGTCAACCGCGGTTTCCGGGTGGAGTTCAACGGCGCGCTCGGCCCGTACAAGGGCGGCCTGCGCTTCCACTCGTCCGTCAACCTCGGCATCGTGAAGTTCCTCGGCTTCGAGCAGATCTTCAAGAACGCACTGACCGGGCTGAACATCGGCGGCGGCAAGGGCGGCAGCGACTTCGACCCGCACGGCAAGTCGGACGCCGAAGTGATGCGCTTCTGCCAGTCCTTCATGACCGAGCTGCACCGCCACCTCGGCGAGCACACCGACGTACCGGCCGGTGACATCGGCGTCGGCGGCCGGGAGATCGGCTACCTCTTCGGCCAGTACCGCCGGATCACCAACCGCTGGGAGGCCGGCGTCCTCACCGGCAAGGGCCTGGAGTGGGGCGGCTCCAAGGCCCGTACGGAGGCCACCGGTTACGGCAACGTGCTCTTCACCGAGGAGATGCTCAAGCGGCGCGGCGAGGAGCTGGACGGCCAGCAGGTCGTCGTCTCCGGGTCCGGCAACGTCGCGATCTACACCATCGAGAAGGCCCAGGCGCTCGGCGCCAATGTGCTGACCGTCTCGGACTCCGGCGGTTACGTCGTCGACGAGAAGGGCATCGACCTGGCGCTGCTCAAGCAGATCAAGGAGGTCGAGCGGGGCCGGGTCGCCGACTACGTCGAGCGGCGCGGCGGTTCGGCCCGGTACGTCCCCGGCGGACGTGTCTGGGACGTCGCCTGCGACGTGGCGCTGCCGTCGGCCACCCAGAACGAGCTCGACGCGGACGCCGCCCGCGTCCTGATCCAGGGCGGCGTCAAGGCGGTCTCCGAGGGCGCCAACATGCCCACCACCCCCGAGGCGGTGGCGCTGTTGAAGGAGGCCGGGGTGGCCTTCGGCCCGGGCAAGGCGGCCAACGCCGGCGGCGTGGCGACCAGCGCGCTGGAGATGCGGCAGAACTCCGGCCGCGAGACCTGGTCGTTCGAGCGCGCGGAGGGCGAACTCGCCGCCATCATGCGGGGGATCCACGACGTCTGCTTCCAGACCGCCGAGCGCTTCGGGCTGCCCGGTGACTACGTGGCGGGCGCCAACATCGCCGGCTTCGAGCGGGTCGCGGACGCGATGCTGGACCAGGGCCTGATCTGACGGCCGCGCCGGGCCCGGTGGTGAGCGCGCCGCACCGCCGGGCCCGGCGTGCTCCCGCGCGCCCGTGGGGTGCCCGCCGGGTGCCCGTAGGGTGAGCGGCATGAATATCTGCGTCTTCTGCTCCGCCGCCGACCTCGATGACCGTTATGTCAAGCCTGCCCGGAAGTTCGCCGAATTGATCGGTCAGGGCGGTCACGCCCTGGTATGGGGTGGTTCGGACACCGGGCTGATGAAGGTCATGGCGGACGGTGTCCAGGAGGCCGGCGGCAAACTCCTCGGCGTCTCCGTGGAGTTCCTGGCGCACAAGGCGCGCACCAACGCGGACGAGATGGTCGTCACCAAGGACCTCGCCGAGCGCAAGGCGCAGCTGCTGGCGCGCGCCGACGCCGTGGTCGTCATGGTGGGCGGCACCGGCACGCTCGACGAGGCGACCGAGATCCTGGAGCTGCGCAAGCACGGGATGCACGGCAAGCCGGTGGTGCTGCTGAACACCGCCGGGTTCTACGACGGCCTCAGGAGCCAGTTCGAGCGGATGGCGGCCGAGGGCTTCCTGCCGATCCCGCTGACCGAGCTGGTCTTCTTCGCCGAGGACGGCGCGGGCGCGCTGGCCTACCTGGAAGAACAGGTCAGCATCGAGGGCTGACCCGGCCCCGCGTCCCCCGGAAGGGCACGCCGTAGGATCGTCCCCATGGGTACGCACTTGATCACAGGCGCCGGTTCGGGCATCGGAGCGGCGGTCGCGCGGCGGCTGGCCGAGCGCGGCGAGGAGCTGTGGCTGCTGGCGCGGGACGCCGGTCGCGCCAAGGAACTGGCCGAGCGGTTCCCGGGCGCCCGCACCCTCGTCGGCGACCTCGCCAACCCCGAGAAGCTGGACTGGGCCTTCGGGCAGCAGGCGCTGCCGGAGCGGCTCGACTCGCTCCAGCACATCGCGGGCGTCATCGAGCTGGGCGCGGTCGGCGACCTGCCGGCCAAGGCGTGGCAGCGGCAGCTCGCCGTCAACCTCGTCGCGCCCGCGGAGATCACCCGCCTGCTGCTGCCGCTGGTGCGGGTGGCCCGCGGCGACGTGGTCTTCGTCAACTCCGGCGCCGGGCTGGCCGCGAACGCCAACTGGGGCGGCTACGCGGCGAGCAAGCACGGCCTGAAGGCGCTGGCCGACTCGCTGCGCGCCGAGGAGCACGACAACGGCGTGCGGGTCACCTCGGTCTACCCGGGGCGCACCGCCACGCCCATGCAGGAGTCCACCCACCAGCAGGAGGGCATGGACTACGACGCGTCCCGGTGGATCGACCCGGAGTCGGTGGCCACGGCCATCCTCACCGCGATCGACCTCCCGCGGGACGCGGAGCTCAAGGACGTGGTGGTCCGCCCCGGCCGCTGACCGCAGCCCGGCCCCCGGCTCCCGGGGGCCGCACCGGTCGTCCGGCCGCCCCTCGCCCCCGTGCACCGCACGGGGGCGACGTACGCTTCGGGGGTGACCACGTCGAGGCCGAGCACCGAAGCGAAGAACACCGCCGCGGCCGGGTGCGGGTTCCGGGAGATCCGGGGCCTCGTCACCGAGCTGAGCCGCCGCATGGACGCCCACCAGCGCAGCCGGATCGCGGAGTTGGACCTGACGCCGACCCAGGCGAAGGCGCTGGAGGAACTGGGCGAGCCGAGGACCGCGCGCGAGTTGGCCGCGGTGCTGTGCTGTGAGCCGCCCAACGTCACCTATGTCATCTCCAAGTTGGAGAAGCAGGGGATGGTGGTCCGCCGACCGCACCCCGCGGACGGGCGGGCCAAGCAACTGGTGCTGACCGAGGCCGGCCGGGAGCTGCGGTTGGACCTGCTGCGCCGGATGGGCACCGGGTCGCCGTTGGACCACCTCTCCTACGAGGAGCGCAGCGCGCTCCGCGACGAACTCCTCAGGGCGCTGGGCCGGACCGCGCCCTAGCGCGCCGATCCGACCGCCCCTCCCCACAGGCCCCCGGGTGCAACCCGGGGGCCTGTGGCGTGAGTTGGTGCCGCTGGTTCCCGGGGTCGTCGGCTCGGTGCCGGGGCTTGGTATCGCTTCAGTAAAGTTATAGCTGTAACTATCGCTCGCGATGGATAGCTACAGCTATAACTAATTCCATGATCACAGAGACCGCCGCGCCGCGCCGTACGGCGAGCACCCCGACCCGCCCTGCGCCCGCCCGCGGCGGCGTCCAACTCGTCGTCCTGGCCCTCGGGTTCGTGATGGCGAGCCTGGACACCGGCATCATGAACGTCGCCGCGCACGACCTCCGGGACCGGCTCGGGCTGACCATGTCCGGCCTCACCTGGGTCGTCGACGGCTATGTCCTCGCCTTCGCCGCGCTGCTGCTGCTCGCCGGCTCGCTGGCCAAGCGGTACGGCGCCCGCCGGATCTACCTCATCGGGCTGGCCGTCTTCACCGCCGCGTCCCTGCTCGGCGCCGCCGCACCGAGCGGCACCGCCCTCACGGCGGCCCGCTTCGCCCAAGGGGCCGGCGCCGCGCTCTTCATGCCCAGCTCCCTGTCGCTGCTGATGAACGCCTTCCCGGAGCCGGCGCGCCGGGCGAAGGTGCTCGGCATCTGGTCCGCGATCGTCTCCACCTCCGTCGCCCTGGCGCCCACCCTCGGCGGCCTGTTGGTGGGCACCCTGGGCTGGCGCAGCATCTTCCTGGTCAACCTCCCCATCGGGATCGCCGGGCTGCTGCTGACCCGCCGGGTCGTCGCGCCGACCCCGGGCAGCGGTGCCCCGCTCGGCGGCGCCGGCCACGTCCTGGGCCTGCTCGCCCTCGGTGCGCTCAGCTACGCCCTCATCGAGGGGCCCGCCGCCGGCTGGACCGCGCCCGGCGTGCTGCTCGCGGCCGCCCTCGCGGTGCTCGCGGCCGCCGCGTTCGTGCTCCGCGAGCGCACCGCCCGCACCCCCGTCCTGCCGGTCGTGCTCTTCGCCGACAGTCGCTTCAGCGCCGCCAACGCGGTCGGCTTCCTCTTCAACTTCGCCTTCTACGGCGCCCTGTTCGTCCTCGGCCTGTTCCTCCAGACCGGGCGCGGCGCGAGCGCGGTGACGGCCGGCCTGGCGATGCTCCCGGCCGTCCTGGTCATCCCGGTCGGCAACGTCCTCTACACCCGGATCGCCCCGCGCACCGGCAACCGGGCCGCGCTCACCACCTCCCTGGCGCTCTCCGCCGCCAGTTACCTCCTGCTCTTCCTGGTGCTCTCCCCGGCCCTCCCGTACGGGACGATCGCGGCGGTGCTGGCCGTCGCCAACCTCGCCAGCGGCATCGCCTCCCCGGCGATGACCGGCGTGCTGATGGAGGCCGCCGGCCGCACGCACGCCGACATCGGCAGCGCCACCCTCAACGCCAACCGCCAGGTCGGCTCGCTGGTCGGCATCGCCGGCATGGGCGCCGTGCTCACCGGCGCGGGCGACGCCCACCAAGGGACCGGCCACGCCTTCGCGTTGACCGCGCTGGCCCTGGCGGTCGCCGCGGCGGTGAGCTGGCTGGGCCTGCGCGCACGGGGCTGACCTGCGGGCGGCCGGCGGTGGGCCGGGCGGAGCCGGCGGCCCCCGCCCGGCCCACCGCCGCATACCCTTCCGGGGTGAGCGAGAACAGCAGGCACAAGTGGACCGCGGGCGCGGCCACCGGCATCGGGTCGATGCCGGGCGGTGACGCGCGCGAAGCGGCGAAGACCGTCACCGGGTCACTGGAGGACTTCCCCCATCTGCCCGAGCTCCCCGCTCGGGGGCCCGGCGCCGACATGATCGGGCGCACCCTCGGCATGCTCGTCGAGCTCTACGCCCATGTGGAGCCCAGCGGTTGGCGGATCAGCGACCGGCCCGGCCGCGACACCCGCCGGGCCCGCTCCTGGCTCGGCGAGGACCTGGACGCCCTGGAGGAGTTCACCCAGGGATACACCGGCCCGCTGAAGGTCTCCGCGGTCGGTCCCTGGACGCTGGCCGCCAGCCTGGAACTGCGCAACGGCGAGGCGGCGGTCGGCGACCCCGGCGCCTGCCGGGACCTCGTCGCCTCCCTCACCGAGGGGCTGCGCGGCCACCTCGCGGAGGTCCGGCGCCGGGTGCCGGGCGCCGACCCCGTCCTCCAACTCGATGAGCCGTCGCTGACCGCGGTGCTCCGGGGACGGATCAAGACCGCCAGCGGCTACCGCACCCACCCGGCGGTGGACCGGGCGGTCGTCGAGGGCGCGCTGCGCGACCTCGTGGCGGCGGCCGACGGCGCGCCCGTCGTCGTCCACTCCTGCGCCCCCGAGGTGCCGTTCGCGCTGCTGCGGCGGGCCGGTGCCGCGGGCGTCTCGTTCGACGCCGGGCTGCTCACCGAGCGTGAGGACGAGGTGCTGGGCGAGGCGGTCGAGGGCGGTACCGCGCTGTTCGCGGGCGTGGTGCCGGGCGTGGACGGCCCATTGTCAGACCCTGCCGGTAGCGTCATGGGTGTCCGGACGCTGTGGCGCAGGCTGGGGCTGGCGCCGGGGCTCCTCGCGGAGTCCGTGGTGGTCACCCCGTCGTGCGGCCTGGCGGGCGCCTCGCCCGCCTACGCCCGCGCGGTCCTCGCCCACTGCGTCCGGGCGGCGAGATCACTCGCAGACAACCCAGAGTGACCGCTTGACGATCAGGACACGGGAGGACAAGACGGTGGCTGGCGAACAGCACGCAACGGCATCGGAGGTGCCGGCCGCGGCACGGGAGAAGCACGCCCGGCTCGCTGAGGAGATCGAGGAGCACCGCTTTCGCTACTACGTGAAGGACGCCCCGGTCGTCAGCGACGCGGAGTTCGACAAGCTGCTGCGCTCCCTTGAGGCCCTGGAGGCGGAGCACCCCCAGCTGCGCACCCCGGACTCCCCGACCCAGAAGGTCGCCGGCTCCTACGCCACGGAGTTCACCGAGGTCGCCCACCGCGAGCGGATGCTCTCGCTGGACAACGCCTTCGACGACGAGGAGTTGTCGGCCTGGGCCGACCGGATCGCCACCGAGCTCGGCGGCGACGCCAAGAGCGCCGGCTACCACTTCCTGTGCGAGCTCAAGGTGGACGGCCTCGCGGTCAACCTCACCTACGAGCACGGCCGGCTCACCCGCGCCGCCACCCGCGGCGACGGCCGCACCGGCGAGGACATCACGCCCAACGTCCGCACCATCGCCGAGATCCCGCACCGCCTGGCCGGCGACGAGGTCCCCGACCTCGTCGAGATCCGCGGCGAGGTCTACTTCCCGATGGAGAAGTTCCTCGAACTCAACGAGCGCCTGGTGGCCGACGGCAAGCCCCCGTTCGCCAACCCCCGTAACGCCGCGGCCGGTTCGCTCCGCCAGAAGGATCCCAAGGTCACCGCCACCCGCCCGCTGCACATGGTGGTGCACGGCCTCGGCGCCCGCGACGGACTGGAGATCGCCCGCCTCTCCGAGGCGTACGACCTTCTCAAGGCATGGGGCCTGCCCACCGCCTCGCACAACCGCGCCGTCCAATCCCTCGCCGCCGTACGGGAGTTCATCGCCCACTACGGTGACCCGGAGACCCGCCGCACCGCCGTCGAGCACGAGATCGACGGCGTGGTGGTCAAGCTGGACGAGATCCCGCTCCAGGGCCGGCTGGGCGCCACCTCGCGCGCCCCGCGCTGGGCGATCGCCTGGAAGTACCCGCCGGAGGAGGTCAACACCAAGCTGGTCGACATCCGCGTCGGCGTCGGCCGCACCGGCCGGGTCACCCCGTACGCCGTCGTCGAGCCGGTCACCGTCGCCGGCTCCGAGGTGGAGTTCGCCACCCTGCACAACCAGGACGTGGTCAAGGCCAAGGGCGTCCTCATCGGCGACACCATCGTCATCCGCAAGGCGGGCGACGTGATCCCCGAGATCCTCGGCCCGGTCGTGGATCTCCGGGACGGCACCGAGCGGGAGTTCGTGATGCCGGCCGAGTGCCCCGAGTGCGAGGCGCCGCTCCAGCCGGCCAAGGAGGGCGACATCGACCTGCGGTGTCCCAACGCCCGGTCCTGCCCCGCCCAGATCCGCGAGCGGCTGTTCTACCTCGCCGGCCGCAAGTGCCTGGACATCGAGAACTTCGGCTATGTCGCCGCCACCGCGCTGAGCCAGCCGTTGGAGCCCGCCGAGCCGCCGCTGCACGACGAGGGCGGCCTCTTCGACCTCGCCGTCGAGGAGCTGCTGCCCATCAAGTCCCATGTCCTCGACCCGGATACGGGCCTGCCCAAGCGCGACCCGAAGACCGGCGAGGAGAAGGTCGTCACCTTCTTCGCCAACCAGAAGGGCGAGCCGAAGAAGAACACCCTCGCCATGTTGGAGAACATCCAGGCCGCCAAGTCCCGCCCGCTGGCCCGGATCCTGACCGGTCTCTCGATCCGCCACGTCGGCCCGGTGGCCGCCCAGGCACTGGCCCGGGAGTTCCGCTCCATCGACCGCATCCGGGACGCCAGCGAGGAGGAACTGGCGGCCGTGGACGGCGTCGGCGGCACCATCGCGGCCTCCCTCAAGCAGTGGTTCGCGGTGGACTGGCACCAGGAGATCATCGAGCGCTGGCGGGCCGCGGGTGTCCGAATGGAGGAGGAGCAGACGGGTGAGGCGGGCCCGCGGCCATTGGAAGGCGTCACCGTCGTCGTAACGGGCACACTTCAGTCACACACCAGAGATGGCGCGAAAGAAGCGCTGCAGGCTCTCGGTGCAAAGGTGACCGGATCCGTTTCCAAGAAGACCGGATTCGTGGTGGTGGGCGACAACCCCGGTTCGAAGTACGACAAAGCCATGCAGTTGAAGGTCCCCGTGTTGGACGATGATGGCTTCGCTGTGCTGCTGGAGCAGGGTCCTGAGGCAGCACGAGCGGTAGCTGTCACTCCGCCTGAGGAGGAGTGAGGTGTCACCCCATCGGCGCATACCAGATTGATCCGGGAGGCCGGGTCGCATTCGGGCAACCGCTGCGGATCGCTGCCCGTGTTGGCCTTCCGCGGCCTACTGTTGACGTGTGCGCCTGCCGTGGCGCGGGCACCGCCGGCTGTGAGAGGGATCGGAATGAAACCGACCGACAGCGCCGCTCCGGCGTCGCGGCTCCGCCGGCTCGTGGTGCCCGCGCTGCCCGCGGCCATCGTCATGGCGGCGAGCGTGGCGCTCGCCGCCGGTGTGCTGCACACTCTCGGCGGCGGCGAGCCGCTGTTCCCCGTAGGTGCCGTCGGCTGGGCGCTGGCGATGCTGACCGGCGTCCTCGTCGGCCACTTGGTCGCCCTCGGCCGCGACCGCTGGTGGGGCGGCACCGGCTCCGGGGCGGCCCTCGCCCTCGCCGTACTCCTCCTGTACGGCTGGGTGCCGGCCGTCCTGGTCAGCCTCTCCGTCGTGACCCTGGTCGGCGCCGCCCGGCGGCAGCGCTGGCGACAGGCCGTGGTCCACGGGGCCGCTGACGTTCTCGGCATCGGCGCCGCGGCGCTCGGCCTGGCCGCCTGTGGGGTGGCCCCCGACGTCCGTCGGCCCTGGGCGCCCGTCGCCTGGGACCTCACCGTCCTGCCCCAGGTGATCGTGATGGCGGGGGCCTATCTCCTCGTCAGCCGGGGGCTGTTGTGGGTCAGCCGGCTGCCGCTCGGCGGCGGTCTGCCGGCCATCTCCCGCACGGCGCTGGTGCGTCAGGCGCTGGTCGGCCTCGCGCTGCTCGGTATCGCCCCGTTGATCGCGGTGTGCGCGGTGGGCGCCCCGCTCCTCCTCCCGCTGTTCGCGGTCCCGTTGATCGCGCTGGACTCCACGCTGTGGATAGCCCGGGCCCGTGCCGAGGAGCAGTTGCGCGACCCGCTCACCGGCCTGCCCAACCGCCAGTGGCTGCTGGAGCGCACCTGGACGGCCCTGGACGAGGCCGAGCGGGCCAGCACCCGCGTCGCCCTCGTCCTGATCGACCTCGACCGCTTCCGTTCGGTCAACGACACCCTCGGACACCTCGCCGGCGACCGGCTGTTGCTCCAGATCGCCGACCGGCTGCGGCACGCCCTGCCCCGCGGCGCGGAGGCCGCCCGGCTCGGCGGCGACGAGTTCGCCGTCCTGCTGCCGGCCACCGACTCCCTCACCAGCTCCCAACGGGTGGCCCGCAACCTCGTCGCCGCCCTCAGCTCCCCGCTGGACCTCGACGGACTGACCCTCGTGCTCGAAGCCAGCGCGGGGGTCGCGGTCTATCCCGAACACGCCCTGGACGCCGAGGGGTTGCTGCGCCGCGCCGACGTGGCGATGTACCAGGCCAAGCGGGACCGCAGCGGCGTCGAGCTCTACGAGGCCAAGCGGGACGGCAACACCCCGGACCGGCTGGGCCTGTTGGGCGATCTGCGCCGCGCCCTGGACGCCGGCGACGTCGAACTCCACTACCAGCCCAAGGTCCGCTTCGACGGCCAGGTCTCGGGCTTGGAGGCGCTGGTCCGCTGGGTCCATCCGGACCGCGGCCGGGTGCCACCGGACGAGTTCATCGCCATCGCCGAGTCCTCCGGCCTGATGCCGCGGTTGACCGAGTACGTCCTGGAGACCGCGCTCGCCCAGGTGGCGCGCTGGCGGGCGATGGGCCTGGAGGTGCCGGTCGCGGTGAACGTCTCACCGCGCGACGTGCACTCCCCGGGCTTCGCCGGCGCGGTCGCGGCCCGCCTCGCCCGACATCGCGTTCCACCCGGAGCCCTCCAACTGGAAATAACCGAACACGTCCTCCTGGAGGACCCGCAGCGAGCCGCCGACACCCTCGCCGGGCTCACCGCCCACGGCGTGAAGATGTCCCTGGACGACTTCGGCACCGGGTACAGCTCCCTGGTCCACCTGCGACGCCTCCCGGTCAGCGAGCTCAAGATCGACCGCTCCTTCGTGGCCCGGCTGGCCGTCGACACCGAGGACGCCGAGATCGTCCGCTGCACCCTCGACCTCGCCCACTCGCTGGGCCTCCTGGTCGTCGCCGAGGGCGTCGAGGACGACGAGACCTGGGAACGCCTGCGGGACCTCGGCTGTGACGCCGTACAAGGCTGGCTGGTGGCGGCCGCGATGCCACCGGACGAGACCACGGCCTGGCTGAGGGCCCGCGGTGAGCACGGGTGGCACCGTGCGTCGGAGACGTCCGCCCTGGCGGCGGAGAAGGCAGCCGAGCGCCCTTCGGGACAGGTCCTCAACTGACCCGGCCACCGGCCGTCCCGTATCCCCGCTCCGACACCAACACCCAGGCCCCGCCACCGGATTCGACGCCGACGCCCGGCTCGACGCCGACGCCGGACCCGACACCCGGAGCGATGCCGTCGACATCCGGACCTTCGGCATCCGCACCCTCGCCATCGGAGGAGTCCGCATCGGACGAGTCAGCGCCGGAGGAGACCGCATCGGAGGAGTCCGCATCGGTCGAAGCCGCTCCCCACGGGCCGGCGCCGAACGAGCCGGCCCAGAAGCCGGACGAGTCCGTACCGGATGAGCCCGTACCGGACGAGTCCGTACCGCGTGACTCCGCGCCGCATGACTCCGTAGCGGACGAGATTGTTCCGGATGAGCGGGAGAAGAGGGGAGAGGCGGAAGCGGGGGAGGGGAGGGAAGCGGTTGGGGACGAGGCGTTGGACGGGGCCGTGCCGTCGGATCGGCCTGATGAGTCGGAGGGGTCCGCGCTCCGCGGGGCCGTGCGGCGCGATGGCGCGGGGCATGGTTTTGGGCGCCGTCGGTCCTTAAGGGGCCGCTCGGCGGGGGCGGGTGAGCCGTCGGCGTCGGGCGGCCCGGCGGAGGGCGGCGAAGCCGTCGGCCGGCCCAGGACAAACGATCCGGCAGCCGGTCCGGAGGGGCCGGAGTGAGTCGCTCCGGGGCGGGGTGAGCCTGTCCGCGGCGGCCCGTGGGGGCCGCCGCGGGCACTCGTCGGGGCCCCCGTAGGCGCCCGAAGCGAAAGCGTTTCGCGGCAGCGTTCTCCTACGCCATAGGATTGGGCCGGAATACTCCGCCGGAGAATTCGCCCAGAAATCTCCTTCCGGACACTCCGCCCAGAACACTCCGCCGAAAACCCAGAGGATCGCTGCATGCCTGGCATCACGCGCGAGGAGGTCGCCCACCTCGCCCGGCTGGCACGTCTGGAGCTGAAGGCCGAAGAGCTCGACCACTTCGCCGGACAGCTCGACGACATCATCGGCGCGGTCGCCCGCGTCTCCGAGGTCGCCGATCAAGACGTACCGCCGACCTCCCACCCGCTGCCGCTGACGAACGTGATGCGGCCGGACGAGGTCCGTCCGTCGCTCACCTCGGAGCAGGCGCTCTCCGGCGCCCCCGCTCAGGAGCAGCAGCGTTTCAAGGTGCCGCAGATCCTGGGGGAGGAGTGACCACCATGACAGACCTGATCAAGCTCACCGCCGCCGAGACCGCGGCGAAGATCGCCGCCGGTGAGATCACCGCCGTCGAGGTGACCGAGGCGCACCTGGCCCGCATCGAGGCCGTCGACGAGAAGGTGCACGCCTTCTTGCACGTGGACCGCGAGGGCGCGCTGGCCCAGGCCCGCGCCGTCGACGAGAAGCGCGCCCGTGGCGAGAAGCTGGGCCCGCTGGCCGGTGTCCCGCTCGCGCTGAAGGACATCTTCACCACCGAGGGCGTTCCCACCACGGTCGGCTCGAAGATCCTCGAAGGCTGGCTCCCGCCCTACGACGCGACGCTGACCAAGAAGCTCAAGGCCGCCGACGTCGTCATCATCGGCAAGACCAACATGGACGAGTTCGCCATGGGGTCATCCACGGAGAACAGCGCCTACGGGCCGACCGGCAACCCCTGGGACCTCACCAAGATCCCCGGCGGCTCCGGCGGCGGCTCCTCCGCCGCCCTGGCCTCCTTCCAGGCCCCGCTCGCCATCGGCACGGACACCGGCGGCTCGATCCGCCAGCCCGCCGCCGTCACCGGCACCGTCGGCGTCAAGCCCACCTACGGCGGCGTCTCCCGCTACGGCATGGTGGCCTTCTCCAGCTCCCTGGACCAGGGCGGCCCGTGCGCCCGCACGGTGTTGGACACCGCGCTGCTGCACGAGGTCATCGCCGGCCACGACCCGCTGGACTCCACCTCCATCGACGCCCCGGTCCCGCCGGTCGTCGAGGCGGCCCGCAACGGCAGCGTGGACGGCATGCGGATCGGCGTCGTCAAGCAGTTCCGCGGCGAGGGCTACCAGCCCGGCGTGCTCCAGCGCTTCGACGAGTCGGTCGCGCTCCTCAAGGAGCTGGGCGCCGAGATCGTCGAGTTGGACTGCCCGTCCTTCGACCTGGCGCTGGCCGCTTACTACCTGATCGCGCCCTCGGAGTGCTCCTCCAACCTCGCCCGCTTCGACGCCATGCGCTACGGCCTGCGGGTCGGCGACGACGGCACGAAGTCCGCCGAGGAGGTCACCGCACTGACCCGCGAGGCCGGCTTCGGCCCCGAGGTCAAGCGCCGCATCATGCTCGGCACCTACGCGCTCAGCTCCGGCTACTACGACGCGTACTACGGCAGCGCCCAGAAGGTCCGCACCCTCATCACCCGGGACTTCGAGCGGGCCTTCGAGCAGGTCGACGTGATCATCTCGCCGACCACGCCGACCACCGCGTTCCCGATCGGTGAGCGCACCGACGACCCGATGGCGATGTACCTCGCCGACGTCTGCACCATCCCCGCCAACCTCGCGGGCAACGCCGCGATGTCGCTGCCCTGCGGCCTGGCGCCGGAGGACGGCCTGCCGGTGGGTCTGCAGATCATCGCGCCCGCGATGGCCGACGATCGGCTGTACAAGGTGGGCGCCGCCGTCGAGTCCGCGCTCACCGAGAAGTGGGGCCACTCCCTGCTGGAGGAGGCACCGGCCCTGTGAACGTCGAAGGGGGCACCACCCAGGCCATTCGGGCGCTGGGGGACAACGAGGACATGCCGAAGGAGATTGCCGTGAGCGGAAAGCTGGCCAAGGCCAAGAACTTCAAGAAGTCCAAGCCCGGCACCTACCTGTCCATCGGCACCACGCTGTTCGGCGCGGTGAGCGTCGTCAAGCAGGCGAAGAAGGCCAAGGGGGAGCACGACACGCTCCAGCTGATCGACGCCGCCATCTCCGCCGCCGCCATCGTCACCGGGGTCGCCCTGCTCGTCCGCGAACTGCGCCGTCTCAACGACGACGACGTCCTCGCGGGCTGACCGGCGCCGGACCTGAGAGGTTAGTTTCACCGTGACTGTCACCGAACTGGTGCCGTACGAGGACGCGTTGGCCACCTACGACCCCGTGATGGGGCTGGAGGTGCACGTCGAGCTCGGCACCAAGACCAAGATGTTCTGCGGGTGTTCCACCACCCTGGGCGCCGAGCCCAACTCGCAGACCTGCCCCACCTGCCTGGGTCTGCCCGGCTCGCTCCCGGTCGTCAACGCGATCGGCGTCGAGTCCGCGATCAAGATCGGCCTGGCGCTGAACTGCTCGATCGCCGAGTGGTGCCGCTTCGCCCGGAAGAACTACTTCTATCCGGACATGCCGAAGAACTTCCAGACGTCGCAGTACGACGAACCCATCGCCTTCGACGGGTACTTGGACGTTCAGCTGGAGGACGGCGAGATCTTCCGCGTCCACATCGAGCGCGCCCACATGGAGGAGGACACCGGCAAGTCCACCCACGTCGGCGGCGCCACCGGCCGGATCCACGGCGCGCGGCACTCGCTGCTGGACTACAACCGCGCCGGCATCCCGCTCATCGAGATCGTCACCAAGCCCATCGAGGGCGCGGGCGAGCGGGCCCCCGAGGTCGCCAAGGCGTACGTCGCCGAACTGCGCGAGCTCATCAAGGCGTTGGGCGTCTCCGAGGCCCGCATGGAGATGGGCCAGATGCGCTGCGACGTGAACCTCTCGCTGCGCCCCAAGGGCGTCGAGAAGTTCGGCACCCGCTCCGAGACCAAGAACGTCAACTCGCTGCGCTCCGTGGAGCGGGCCGCCCGGTTCGAGATCCAGCGGCACGCCGCGGTGCTCTCCGCCGGCGGCACGATCATCCAGGAGACCCGGCACTTCCACGAGGACGACGGCTCCACCACCTCGGGCCGGGTCAAGGAGGAGGCGGAGGACTACCGCTACTTCCCCGAGCCGGACCTGGTGCCGGTGGCCCCGTCCCGCGAGTGGGTCGAGGAACTGCGGGCCGACCTGCCCGAGTTGCCGCGGGTGCGCCGCAATCGGCTGCGCGAGGAGTGGGGCGTTACCGCCTTCGACATGCAGTCGATCCTCAACGCCGGTGCGGTCGACCTGATCGTCGCCACCACCGAGGCCGGTGCGGACGCCGCCGCGGCCCGGAAGTGGTGGATGGGCGAGCTGGCCCGCCGCGCCAACGAGGACGGCGTGGAGCTCGGCGCGCTGCCGATCACCCCGGAGCAGGTCGCCCGGGTCGCCGCGCTGGTCGCCGACGGCTCGCTCAACGACAAGCTGGCCCGGCAGACCATCGAGGGCGTGCTGGCCGGCGAGGGTGACCCGGACACCGTCGTCGAGAAGCGCGGCCTGAAGGTCGTTTCCGACGAGGGCGCGCTGGGCACCGCGGTGGACGAGGCGATCGCCGCCAACGCCGCCATCGCCGACAAGATCCGCGGCGGCAAGGTGGCCGCGGCCGGTGCCCTGGTCGGTGCGGTCATGAAGGCCACCCGCGGTCAGGCGGACGCCGCCCGGGTCCGTGAGCTGATCCTGGAGAAGCTGGGCGTCGAGGGCTGAGCCCCTGCCCTTGCCGGTACCTGGCGCGCGAAGCGGCCGTCCCTCCTCGGAGGGGCGGCCGCTTCGTCGTACCGGGGCCGTGCCGGTGCCGTGCCGGGCGTCCGTACCCCTCCCGGGTGAATTTTCGATCTTCTGTCGCGGTGGTGGAATGCCGCGCCGCCGGCCGGTGCTGTCACGGGAAAGGGCCGGGTTGTTACCGGAGAAGGATCAACGACGGATCAACGTCGGTCACGGGTCGCGACGGGGGCAACGCCCGCCGGAGAGCGGAGGAGTGAGCAATGGCGCAGCAGGGGACGGCCGCACCGGGGGGCCGGGAGGTCGCGGCGCGGATCGGTCGGGTCGGGATCTGGCAGGGCGGGCTGGGCCGGGTATCGGCCGCGGTGGCGCGGGAGTTCGCGACCGACGTCGAGCGGCTGGGCTACGGAGCGCTGTGGTTCGGTGAGGCGCAGGCCACCAAGGAGGCGTTCGCGCATGCCGGGTTGTTGCTGGCCGCCACCGAGCGGCTGACGATCGCCACCGGCATCGCCAACATCTGGGTCCGCGACGCCACGGCGATGAACGGCGGCGCACACACCCTCGCCGAGGCGTACGAGGGCCGGTTCCTGCTGGGGCTGGGCGCCAGCCACGCCCCGCAGGTCGACACGCGGGGCCACACCTACGCCAAGCCGCTCGCCGCGATGCGCGCGTATCTGGCGGCGATGGACGAGTCCGGCTACGAGGGCCCGATACCCGAGGCGCCCGCCCGGGTGCTCGCCGCGCTCGGCCCGAAGATGCTGGAGCTGGCCGCCGAGCGGGCCGCCGGCGCGCACCCGTACTTCGTCACGCCCGAGCACACCGCCCGGGCCCGCGAGGTGCTGGGCGCCACTCCGCTGCTCGCCCCCGAGCAGGCCGTCCTGTTGGAGACCGACCCGGCGAAGGCCCGCGCCCTGATCCGCGCCGAGCACCTCGGCCTTTACCTCACGCTCCCCAACTACACCAACAGCCTGCGCCGGTTGGGCTTCGAGGACGACGACTTCGCGGGCGGCGGCAGCGACCGGCTGGTCGACGCGCTGGTGGCCTGGGGCGACGCGGACGCCATCCGGCGGCGGGTGCAGGAGCACCACGACGCCGGCGCCGACCACGTCGCGCTCCAGCCGATCGCCGCCGAGCGCGGCCTGGGCATCGACCAACTGCGCGAACTGGCCCCGGCGTTGCTGGCCGGATGACGAGATGACGGGATGACCGGTTGGCTGGTGGAGCGGCTGACGGGGTGAGGGGGTGAGCGGGCCGTGGTCGGCGGGCCGGTGCGGGGCCGGGACCGCGGGCGCGGCCGTCGGTCAGTGACCGAGGCGGGCCAGGGCCGCGTCGGGGTAACGCCCGCCGGCCACCGCTCCGTCGGGCACCGCGGTTCGGAGCCGGTCCGCCTGCTCCGGGCTGAGCGCCAGGTCGGCCGCGGCCGCGTTCTCCTCCAGGTAGGCGCGGCGCTTGGTGCCGGGGATCGGCACGATGTCCTCGCCCTGGGCGAGCAGCCAGGCGAGGACGGCCTGCGCCGGGGTGCAGCCCAGGGACTCGGCGGCGGTGCGCAGCGCCCGCACCAGCGCCAGATTGCGCTCGATGTTCTCGTCCGCGAACCGCGGCCACCGGCGCCGGGCGTCGTCGGCGGTGAGGTCCGCGCGGGAGGCCAGCGTGCCGGTCAGCATCCCGCGCCCGAGCGGCGAGTACGCGACGACCCCGATGCCCAACTCCCGGCACGTCGCCAGCATTTCGCCCTCCAGCACGTCGCGCGTGAAGAGCGAGTGCTCCAACTGCACGGCGCTGATGGGGTGGACGGCGTGCGCCCGGCGCAGCGTCTGCGGGTTCACCTCGCTGAGGCCGAGGTGGCGCACGGAGCCCTCGGCGACGAGCTCCGCCAGGGCGCCGACCGTCTCCTCGATGGGGACGGCCGGGTCGCGGCGGTGCAGGTAGTAGAGGTCGATCCGGTCCGTTCCCAGGCGGCGCAGCGAGGCGTGGCACGCCTCCCGCACCCACCGGGCCGAGGTGTCGACCGCGTTCACCCGTCCCGTGGCCGGGTCGTGCCGCAGCCCGAACTTGGTCGCGACCACCAGCCCGTCCCGCACGGAGGCCGGCCGGCTGCCCAACCACCGCCCGAGGAACTCCTCGTTGGCGCCCCGCCCGTACGCGTCCGCGGTGTCGAGCAGGGTCACCCCGAGCTCGACCGCCCGATCGAGGGTGCGGACGGACTCCTCGTCGTCCCGCACCCCGTACGAGATCGACATTCCCATGCAGCCCAGCCCGAGCGCGGAGACGAGCGGCCCGGTGGCGCCTAGTTGGCGTTGTTTCATGGGTGGGTGGTGGTGTCGGTGGTGACGTCCGTGATGAACGCGCCCCAGGCGGCGGCCGGGAGGGTGAGCACCGGCCCGTCGGGATTCTTGGAGTCGCGGATGTGGATGGTGGTGGGGGAGGCGGCTACTTCGAGGCAGTTGCCGCCCGCACTTCCGCTGTAGGTGGACTTGCGCCAAGCGAAGGCGGCTTCCAGGCAGTTGCCGCCTTCGTCGCCGCTGTAGCTGGACTTGAACCAGGCCAGGTCGCTCATGCTGCTCCCGCCAGTTGATCAAGCAGGCTGATGCTGTCTTCTGGTGTCAGTGCCTGCGATCGCAGCATCCCATACTTCTGTTGGAGCAGGCTTACCTCATCTGGTTCGTCCACAAGGCAGCTCACTCGCTGGCCTTCGATGTAAGCCAGTTGACCGTGATCGGGTGTCTCCAGAAGGACGAGTGGCCCATTGAGCCCCGCGTGCCTCTTGCGCCCCGTGGGCATGACCTGAAGCCCGATGAACGGCAACTCCGCGCACTCCCGTAGATGTTGGATCTGCTGCCGCAGTACCTCCTCGCCGCCGATCGGGCGACGCAGGATCACCTCCTCCAGGATGAAGTTCAGGATCGGCGGCGGGTCCCGTTGGAGGAGTTGCTGACGATCGAGTCGGGCGGTGAGGCGCTCGGCGGTGTCGGCTTCCCTTATGGGCGGGAAGAGGCACGAGAAGACGGCCTGTGCGTAGGCCGGCGTCTGGAGGAGACCAGGCACGACGTGGTTCTCGTACGAGAGCAGGGAGATCGCCTCCGCCTCATACTCGACGAAGTCCTGCACGAAGGCCGGAAAGCGCTCCTTGTTGGGCACTTTCCTGACCGCGACCGCCAACGCCCCCTTCGTGTCGAGGACTTCGTCGAACGCCTCGGCCAGGTCGATCTTGAGCGCTCTGCGGCCCTGCTCGATCGAGCCGATGGTGTCCTCGTGGACGCCCACCGCCTCGGCCAGGGCCGGTTGTGTCATCCCGGCCGCCCTGCGGAAGTGGCTCAACTGGGCGCCGATCACATGCCAGGACGTGATCCGCTTCGGTTTGTTCGGCTGGTGCATGCCGCTTGCCTTCCCCCCGTCGTGACCTGCTGATGCGGCGAGAAGTCGTACATCGCATCTGTACGACATCACGCTGTGGTCCAGCGTAATCACGACCAGTGACATTGGGTGCATGCACGAGGAAGCGGAGCTGGAGATTCAGGCCGTGCGGGTCCGGACGGCGTTCTACCGGCGCGAGCGCCGTTCCGTGGCGCTGGCCAGGGAGTTCGCGCGGACCGCGCTCGCCGACTGGGACCGGAAGCGGGGCGCGGACGACGTGGTGCTCTGTGTCAGCGAACTGTCCACCAACGCGCTGCTGCACGGCGTTCCGCCGGGGCGCGGGTATCGGCTGTGGCTGGCGTTGGGGGCGGAGGACAAGGTGCTGCGGGTGGAGGTGCATGACAGTGGGGATGGTGAGCCTCGGGTGTCGGAGGGGGGTGGTGCGGCGGATGAGGAACGCGGGCGCGGACTGTGGTTGGTGTCCGCGCTGGCGGACGCGTGGGGCGTCGAGGAGCGGCTGCCCGGCAAGATCGTGTGGTGTGAGTGGCGGACGGAGGGTGAGGGTGAAGAAAGTCCGTTAAGCGAGTTTTGACGGGGTTAACTTCCCAATAAGGAGGGCCGGTTGTCTTTGGGGGTTCGGCTGTGGGGAAGTCCACAAAGGGGACAAAGGATCTTTTCGGGCTGACAGTCTGCACCTGCCCAGCCCGTCCCCGACCCCACGCCCGTCCTCTGCTCGTCCGCGTTCGGCTTCCCCGCTACCGGGAGATATCGGCGCACGACCCGGAAGCAACCCGTGACCGCTCTGGCCCGTTGGTGCCTCAGGCGCCGCCTCGTGGTGCTCCTCTTCTGGTGCGCCGCGCTCGCCGGCACGGCCGTCGCCGCGGGCGTGGTCGGCTCCGCGTACTCCACCGACTACGCGGTCCCCGGTACCGAGTCCGGCCGGGCCGGCGCCCTGTTGGCCAAGGCGTTCCCGGACCGCGCGGGCGACGCCGACACCATCGTCTGGCACACCGGCGACGGCAGCGTGCGCGCCACCGCGGTCCGCACGACCATGACGCAGGCGCTGGCCGAGGTCGCCAAACTGCCTGGCGTGGCCGACGTCCAGGGCCCCTACGGGCCGGGCGGTGGCGGGCAGATCAGCCGGGACGGGCACACCGCCTACGCCTCGCTGACCTTCCGGAGTTCGCCGGACGACCTGCCGGCGTCCCAGGTGCGGAAGGTGGTGGACACCGCCAAACGGGCCGCCGGGAACGGCCTCCAGGTGGAGTTGGGCGGCAGCGGGATCGCGCTCACCCAGTCCCCGCACGATCAACTGCCGGAGGCGATCGGGGTGGCCGCGGCGGCGGTGGTGCTCTTCCTCGCCTTCGGGTCGCTGGCCGCGACCCTGTTGCCGATCGTCACCGCGCTGGCCGCCGTCGGCACCGCGGCCGCCGGGATCAGCCTGCTCGGCCACGTCATGACGGTTGCCGACTTCGCCCCGATGCTGGGCATGTTGATCGGACTCGGGGTCGGGATCGACTACGCCCTGTTCATCGTCACGCGGCACCGCAAGGGGTTGCGCGCGGGGCTCTCCGTCCAGGAGGCCGCCGAGCGCGCGGTGACGGTGTCCGGGCGCGCGGTGGTCTTCGCCGGCGCCACCGTCTGCATCGCCCTGCTCGGCATGCTCACCCTGCGGCTGGGCTTCCTCAACGGAGTTGCACTGGCCGCCTCGCTCACCGTCGTCCTCACCGTCGCCGCCTCCATCACGCTGCTGCCGGCGCTGCTGGGGTTCATCGGGATGCGGGCGTTGGGGCGGCGGGAGCGGCGCCGGTTGGCCGAGGAGGGGCCGGTGACCGCCTCCGGGACGGGCCCGGCCGCCCGTTGGGCCGGCTTCGTCGAACGCCATCCCAAACTGCTCGGCGCCGCCGCGGCCGCCGTGATGCTCACCCTGGCGCTGCCCACCCTCGGCCTTCACCTGGGCACCTCGGACCAGGGCAACGACCCGGCGACGGCCACCACGCGCAAGGCGTACGACCTGCTGGCGGACGGCTTCGGGCCGGGCTTCAACGGGCCGCTGACGCTGGTCGGTTCGCTCGACGGCGCCCCCGACCGGCTCGCCTTCGACGAGCTGCCGCAGGTCCTCCGGGACACGCCGGGCGTGGCGCGGGTCAGCGGGCCGGACTTCGACGGCGGCCATGCCACCGGGGTGATCACCGTCGTCCCGGACAGCGCGCCGCAGTCGCAGCGGACCTCCGACCTGGTCAGCAGGTTGCGCACCGAGGTGCTGCCGCGCGCGGCCGACGGCACCTCGCTCCAGGTGCGGGTCGGCGGGGTCACCGCCGGCTACGACGACTTCGCCGAGGTCATCGTCGGTAAACTGCCGCTCTTCCTGGGCGCGGTGATCGGCCTGGGTTCCGTCCTCCTGCTGCTCGCGTTCCGCAGCATCGGCATCCCCCTCAAGGCCGCGCTGATGAACCTGGCGGCGGTCTCCGCCTCGTTCGGGATCGTCGTCGCGGTCTTCCAATGGGGGTGGGGGAGCGAGGCGTTGGGCCTGGGACGGGCCGGACCCATCGAGCCGTTCCTGCCGGTCATCATGGTCTCGGTGCTCTTCGGGCTCTCGATGGACTACCAGGTCTTCCTGGTCAGCCGGATGTACGAGGAGTGGCAGCGGACCGGCGACAACCGGCGGGCGGTGCGGGTCGGGCTCGCCGAGACCAGCCGGGTGATCAACTCGGCCGCGGTGATCATGATCGCGGTGTTCGGGGCCTTCGTCCTCAGCGGCGACCGGATCATCGCCATGTTCGGCATCGGGCTGGCCGCCGCCGTCGCGCTGGACGCGTTCGTGCTGCGCACGCTGCTGGTGCCGGCCCTCATGCACCTGCTCGGCGGCGCCAATTGGTGGCTGCCGGCCTGGTTGGAGCGGCGGCTGCCGCGGCTGAGCATCGAGCCGCCCGAGGAGCCGGCCGCGCCCGCGCCGTCGGCGGAGGGCCGACCGTCGGTGACGGTCTGACCCCGTGACGTAGGCGCCGCGGCGGTTCTCATCTGGCTCTCAGACGCGGCACCTACGGTCGCGCCCATGGGAACGACGACCGACAAGCGAAGCGACGACGCGAAGACGACCACCACTGACCAGGGGGCCAAGGACGCGAACGAGGCCGCGGAGCGGGCCGAGGAGACGGCGGCTGCCGGCGGCGAGAAGAACGGGGAGAAGGCGGGGGAGAAGGCCGGGGAGACGGTCGTTGAGACGGCCGAGGCGCAGGCCGACGGGGGTACCGAGGCGGGGGAGCGGGCCGCGGGCGAGGCCGATGGCGCCGACGCCGCTGCCGACGCGGACACCGACACCGACACCGACACCGACACCGACGTTGAGGCCGACGCCGCCGAGGCCCCCGCCCGTTCCGGCGCGGCCGCCGGCGCCGGGGCCGTCGTGGCGGCCGGGCTCGGCCTGGCCTCCATGACCGGCACCTGGCTCGGCACCCTGCTCGCCGAACGGCAGACCCTGGTCGGCCAGATCAAGGTCCAGTCCGGCAAGGCCACCGACCAGATCGCCACCGTCTACGGCGCCCCCTGGCACACCACCGCCCTGGTCAACGGGGTCTTCGCGGTGCTCGCCATGGTCGTCGCCGCGGTGGTGCTGACCGGGCGCCGTCCCACCTGGGTGCGCGCCGTCGCCTGGGGCGGGCTGGTGCTCGGCTTCCTCGGGCTGCTGATCTCGGCGGGCATGTACCTCGACCTGTTCGCGAGCCTGCCCAGTCTGCCTAAGGTGCCCGGCGCCGGCTCCTGAGCCCCTGTGAGGCCAACGGCGCCCGCGCCTAAGGCCCTTGGGGCGTAACGCGGCGTCGTGCCGTACGGGAACGGGCCGGACCAGGGGGCTCCTAGGCCCCCGACCGGCCCGTCGTCCCGTATGGCGGACGCCGTCGGGGCCGGAGATCGGGCACTCTCCCGATGTGCCGGACCCTCCTTGGAGACGAGAGTGGAGGCCATCGACGCCCGGCGAACGGCCGGGCGTCGCCACCGCCTCATCCCAAGGGGGAGAGCCCATGTACGTCTCCGAACTGGAGCTCCGGGTCCGCTACGAGGAACTGCGGCGCGAGGCCGACCGCCGCCGGCTGGTGCGCGAGGCCGCCAACGGGGCGCGGGACGCCGCCCGTTCCGGAAGCGAGGAGTCCGGAAGGCGGGTGAGGGCGGACCGGGGCCGGGTCCGGCGCGCCACCGCCTGACCGCCCAACGGCCTTGTGACCGGGGGTGTTCGGGGGTCCGGGGGCGCCCCGTGGCGGCGCCCCCGCGGTGTGCCGGAAACCACTGCCGGATTGTCAGACCCCTGTGCGATGCTCGGCACCGTGGAGACCAGAGCGATCAGTCCCGTCTTCGTCGGCCGCGCCGCCGAGCTCGCCGAGTTGGGCGACGCGCTGGCGCGGGTCGCGGCGTCCGGCGAGCCCCAGGCCCTGCTGATCGGGGGCGAGGCCGGGGTCGGCAAGACCCGCCTGATCGAGGAGTTCTGCGAGACGGCCCGCGACCGCGGCGCGCAGGTCGCGCTCGGCGGCTGCATCGAAATCGGCTCCGAGGGCCTGCCGTTCGCCCCGTTCTCCGCCGTCCTGCACACCCTCAACGCCCACCTGCCCGACGAGCTGGCCGCGGCCGTCGCCGGCCAGGAGGGCGAATTGGCCCGGATCCTCCCGGAGTTGGGCGAGACCGCGGGCGAGAGCCGGGACGAGGAGACCGGCCGGGCCCGGCTCTTCGAGCTGACCGCCCGCCTCCTGGAGCGGCTCGCCGCCCACCGCACCCTCGTCCTCGTCGTCGAGGACCTCCACTGGGCCGACCGCTCCACCCGCGAACTGCTCGCCTACCTCCTGCGCGCCCTCCACGACGCCGGCATCCTCCTGGTCGCCACCTACCGCTCCGACGACATCCACCGCCGCCATCCGCTGCGCCCCTTCCTCGCCGAGATTGACCGGATGCGCACCGTCCGCCGCATCGAGCTGGACCGCTTCAACCGCGACGAGGTCCGCACCCAGATCGCCGGCATCCGCGGCAGCGAGCCCGCCGAGGAGACCGTCGACCGGGTCTTCAAACGCTCCGAGGGCAACGCCTTCTTCGTCGAGGAGCTGGCCCGCAGCCTCGCCGACGGCTGCCGCTACGGCCTCAGCGACCCGCTGCGCGATCTGCTGCTGGTGCGCGTCGAGGCGCTCCCCGAGGACGCCCAACGGGTGGTGCGGATCGCCGCCGAGGGCGGCTCCACCGTCGAGCACGAACTCCTCGCCGCCGTCTGCCGGATGCCCGAGGACGACCTCATCGAGGCGCTCCGCGCCGCCGTCGGCTCCAACACCCTGCTGCCCACCCAGGACGGCACCGGCTACCGCTTCCGGCACGCCCTGGTCCGCGAGGCCGTCGTCGACGACCTGCTGCCCGGCGAGCGCACCCGCCTCAACCGCCGCTACGCCGAGGCCCTGGAGGCCGCCCCGGCCCTCGTCCGCTCCGAGGTCTGCGCCACCCGGCTGGCCAGCTACTGGTACAAGGCCCACGACGCCGCCAAGGCGCTGCCCGCCGTCCTCGCCGCCTCCGTGCAGGCCCGCCGCCGGCACGCCTACGCCGAGCAACTGCGGCTGCTGGACCGCGCCCTGGAGCTGTGGGACGACGCGCCCGTCGAGGTCCGCCAGAAGGTGCGCCCGGTCGACTACGCCGAGGCGTACCCGGCCTGCGGCTGCGACGACGAGGCCCTCCGCTTCCTGGATCTGCTCGCCGAGATCGCGGTGGCCGCCCGGTTGTCCGGCGACGGCGAGCGGGCCTTCACCATCACCAAGCGCGCCCTGCGCACGCTGCGCACCGAACACGACGCCCAGCGCACCGCCTGGTTCCTGGTGCAGCGCTCCAAGCTCTGCCAGACCACCGGCCGCGGCGACGGCTGGGAAGACCTGGGCAAGGCCAAGGAGTTGATGCGCGGACTGCCGCCGTCGTCCGTGCACGCCACCGTCACCGCCGCCGTCGCCAGTTGGCAGATGCTGCACGAGCCGGGCCCTGGCGCCTTCGCCACCGCCGAACGGGCCGTGGAGCTGGCCCGTACGGTCGGCGACGAGGAGGCCGAGCTCAACTCCCGGGTGACGCTGGCCGGGCTGCGGGTGGACGCCGGCGACGTCGAGGAGGGCCTCGCCGAGTTCCGCACCGTCCTCGACCGCGCCGTCGACCGGGGCTACTTCGCGGTCATCGCCCGCGGCCACGTCAACCTCCCGGGCACCCTGGAGGGCGTCGGCCGCTCCCGCGAGGCGGTGGACGTCACCGACCAGGGCGTCGAGCTCACCACCCGCTACGGCCTGACCAACAGCACCAGTTGGGTGCTGAGCAACCGCGCCGAATCGCTCCAGTCGCTCGGCCGCTGGGAGGAGGCCGGCGGGGCCGCCGCCGACGCCCGCCGCCTCGCCCGGGACCCGCGCGCGATCGCCCTGGCCGCCAGCCGGCTCACCGCGCTGGCCCTGGACACCGGCGATCTGGCCGCCGCCGAGCGCGAACTGGCCGTCGCGCAGGAGCACTACGGCACCCACGACCCCCAGCCGCAACACGCCCTCCCCCTGGCGCGGCACGCGCTGCGGCTCGCCGCCCGCCAGGGCCGGATACTCGACGCCCGGGCCGTCCTGCGCCAGGTCGCGCCCAGCACCGGCTTCGCGCCCGGCCTGCACCGCTACGCCTGGCCGCTGCTGTGGTCGGCCACCGCCGTCGAGTCCGACGCCCGCGGGCTGCCCGCCGCGGAGCCCGGCCGGCCCGAGGTCCTCGCCCGCATCCGACAGGCCGCCAAGCGGCTGCCGCGGCTCTCGCCGGTGTGGGACGCCTACGGCACGGCCGTCGAGGCCGAACTCCGCCGCGCCGAGGGCCGGGAGTCCCCCGACGCCTGGGCCCACGCCGTCGCCGCCTTCGAACGGCTCGCCCGGCCGCACGAGTTGGCCTGGTGCTGCTGCCGCTGGGCCGAGTCACTGCTGCACGGCACGGAGCGGGCCAGCGCCGGCCTCAGCGGTCGGACCCCGCGCGAGGCCGCCGTCCTGGTGCTCGGACAGGCGCACGCGGTCGCGGTCCGCACCGGCGCCCGACCGCTGACCGGCGAGCTCGAACTCCTCGCCCAACGCGCCCGAATACCCCTCCCCGGCCGCGGCCCGGCGCCCGACGCGCCCCGCCCACCGGCGCCCGCCACCCCCGTCGAGTCCCTGGGCCTCACCCCCCGGGAACGCGATGTGCTCCGCCTGGTCGCCGATGGCCGCAGCAACCGTCAGATCGCCGACGAGTTGTTCATCTCCCCGAAGACGGCCAGCGTTCATGTCTCCAACATCCTGGCCAAGTTGGGGGTGTCGGGGCGCGGCGAGGCCGGCGCCGTCGCCCATCGGTTGCGGCTGTTCACCTGACGGTGGGTTGGCTTCCCACGTTGTTGGCTTTCCCGCCGTGCCGCTGCGCTTGGTTTGCTGCCCACGTGGTTGGCTTTCCCGCCGCGCGGGTTGCTGTTTTTGCGCCTGCGGCGCGGGCCGGTCCGCTGCGCGGGGCCGGTCCGCTGCGCGGGGCTGTTGGGTTGCGGTGACGGGCCTCCGGGGGCGGCATGCCAGACTGCTTCGCTTTACGTCTGGCACACCGCCCCCTCCGGCCCGTCCCCTCCCGTTGAGGGGTGGTTTTCTCTGGGATGGAGCTGATCCTGAGTGGTCCTCTGACGGTCACCGCGCAAGCTCATGCGCCTTCTTACGATCACCGCTCACGCGTACTCGTCCTCTGACGGTCACCGCTCAACCCAGCGGCCCGAGTTGGCCCACCGGGCGGACGTGGCACCCACCGTTCTTTCCCACCCCCCAACGGGAGGGGACGGGCCGGAGGGGTGGGTGTGCCAGACGTAAAGCGAAGCAGTCTGGCATGCCCGCCCCGCAGGCCCGTCACCGCAACCCAACAGCCCCGCGCAGCGGACAACACAACTCGACCCGCCCCGCGCAGCGGACCGGCAGCGGACCGGCAACCCGCGCGGCGGGAAAGCCAGCAACGTGGGAAGCCAACCCGCCGGGGGCCCGTGCGGTTAGTACCAAGAGTCCCGCGCCGCGGGCAACGCGGCGATCTCCCGGAGATCCTCGGGGCTCAACACCAGCTCCGCCGCGTTCGCGTTCTGCGCGGCCCACCGTTCCTTCTTCGTGCCCGGGACGGGGACCACATGGCGGCCCTGGGCGAGGGTCCAGGCGAGTGCCACCTGCCCGGGGGTGGCCCCGTGGCGCGCGCCGACGCGGCGCAGGCCGGCCACCACCGGCTGGTTGGCGGCCATCATCTCGGCGGTGAAGCGCGGGTGTCGGGCCCGTATGTCCTCCGGTTCGAAGCCCTGGCCGGGGGTGAGGGTGCCGGTCAGGAAGCCGTTGCCGAGCGGCATCGCGGCCAGGAAGCCCACGCCGCGCGACTCGCACCACGGGAGCAGTTCGACCAGCGCCTCCGCCGCCCACACGGACAGCTCGGCCTGCACGCTGCTGACCGGGAACACCTGCTGGATGCGCTCCAGTTGGCGCAGGGTGCCGTCGTGCAGGCCGGGGCGGCGGAACGCCCGGCCGTCGGGTGCGGTCCGGGCCGCCCGGGGGCCGCGCCAGGTCCGGGCGGCCCGGGCGCCCACCGCGCACAGCCCCAGCGAGCGCACCTTGCCGGCCGCCACCAGTTCCGCCATCGCCCCCCAGGTCTCCTCGATGGGTACTTCGGGGTCCGCGCGGTGGAGTTGGTAGAGGTCGATGTGGTCGGTCTGCAGCCGGCGCAGCGACGCGTCGCAGGCGCGCTTGATGTAGCCGGGCCGCCCGTTGGCGACGATGTGCTGGTCGCCGGCGAGCAGCCCGCACTTGGTGGAGACGAAGGCGTCCGCGCGGCGTTCCTTGAGGACCCGCCCCACCAACAGCTCGTTGGTGAACGGGCCGTACATGTCCGCGGTGTCCACCAGGCTGCACCCCCGGTCGAGCGCGGTGTGCAGTGCCCGCAGCGATCCCTCGCCGCTGCGCTGCGACGCGCTGTACCCCCAGCTCATCGGCATGCAGCCGAGGCCGATCGCGCCCACCTCCAAGGCCGCCGCGCCGATTGTCCTGCGCTCCACCTGGTCGTGCCTCCGTCCCTCGCCCCCGATCAAGGGCCAGACCAAACTAACGTCTGAACCAAACGTCTCTTCGCATAGCCTCGGGCCATGGCAACCGCAGAACCGCACTCCACCCCCGGTGACGTCTGGCTCCCCATCGCGCCCGGTGAGATCGACGGCCTTCCCGAGGGGCTGAATTACGTCCATTGGGACGCCGGTCCCGAGTACCCCGCCGACCCCGCCCGCTGCGTCTTCTACGCCGTCCCGTACATGAAGCCGGTCGACGTCTGCCTGCGCCCGTTGGCGCGGATGAGCCGGGTGCGGGTGGTGCAGACCCTCACGGCCGGGGTCGACAACCTGCTCCCGGGGTTGGACCGGATGCCGCCCGGTGCCCAGTTGTGCAACGCCCGCGGGCTACACGACGCCAGCACCGCCGAGTTGGCGCTCACTTTGACGTTGGCGGCGCTGCGCGGCATCCCGGAATTCGTCCGGGCCCAGGAAACGGGCGCGTGGCGGCCGGAGTTCCGACCTGCGCTCGCCGACAAGTCGGTCCTCATTGTGGGCTATGGTTCGATCGGCAGTGCCATCGAAGACCGGCTCACACCTTTTGAATGCGCGCGGGTCACACGCATCGCGCGCACCGCACGTGACACTGTGCGCGGTCCGGTGCATCCACTGTCTGAGCTGTCCGCCCTCTTGCCCGCCGCGGACGTCGTCATCCTCGCAACTCCGCTCACCGAAGCCACCCGTGGCCTGGTAGGACGCGATTTTCTGGCCCGGATGAAGGACGGCGCACTGCTGGTGAACATCGCCCGGGGAGCGATCGTCGACACCGCCGCGCTCCTCGACGAACTGGAGTCGGGACGGCTGCGCGCCGCCCTCGACGTCACCGATCCGGAACCGTTGCCGGCTGACCATCCGCTGTGGCGCGCTCCCGGCCTGCTCGTCACTCCACACGTCGGGGGCCCCAGTTCTGCCTTCCTGCCCCGTGCGAAGCGGCTGCTGCAAGCCCAGTTGGCACTTTTCGCGGCCGGCGAGCCCGTCCGGCATGTCGTCGCCACCGCACCGGAATCCGAAGTGGATCGCTCTACGAGTCCGTAAGGCTGCTCTCTGTATCTACAAATCCCCTCGATGTCACGCTCCGTAGAGGCGCTATGTCCCTGAGTGACGGTCTGGTGTATCGTCCGAGCGGGGAAAGCGCCGGGATCGTCACGGCGAGACACGAAAGATCCGGAACCGAGGGGGGCGACGGGCGATGCAGTGCCGATGGATGATCCGCGAGATGCGCGATCCACGACCGCCCGCAGGAATGCCGTCGGGACTCCGCGCGCACCGATCCCGACGCGGTCCGGCCCGGGTGAACGGAAGAGCACAGTGAGCGCCCCGGGGGCGATGCTCTCCCGCCCGCCCGTGCAGACCGGCAGCGCCCCGAGCCCGGTCCCGCAGATCGTGCTGGCCGTCGTCTGCGGCGGCTACGCCATCGGTTCCGCGATGGGCTGGGGCTCACCGCGACTGGCCGGGGTCATGGGGGACTTCGGGCTCAGCCTGGCCGCCCTGATCGCCGCCGTCTCCTGCGGGCTCTACGCCCGCCGGTACGCCACGCCCTTCCGCCCCGCCTGGGTCCTGTTCGCCGTCTCCTCCGGGATGGCCGGGCTCGGCAACGGCGTCTGGGGCTACTACGAGGTCGTCCAGCAGGCCACGGTCCCCAGCCCGTCCATGGCCGACTTCTGCTTCCTGCTGTTCGCGCCGCCAGCCATCGTCGGCCTGCTGGTGCTCGCCAAGCGGCCGGTGACCCGGGCCGGTTGGGTCTGCCTCGGGCTCGACGCCTGGCTGATCGCCGGCTCGCTGCTCACCCTCTCCTGGAGCCTGGCGCTCGCGCACACCGCGCACTTCAACGGCCGCTCGGTCGCCGAGGGCGCGCTCTCGCTGGCCTATCCGCTGCTGGACATCGTCCTGGTCAGCATGGTCCTGGCGCTGCACTTCCGGCGCTCGTCCGTGCACCGCTCCGCGATCAACACCGCGATCGCCGCACTGGCGTTGACGGTGCTGTGCGACGCGCTCTTCAGCTCCCCGCTGCTGCACGACCACTACCGCTCCGGCCAGATCCTGGACGCCGGCTGGTTCGCCGGCTCGCTGCTCTTCGCGTACGCCCCGTGGGTGGGCGGCCGGCCCGGCGCGGACGCCACCGTGCCCGCCGGCCCCACCGGGCAGTTGAACCGCCCGCAGACGCCGCCCGGCAGCCGCCCGATCGCCGGTTCGCTGGCCGCCCTGACGCCGTATCTGGCCGCCGCCGTCTGCACGTTGGGCATCCTCACCAACGTCCTGGACGGTCGGCGCATCGACCGCGTGGTGCTCTTCACCGGCTGCACGGTCGTGCTGGCCCTGGTCGTGAGGCAGGGCATCATGCTGCTCGACAACATCACCCTCACCCAGGAACTCGCCCAGAAGGAGAACCACTTCCGCTCCCTGGTCCAGGGCTCCAGCGACGTCATCATGATCGCCGCGCCGACCGGCGTGCTGCGGTACGTGAGCCCGGCCGCCGCCGGGGTCTACGGCCGGGACGCCGAGGAGCTGGTCGGCTCCGAACTCGCCTCGCTGATCCACCCCGAGGACCTGGGCCGGGTGGTCCACGAGGTCCGCCGGTTCCTCGCCGCCTCGCCCGAGGCCGAGCCGACCACCCGGATCGAGTGCCGCTTCCGGGCCGGCGGCCAGCGCGCCGGCGGCTGTGACGGATGGTTGAACGTGGAGTCCACGGTCAACCGCCATCACGGCGGCCTGATCTTCAACTCCCGCGACGTCACCGAGCGCGTCCGGCTCCAGGCCCAGCTCCAGCACAACGCCTCGCACGACGCGCTCACCGACCTGCCCAACCGCGCGCTGTTCACCGAGCGGGTCACCAAGGCCGTCACCGGCCGCCGGGCCACCGACCACGACACCGCCGTGCTCTACATCGATCTCGACGGCTTCAAGCAGGTCAACGACACCATCGGTCACCAGGCCGGCGACGAGCTGCTGATCCAGGCGGCCCGGCGGCTCGCCGAGTCGGTGCGGGCCGGGGACATAGCGGCCCGCCTCGGCGGCGACGAGTTCGCCGCGCTCATCACCGGCGACGGCACCCGCGACCACGCGGCCCGGGAGTTCCGCATCCTGGAGATCGCCGACCGGCTGCGCCTCCGGCTCTCCGAGCCGTACCGCATCGACGGCCGGGACGTCCGGGTCGCGGCCAGCATCGGCGTCGCCTTCGCCGAACCGGGCACCAGCCCCTCGACCCTGCTGCGCAACGCCGACCTGGCGATGTACCGCGCCAAGCAGGC
Organism: Streptomyces sp. WZ-12; assembly: GCF_028898845.1. Taxonomy (NCBI): domain Bacteria; kingdom Bacillati; phylum Actinomycetota; class Actinomycetes; order Kitasatosporales; family Streptomycetaceae; genus Streptomyces; species Streptomyces sp. WZ-12. The sequence goes on along the minus strand of NZ_CP118574.1, from coordinate 3,065,246 downwards.
CGGCAAGGGCCGGGTCGAGCTCTACGCCCCGCAGATGCAGGACGAGGTCGCGCACCGCGCCGAGCTCGCCAGCAAGCTCCGCACCGCCCTACAGGACGGCGAGTTCGCGCTCCAGCACCAGCCGGTGGTCGAGCTCGCCAGCGGCAAGATCACCGCGGTCGCCGCGCACGCCCGGTGGCGGTCGGCCGAGGGCATATTCTTCACCCCGGCCGAGTTCCTCCGGGTCGGCGACCGCGGTCGGCTCACCGACGAGGGCGGCGAGCGCGCCGCCGAGTTGGGCCGCTGGCAGCTTGAGGAGGCGGTCGCGCAGGCCGCCGCCCGGCACCTCGCCGGCCACCCGGTCCCGATCGCCGTCCGGCTCTCCGCCCGCCGACTCCTGGACCGCGCCCTGACCCCCAAGGCCATCGAGGCGCTGCTCGCCCGGCACGGCCTGCCCTCCGGCGACCTCGTGCTGGAGCTGTCCGAGAGCGACCCCCGGATTCCGCTCGACGACCTGGAGCGGCGGCTGGTCGCACTGCGCCGGCTCGGCGTGCGGATCGCGCTGGACGGGTTCGGCAGCGGATGCGCCGCGATGGGCGCCCTGCGCCGGCTCCCCATCGACGTACTGCGGCTGGACCGCGGGCTGATCGACGGGGTGGTGGAGTCCCCCCGGGAGCACAAGATCACCGCCGGGCTGCTGCGGATCGCCTCCGACCTCGGCATGCGCTCGGTCGCGGAGGGCGTCGACCTGCCCGAACAGGTGCTGGCGCTGCGCTCCATGGGATGCACGCACGGCATGGGCCTGGCCTTCTCCGGGCCCCTGGACGAACCGCGGCTGCGCCGGGCGCTGACCCGCGGCAGCTACCCGGTGCCGGACCTCACGGGCCAGGGCCGCGCGGTGGTGCTCAGCGGCAGCCGACCGGCCCGGCGGGCGGCGGTCGCGGGGCCGGACGCGCGGGTGCATCCGCCGTTGCGCCCAAATAGTGAGACCTCCGTCCCACCCACTTGACACTCAGTGCGCGTGAGGGGGAGGGTCAGTGCCATGCGCACCCGAATTCTCGTACTTGGAAAGCGCGTCGGCTGAAGCTGGGACCCTGACGAACCCGGCTGACCACACCGACGCGCTCCCCTCGCTTGCCTCACGGCACGAGGGGTTTTTTGTTGCACCGCAACCTCACAAATCCGCCCAAAACCCTCAGCTTCGAGAAGAGACGCAGATGACCGAGCAGGCCACCGGGGCCCACCATCCGCAGTCGCGGACCCGTAACTCCGGCGGATCGCAAGCGCCCGCGACCGTCGAGCACGTCACGGGCGCGCAGTCCCTCATTCGTTCGCTGGAGGAGGTCGGGGCCGACACCGTGTTCGGCATCCCCGGCGGTGCGATCCTTCCCGCCTACGACCCGATGATGGACTCCTCGAAGGTGCGGCACGTGCTGGTGCGGCACGAGCAGGGCGCGGGGCACGCCGCCACCGGATACGCCCAGGCCACCGGCAAGGTCGGGGTCTGCATGGCGACGTCCGGGCCGGGCGCCACCAACCTCGTCACCCCGATCGCCGACGCGCACATGGACTCCGTCCCGCTGGTCGCGATCACCGGGCAGGTCGCCTCCAAGTCGATCGGCACGGACGCCTTCCAGGAGGCGGACATCTGCGGCATCACCATGCCGATCACCAAGCACAACTGGCTGGTCACCGACCCGGCCGACATCCCCAAGACGATCGCCGAGGCGTTCCACGTCGCCTCCACCGGCCGCCCCGGCCCGGTCCTGGTCGACATCGCCAAGGACGCCCTCCAGGCGCAGACCACCTTCGTCTGGCCGCCCCACACCGACCTGCCCGGCTACCGCCCGGTCACCAAGCCGCACGCCAAGCAGATCCGCGAGGCCGCCCGGCTGATCGCCGAGTCCAAGCGCCCGATCCTCTACGTCGGCGGCGGCGTCCTCAAGGCCGGTGCCACCGCCGAGTTGAAGGTGCTCGCCGAGCTGACCGGAGCCCCGGTCACCACCACCCTGATGGCACTGGGCGCGTTCCCCGACACCCACCCCCAGCACGTGGGGATGCCCGGCATGCACGGCGCGGTCACCGCCGTCGCCGCGCTCCAGAAGGCGGACCTGCTCATCACCCTCGGCGCCCGCTTCGACGACCGGGTCACCGGCAAGCTGGACTCCTTCGCCCCGGGTGCCAAGGTCGTGCACGCCGACATCGACCCCGCCGAGATCGGCAAGAACCGCGCCGCGGACGTGCCGATCGTCGGGGACGCCCGCGAGGTCATCGCCGACCTGATCGTCGCGGTCCAGGCCGAGTTCGAGGCGGGCCACAGGGGCGAGGCCGCCCGAACGGGATATGCAGCCTGGTGGAAGGACCTCAACCGCTGGCGCGAGACCTACCCGCTGGGCTACGAGCTGCCCGACGACGGCAGCCTCTCCCCGCAGCAGGTCATCGAGCGGGTCGGCCAACTCGCCCCGGAGGGCACCATCTTCGCCGCCGGCGTCGGCCAACACCAGATGTGGGCCGCGCACTTCATCGACTACGAGCAGCCCGCCACGTGGCTGAACTCCGGCGGCGCCGGCACCATGGGCTACGCCGTGCCCGCCGCGATGGGCGCCAAGGCCGGCAAGCCGGACCGCACGGTCTGGGCGATCGACGGCGACGGCTGCTTCCAGATGACCAACCAGGAACTGGTCACCTGCGCGCTCAACAACATCCCGATCAAGGTCGCGATCATCAACAACGGCGCGCTGGGCATGGTCCGCCAGTGGCAGACCCTCTTCTACAACCAGCGCTACTCCAACACCGTGCTGCACTCCGGCCCCGAGGACGTCAACCCGGAGGCCCGGGGCACCCGCGTCCCGGACTTCGTCAAGCTGGCCGAGGCGATGGGCTGCGCCGCGCTGCGCTGCGAGGACCCGGCCGACCTGGACAAGGTCATCGAGGAGGCCAACGCCATCAACGACCGCCCGGTCGTGGTGGACTTCATCGTCCACGAGGACGCCCAGGTGTGGCCGATGGTCGCCGCCGGCACCTCCAACGACGAGGTGATGGCCGCCCGGGGCGTCCGTCCCGACTTCGGCGACAACGAGGACGACTGACAGCCAGGACGTCAACGGACGCACGGAAGAAGAGAGAAGACGACATGTCCAAGCACACGCTCTCCGTCCTGGTGGAGAACACCCCCGGCATCCTCGCCCGGATCGCCGCGCTGTTCTCCCGCCGCGGCTTCAACATCGACTCGTTGGCGGTCGGCGTCACCGAGCACCCCGACATCTCCCGCATCACCATCGTGGTCAGCGTCGAGTCGCTGCCGCTGGAGCAGGTCACCAAGCAGCTCAACAAGCTGGTCAACGTGCTCAAGATCGTTGAGCTGGAGCCCGGTTCGGCCATCCAGCGCGAACTGGTCCTGGTGAAGGTCCGCGCCGACAACGAGACCCGCTCGCAGATCGTCGAGATCGTCCAGCTCTTCCGCGCCAAGACCGTTGACGTCTCCCCGGAGGCCGTCACGATCGAGGCCACCGGTTCCAGCGACAAGCTGGAGGCGATGCTCAGGATGCTGGAGCCGTTCGGCATCAAGGAACTGGTGCAGTCCGGCACCATCGCGATAGGGCGTGGCGCCCGGTCCATCACCGACCGCTCGCTGCGCGCGCTGGACCGCACGGCCTGACCTACCTGCCCGCCGCGGCCCCGCCGGACCGCATGGCGAGACCCGCCGACCTTCCCCACCCCGCCCGACATACTGTGTGGGCACCCGCTAGAACCAAGGAGATACCCGAAGTGGCCGAGCTGTTCTACGACGACGACGCCGACCTGTCCATCATCCAGAACCGCAAGGTGGCGGTCATCGGCTACGGAAGCCAGGGCCACGCCCACGCGTTGTCCCTGCGCGACTCGGGCGTCGACGTGCGCGTCGGTCTGCACGAGGGCTCCAAGTCGAAGGCCAAGGCCGAGGAGCAGGGCCTGCGCGTGGTGACGCCCGCCGAGGCCGCCGCCGAGGCCGACGTCATCATGATCCTGGTGCCGGACCCGATCCAGGCCCAGGTCTACGAGGAGTCCATCAAGGACCACCTCAAGGACGGCGACGCGCTGTTCTTCGGCCACGGCCTGAACATCCGCTTCGGCTTCATCAAGGCCCCGGCCGGCGTGGACGTCTGCATGGTCGCCCCCAAGGGCCCGGGCCACCTGGTCCGCCGTCAGTACGAGGAGGGCCGCGGCGTTCCGTGCATCGCCGCCGTCGAGCAGGACGCCACCGGCAAGGCGTTCGACCTGGCGCTCTCCTACGCCAAGGGCATCGGCGGCACCCGCGCCGGCGTCATCAAGACCACCTTCACCGAGGAGACCGAGACCGACCTCTTCGGCGAGCAGGCCGTGCTCTGCGGCGGCGCCGCCGCCCTGGTCAAGGCCGGCTTCGAGACCCTCGTCGAGGCGGGCTACCAGCCGGAGATCGCCTACTTCGAGTGCCTCCACGAGCTGAAGCTGATCGTGGACCTGATGTACGAGGGCGGCCTGGAGAAGATGCGCTGGTCGATCTCCGAGACCGCCGAGTGGGGCGACTACGTCACCGGCCCGCGGATCATCACCGACGCCACCAAGGCGGAGATGAAGAAGGTGCTCACCGAGATCCAGGACGGCACCTTCGCCAACAACTGGATGGCGGAGTACAAGGCCGGCCTGCCGAAGTACAACGAGTACAAGAAGGCCGACGAGAACCACCTGCTGGAGACCACGGGCAAGGAGCTGCGCAAGCTGATGAGCTGGGTGGACGACGAGGCGTGAGCCACCGGACGAGGGGGTCGCGACACCGTTCGCGACCCCCTCGTCCGCATGCCGCCGCACCTTCCGCCTACCGCCTTGTCCACCGCGTAGAACCACGCATGAGTGATCCTTACGCAACGGCACAGCCCGTTCGGCGCCCCGCCACTACACTGCTCGTCACAAGCGCGTCAGGCTCACAGCGTCGTGCGTCTTCCACGCGGCTTTTCCCCCTTCACCGCCTTCGGCCGTCGGGACGGCCGTCCGCGAAGGACTAGTGAGGACTGAAGACCACGTGAGCACTGCCAACTCGGGTAAACCCGTTGTACTGATCGCCGAGGAACTGTCGCCGGCCACCGTTGACGCCCTCGGCCCGGACTTCGAAATCCGGCACTGCAACGGCGCCGACCGCGCCGAACTGCTGCCCGCCATCACCGACGTCGACGCCATCCTCGTGCGCAGTGCGACGAAGGTCGACGCCGAGGCGATCGCCGCCGCCAAGAAGCTGAAGGTCATCGCGCGCGCCGGCGTGGGCCTGGACAACGTCGACGTCTCCGCCGCCACCAAGGCCGGCGTGATGGTCGTCAACGCCCCGACCTCCAACATCGTCACCGCCGCCGAGCTCGCCTGTGGCCTGCTGGTCGCCACCGCCCGCAACATCCCGCAGGCCAACACCGCGCTGAAGAACGGCGAGTGGAAGCGCAGCAAGTACACCGGCGTCGAGCTCAGCGAGAAGACCCTCGGCGTGGTCGGCCTCGGCAGGATCGGCGTCCTGGTCGCCCAGCGGATGTCCGCCTTCGGCATGAAGGTCGTCGCCTACGACCCCTATGTGCAGCCGGCCCGCGCCGCGCAGATGGGCGTCAAGCTGCTGACCCTGGACGAGCTGCTGGAGGTCTCGGACTTCATCACCGTCCACCTCCCCAAGACCCCCGAGACCCTCGGCCTGATCGGCGACGAGGCGCTGCACAAGGTCAAGCCGAGCGTCCGGATCGTCAACGCCGCCCGCGGCGGGATCGTCGACGAGGCGGCGCTGGCCAGCGCGCTCAAGGAGGGCCGGGTCGCCGGCGCGGGCCTGGACGTGTACGCCGTCGAACCGTGCACCGACTCCCCACTGTTCGACTACGACCAGGTCGTGTGCACCCCGCACCTCGGTGCCTCCACGGGCGAGGCGCAGGAGAAGGCGGGTATCGCGGTCGCCAAGTCGGTGCGGCTGGCGCTGGCCGGCGAGTTGGTGCCGGACGCGGTCAACGTCCAGGGCGGCGTGATCGCCGAGGACGTCAAGCCGGGGCTGCCGCTGGCCGAGCGGCTGGGCCGGATCTTCACCGCGCTGTCCGGCGAGGTCGCCCTGCGGCTCGACGTCGAGGTGTACGGCGAGATCACCCAGCACGACGTCAAGGTGCTCGAACTCTCCGCGCTCAAGGGCGTGTTCGAGGACGTCGTGGACGAGACGGTGTCCTACGTCAACGCCCCGCTGTTCGCGCAGGAGCGCGGCGTCGAGGTGCGGCTGACCACCAGCAGCGAGTCGCCCGAGCACCGCAACGTGGTCACCGTCCGCGGCACGCTCGCGGGCGGCGAGGAGGTGTCGATCTCCGGCACCCTGGCCGGCCACAAGAACGTCCAGAAGATCGTCGCGGTGGGGGAGCACTCCATCGACCTCGCGCTCGCCGACCACATGGCGTTCCTGCGGTACACCGACCGCCCCGGCGTGGTCGGCACCGTCGGCCGGATCCTGGGCGAGGCGGGCATCAACATCGGCGGCATGCAGGTCTCCCGCGCCGATGTCGGCGGCGAGGCGATGGTGGTGCTGACCGTCGACGACACCATTCCGGCGAATGTGCTGACCGAGATCTCCGACGAGATCGGTGCGAGCTCGGTGCGCGCGGTGAACCTCACCCACTGACGCCACCGCGCTCCGCGCAGGTCAACGGGCCCGGTCCCCGCGTGAAGCGGGGGCCGGGCCCGCGGTCGTTCCGGGCATCGTACGCAGGCGGCGGCCGGGGCGCCCGCGGTGACTGACCTCTCAACCATTCACCCGTTCGGGCTAAAGAGGGTGGCTGGTGGACGCCCCGTGAGCAGCGTCGGGGGGCCGCCGTGGCCGGTGGCCGCCCGGTTCCCCGAGTCGCTGGGGCGGCGATCGCGGCGCGCAATGGGAACTGCGCGTGTCCCAGAGGAGGTGCGCGCGGAAGGAGGCAGGACGCCATGAACGCACCCCTGGGTGGCACTCCGCAGAGTCTGACCGGGCTGCACGTGGTGGACGCGGAGGGCGCGAAGGTGGGCGTCGTCCAGCAGGTCTACCGCGACGACGCCACCAACGAGCCGGAGTGGATCACCGTGCGGACCGGGTTGTTCGGGATGAAGGAGACCTTCGTGCCGCTGGCCGGGGCCCGGCGGCTGGGCGACGAACTGCACGTCCCGCACACCAAGGAGACGATCAAGGACGCGCCGCGGATCGACGCCGAGGGCCACCTCGACCCCTCCGAGGAGGAGCGGCTCTACCGCCACTACGGGCTGATCCGGCCCGGGATCACCGGGGCTGCCGGCGCGGCCGGTGCCGCGGGTGCGGTGGGGCGGGCCACCGGGCCGGGCGCCGCCTCGTCCCGGCCGACCGTGACCAGTGGGACCACCGGCGGGCAGAGCGCGGGCGCGGCCGACATCCGGCGCCGGGCGGCGGCGGACGCCCCGCTGACGCACCGCACCCGCGCCGGCGGCGAGCGCAACAAGCTGACCGATGCCCGGACTTCGGGCGCGGACCGGCCGATGGCCCTCTCGCGCCGCCGGGCCGAGACGGACGCGGCCCGCGAGGCGGAGGGCACCACCGAGATCGTGCTGTCCGAGGAGCGGGTCGAGATCGGCACCGAGGAGCACGAGTCCGGCCGGGCCCACCTGCGCAAGCACGTGGTCACCGAGGACGTGCACCGCACCGTGCCGGTCAGCCACGAGGAGGTCCGGGTGGTCCGAGAGAGGATCACCGAGGAGGACCGGCGGGCCGGGCGCGGCGGGCCGCAGATCGGCGAGGGCCAGGTCGAGGTCGTGCTGCACGAGGAGCAGCCGGTGATCAACAAGCGGACCGTGCCGGTCGAGCGGGTCCGGCTGGAGACCGAGCGGGTCACCGAGCAGCGCGAGGTCACCGCCGAAGTCCGCAGGGAGACGCTGGAGTTCGACGACGGCACCGGGACCCAACGGGGCACCGAGCGCGGCGGACCGGGCCTCGGCCGGACGCGCTGAACGGGACCGGCGGCGCCGAGCGGGACCGGCCGGCACGAGCGGGCCGGGCGCCCGGCGCCGCGGCCCGCGTCCGGGCAAGTCGCCCGCGCCGCCGCCCCGTTCGGCCGCCCGCGCGCCGTGCGCCGGACCGGGCCGGCGCTCACCTCCCCGGGCGGGTCAGCAGCAGCTCGGTGTTGTGGTCGGCGGGCGCGCCCAGCTTGGCGTCCGGGGTGGCGTAGGGGTCGTTGTAGGACAACTCGCGGTACAGGGCGGCGAGTCCGGCGTCCGAGGTGTCGGCGGGGGAGGCGGCGTACGGGGCGGCGGACTCGATCAGGGTGGTGAACAGGGAGAGCGTCCCGTCGCCGTTGTCGGCCAGCTCGATGATCCGGGCGTGCTGCGGATAGTCCACGTGCGAGGCGGTGTTGATCTCCCAGAAGGCGCGCTCGGGGACGGCGTGCGCGTGCGGGGTGATGCGGTTCTCGTGGGTGTGGCCGTTGACCCAGGCGACGACGTTGGGGAAGCGCTGCAACAGGGCGACCAGGGCCTTGCCGTCGTGCCGGCCCTCGAACGGGCGGTAGGGGTCGGGCAGCAGATTGCCCATGGTGGCGCTGGTGTGGTGGCTGAACAGGACGATCAGCGCGTCACCCCCGCTGCCGCGCACCGGGCGGCCGTCGGCGTCGTACCAGCGGCTGCTGTGCGCCTTCAGCGTCGACTCCAGCCAGTGCAACTGCTCGGTGCCGAGCGAACCGTCCGCCCAGCCGGCCCGGTTGGTGGTGTCCAGGCTGATGCCGAGGACGCCCTCGGCGAGCGGGAGGGTGTAGTAGAGCCGGCCGCTGGCCGCCGCGTCGGAGGTGAAGCCGTGGCCCACCGGGCCGGGGCCGGTGTGCGCCGGGTCCAGATGGGCCTTGGCGAACTCGGCCGGGGTGAACGGGTGGCGCCGCTCGTCCGGGGTGACCTTGCGGATCGCGCCGCGGTCGGCCAGCAGTGAGCCGAGCAGCGTGGCGGCGTGGCCCGGGTCGTTCCGCAGGGCGTCGGCCAGCTTGGCCGCGGTGGTGTCGTCGCAGCCCTCCAGCTTGCGGTCGCCGGTGTAGAGCGCGTTCAACAGGCCGAGGTCGGGCAGGGTGCCCTGGATGCTGTCGTCGTGGTTGCCGACCGTGGTGTACCAGGGGACGGACAGGCCGGGCGCGGTGAACGGGCGGGTCGCGCCGGAGAGAAAGCCCGGTATCTCGGGCAGGCCCTTGGCCTTGTAGTCGTCCCGGATCGGGGACTCCGGGTTCCAGTACGCGGCGTTGCCGGAGTTCTGCACGCCCTCGTAGCGCTTGGGGTCGCCGCTGTTGGGGGTGATCCGACCGCCGCTCATCACCGTCAGATACCAGTCGAGCTCGATCTTCTCGTGGTTGTCGGTGTTGTCGCCGGTGGCCATGACCAGGCCGAACGGCCGGCCGGTGTACGGGCCTTGGCGCACCGCGTTGACCCGCTCGACGAGGGAGGCGGCGCCGCGCACCGTCAGCGCCTCCTGCGGGCGGTGCGCGCTGTCGATGAACCGGGCCAGATACTCGAACCGCACCGGCGACTCGACGTCCGCCAGGTGCAGGTCGGTGAACTGCACGAACGAGGCGAGGCCGGTCCGGCGGTCGTCCCGCCCGGCGCTCCCGGCGGCCAGCTCGCGGCGCACCACCAGCGGCCAACCCGGCCCGGCCACCAGCCTCTTGTACGCCCCGGTGCCGGTCGGCCGGGCGGCCTGCTCCAGGGTGGTGCCCCCGGTCCGCACGGCCCGCGCGGCGGTGGCCGCCAGCGCCCGGTCGGAGGCGGCCGCCGACCACAGCGCCGCGCCCGCCAGCGCGGCGGACGCCCTCGACACGAACTGGCGGCGGTTCATCCCGTGCATCAAATCCCCCTGGAGTGGCCGCACATGGCGGGTCGGCGACGGGTCCCGCGAGCCGGTCCGGCGGCCGGGCACCCTCGATCGGCGCACACGCTACTTGCCGGTAGTGGCCGGCAACAGGCCCTGTGGACAAAGGGTTTGCGGCCGTCAGATGGCCAACAGATGCCATCCCGGGGCACTCCAGGCATCCCCCGGCGGCCGCCTCACAGCGGCCTCACAGCCACCTCACAACCGGGCCGCCTTCAGAGCCATGTGGAGCAGCAGGCGGTCCGCTCCCTCGTCGAGGTCCAGCCCGGTCAGCTTCTCGACCCGGCCCAGGCGGTAGTAGAGCGTCTGGCGGTGGATGCCGAGCTGCTGGGCGGTGCGGCCGGCCTGGCCGGCGCAGTCGAGGAACGCCTCGACCGTACGGGCGAGTTCGGCGTGCGCGGGGGCGAGCAGCGGGCCGACGGCCGGGTCGGGCGCGGCGGCCGGGAGGGCGGTCAGCAGGCGGTAGGCGCCGAGGTCGGTCCACTCGGCGACGGGGCTGAGCCGGGGCTCGGCGCGGGCCGCGCGGGCCGCGGCCAGGGCCTGCCGCCAGGAGTCCGGCAGCTCGGTCAACTCCCGGGTGGGGACGCCGATTCCGGCCGCGCCCCGGGTGGGACGGGCTCCCGTCCGGCCGGTCGCCGCGGGCGCGCTGCCGGCTCGCGGCGAGCGCAGCAGATGGTCGGCGGCGGTGTGGGCCGGGGCGAGCGAGGCGGCCTGGCGCAGCCGGACCAGCGCGGCCAGCACGGGCTCCGCGGCGCCCGGGCCCGGCCGGTCCGGCGCTCCGGCGTCCGCCGCGGGCAGCGGGCAGGCGGCGAGCAGTCCGGGCAGGGCCGGTAGCGGGGCCGCGTCGGTGGCGGTGGTGTCCCAGGGGAGGACGGCGACCAGGGTGAGCGGGGTGCCGGGGGAGAAGCGGAGGGTGTCCCGGAGGGCGTCCCGCAACGCGCCCGCCGCGGCCGCGGCCTTGCCGTCCGTACGGGAGGTGAGCAACTCCCGGAGCACTTCGGCGAGTTCGGAGCCGGCTCGGGACTCCTCGGCCAGCAGGGCGCCGATCCGGGCGGCGCTCTCCATCGCCTGCGCCATCCGGGGGTCCGGCGGGGTGTCGTGGCCGCCCAGCTCCAGGTCGGTCAGATGGCCGTCGTCCAGCAGCCAGACGTAGCCGTGCACCACGCCCCGGTGCCGTACCGGGAGACAGATCCGGCCTTTGAACACGCCGGCCGCCGGGTCCGGCGGGATCCGCAGCGGGGAGGTGGCCCGGGCGATCCCGAACGCCTCGAACCACGCCCGCACCGCCGCCGAGGACCGCCGCTGGAGGATCGAGCGGGTCCGCACCGGGTCCATGACCTCGTCGTCCTCGCCCTCATGCGCCCCGAAGGCGATGAGTTGGAAGTCCCGGTCCTCCAGGGTCGCCGGCGCGCCGAGCGCCGCCGAGATCTCGTCCACCAACTGTTGGTAGTCGCTGCGCACCGTCGCCCGGCCCCTCTCCTGTCCCTGCCGTCACCTCACTCCCATTCTCATACATCTGTCTGAGATGCCGGCCACGAAGGCGTGACAGCTGTCGATGGCCGGAAAGTGGCGAGATCCTTAAATTTCAGGTGGCTCATCTTGCCGCCGCGTGCCGCCGCTCGGCGCCCGCCCCGGCATTTGTCATCCTGAATCGTGGAGGTGCCCCATGCTGGGTCCCGTGCTTCTCGCCGCCGCGCGCAGCGACAGCATCCGACGCGTCGTCGCGGCCGCTCCGGTCACCCGTCCCGTGGTGGACCGGTTCGTCGCCGGCGAGCACCTGGACGAGTCGATGGCGGCGGTGCGCACCCTCGCCGCCCGCGGCATGGAGGTCACCCTCGACCACCTCGGCGAGGACATCACCGACCCGGCCGAGGCGCTCCGCAACCGCGACGCCTATCTCCAGTTGGCCGCGGCGCTCAAGGAGTTGGGGCTCGGCCCCAAGGCCGAGATGTCGGTGAAGCTCTCCGCCTTCGGGCAGGCGCTGTCCGGTGGACACGACCTCGCGCTGCGCAACGTCACCCCCGTCGTCGAGGCCGCCGCCGAGGCCGGCACCACCGTGACGCTGGACATGGAGGACCACACCACGGTCGACTCCACCCTGGCGATCCTCAAGGAGCTGCGCGAGCGGTTCCCGCAGACCGGCGCGGTGCTGCAGTCCTACCTCTTCCGCACCGAGGACGACTGCCGCGCACTGGCCGGGGAAGGCTCCCGGGTGCGACTGGTCAAGGGCGCGTACAAGGAGCCCGCGGCGGTCGCGTTCCAGGACAAGCGGGAGGTCGACCGGGCCTATGTGCGCTGCCTGAAGATCCTGATGGCGGGGAAGGGCTACCCGATGGTCGGGTCCCACGACCCGCGGATGGTCGCCATCGCCCAGGAGCTGGCGCACCGCAGCGGCCGCAAGCCCGCCGACTACGAGTTCCAGATGCTGTTCGGCATCCGCGAGGCGGAGCAGCGGCGCCTGGTGGAGGAGGGCCACCGGATGCGGGTCTACATCCCGTACGGGACGGACTGGTACGGCTACTTCATGCGCCGGCTCGCCGAGCGCCCCGCCAACCTGGCCTTCTTCCTGAGGTCCCTGGCCACCCGCGGCTGACCCCTGCCGACCGGCTCTTTTGGGGCGGGATTTACCATCCCTTTTGAGAGCCTATGGGTGGATTCTGGAAGTGGGGGAAACCTCCGGGGGCGGCGCCTTCACCGCCGCCTCCGGGACACCCGCCGTGGCAGTGGCCTCGGCACGACCGACGTACACCGACGTACGACAACGAAACGATCGCGAACGACGATCGCAAGCGTAAGGAGACACGGCCGCTATGGACGCTGTGACCCAGGTCCCCGTGCCGGTGAACGAGCCGGTGCACAGCTACGCCCCGGGCAGCCCGGAGCGCTTCCGCCTGGAGGCCAAGCTCAAGGAGCTGGCCGGCAACCCCATCGAGCTGCCGATGACCATCGGCGGTGAGCGGCGGATGGGCGGCGGCGAGCGCTTCGACGTCGTGCAGCCGCACCACCACTCCGCCCGCCTGGGCACGTACGCCAACGCCACCGTCCAGGACGCCCAGGACGCGGTGGACGCCGCGCTGGCCGCCGCCCCCGCCTGGCGCGCGATGCCCTTCGACGACCGTGCCGCGATCATCCTCAAGGCCGCCGACCTGCTCGCCGGTCCCTGGCGCGAGACGCTGGCCGCCGCCACCATGCTCGGCCAGTCCAAGACCGCCCAGCAGGCCGAGATCGACACCCCCTGCGAGCTGGTCGACTTCTGGCGCTTCAACGTCCACTTCGCGCGGCAGATCCTGGCCGAGCAGCCGCCGGTGAACTCCCCGGGCGTCTGGAACCGCTCCGACCACCGCCCCCTCGAAGGCTTCGTCTACGCGATCACGCCCTTCAACTTCACCGCGATCGCCGGCAACCTCCCCACCGCCCCCGCCCTGATGGGCAACGTCGTGGTCTGGAAGCCGTCCCCGACGCAGACCTTCGCCGCGGTGCTGCTGATGCGCCTGCTGGAGGAGGCCGGCCTGCCGCCCGGCGTCATCAACCTCGTCACCGGCGACGGCAAGGACGTCTCCGAAGTGGCCCTGACCCACCCCGAGTTGGCCGGCATCCACTTCACCGGCTCGACCAGGACCTTCCAGTACCTCTGGAAGACGGTCGGCACCAACATCGAGGCGTACAAGACCTATCCGCGGCTGGTCGGCGAGACCGGCGGCAAGGACTTCATCGTCGCCCACCCCTCGGCCGACCGCGCCGTGCTGAAGACCGCCATGACCCGCGGCGCCTTCGAGTTCCAGGGGCAGAAGTGCTCCGCGGCCTCCCGCGCCTACGTCCCGGCCTCGCTGTGGAACGCCGGCTTCAAGGAGGAGTTCGCCGCCGAGGTCGACGCCCTGACCATGGGTGACGTCACCGACCTGGCGCACTTCATGGGCGCCGTCATCGACGAGCGCTCGTTCGCCAAGAACAAGGCGGCGATCGACCGCGCCAAGGCCGACCCGACCGTCGAGGTCGTGGCCGGCGGCACCTACGACGACAGCGTGGGCTACTTCGTCCGCCCGACGGTCCTGGTCTCCACCGACCCGGAGAACGAGATCTTCAAGGACGAGTACTTCGGCCCGATCCTCGGCGTGTACGTCTACGACGACTCGGTCGAGGGCGGCTACGGGGCGATGCTGGACCAGATGGAGTCCGCCTCGGCCTACGGCCTGACCGGTGCCGTCATCGCCCAGGACCGCGCCGCGGCCGTCGCCACCTGCGAGCGGCTGCGGTTCGCCGCGGGCAACTTCTACATCAACGACAAGCCCACCGGCGCCGTCGTCGGCCAGCAGCCGTTCGGCGGCGGCCGGGCCTCCGGCACCAACGACAAGGCCGGCGCCAAGCAGAACCTGATGCGCTGGACCTCGACCCGCTCCATCAAGGAGACGCTGGTCCCGCCGACCGACTACCGGTACCCGCACATGGGCTGACACCCGCCCCTGCCGAGGGCCCGGCCTCCCCTTTTCGGGGGGCCGGGCCCTCGGCGTTTCCGGCTGCCGGGTCGCTTCCGTCTCAAATAGTAGGAAGCCCAAGTAATTGTGCAGACAGCACGGCCGCGCTGGCCTAGCTTTGTAGAAGCCGAACGCTTCGCTCCATCCAGCGAACGCGGATGCGGCCCGGCACGCCGAGCGCAGGTGACCCCTGTGGTGCCGCGGCCCCCGCCCCTTTGGCCATCCCTGCACCACCCACCCCTCTTCTTCGACGCACCCCTTCAGCTCGGGGCTTTGGCATTGGAGACGCGCATCATGGCCGAGACCATCGTCCGCAGGACCCGTCACTCCTCCCGTCAGACCAACGACGCCGACCGCCGCAACGCCGCGGCCGCCCTCCAGCGCGCACTCGACCGCCGCGACAACGGCGGCGCCACCGGTCACTGAGCCACGCCGACCCCGCTCATGCGCGAAGGGGCGCCCGGGAGTTGGTCCCGGGCGCCCCTTCGCGCGGTGGTGCGGGCGGTCAGTGTCGGCGGCGGGACCGGGTGACCGCGAAGTGGTCGATGCGCTCACCGGACTCGGCGAGGGCGGTGACCGCCATCCTGGGCCGGGCGCCCGGGGTGACCTCGACGGCGATGAACGAGTAGCCGGTGTAGCGGACCCGGGACCACTCGACGCTCTCCTTGGCCTTCGCCCCGCCCTTGATCCAGTGGTAGGTGTCCACGTGGTCGAGGTCCTTCACGTGGCCCTCGTAGCTGTCGGGCACGGGGAAGTCGTACAGCGACTTCCCGGCGCCGCCGGCCGTGACGTAGACGATGCCCTCGTGCGCGGCGTCGACGGTCTCCCCGACGGGGACCCGCTTGGCCACGTGGCCGCCCTTGAGGGCGTCGGTGCGCTCGTAGACGTGGTTGTGGCCGTTGATCACCAGGTCCACCTGGTGCTTCTCGAAGAGCGGCAGCCAGGCGTCCCGGACCCCGCCCTCCGAGGCGTGCGAGTTGGTGGTGGAGAAGGCGCAGTGGTGGAAGAAGACCACCAGGAAGTCGATGCCGTGGGCGGCGCGCAGCTCGCCGAGCCGGCGGTCCAGCCAGCGGGTCTGTCGGCCCTGCGTGTAGCCGGCGTTGGCGGGGATCTCGTAGGAGACGTCGTTGGCGTCCAGGGCGATCACCGCGACGTTCCCGTAGGTGAACGAGTAGACGCCGGGGGCGTGTTGGGGGTCCGGGCCGTTGGTCGGCAGCGACCAGCGGGCCGACTGGCCGCCGTAGCCGTTGGGGGAGTACCACGCCTCCATGTCGTGGTTGCCGGTGGTCACCATCCACGGCACCGACTTGGCCACCGTCTCGGTCTGGGCGAGGAACTGGTCCCAGGTGCGGGCGTCGTAGGTGTCGTGCTCGGAGCCCTGGCCGTCCGGGTCGGCGTAGCAGATGTCGCCCGCGTGCAGGTGGAAGGACGGGTTCTGCCCCAGGATCAACTGGTCGTTGGCGAGCGCGTGGTAGCTGACGCCCTGGTCGCCGAAGGCGGTGAAGACGAACTTCTCGGCGCGGGCCGGCGCGGTGCGGAAGGTGCCGACGGTGCCGAAGTGGCGCGGGTCGGCGGGGTCGAAGCCGTCGTGGCCGACGCCGTAGTAGTAGGTGGTGCCCGGGCGCAGGCCGTCCAGGGCCGCGTGCAGATAGAACTGGTCGACCGCCGGCAGCTTGCCGGACAGCGCCGGGGTGTGCAGGTGGCGCACCTCCGCCGGGACCTTGCGGCCCAGGTCCCAGGGGGTCGAACCGACCCGCAGGAACGGCCGCTTGACCGCGAACGGCACCTGCCAGGACACCCGCATCTGGGTCCGCGGATCGGCGCCGAAGGCGAGGTGGCGGCCGAACGGGGCGACCAGGTGGCCGTCGACGGCGGCGGTGGCGGGCGCGGAGAGCAGCGTCGGGCCGGCGGGCTGAGCGGCCTGCGCGGCCGGGGCGGTCAGCAGGCCGGCGCCGGCGACCATGCCGGCGGTCACCGCGGAGCTGCGCAGCAGGCCCCGGCGGGTCAGCTTGGTGCGGAGGTACTCGTGCTGCTCGGGCATGGTCATCCGGGCCGCGAGGTGCTCCGGTATGCCGACGCGGGGGGTGTGCGAGGGCTGGGGGCGCTCCCCCCGGGGGTGTGCAGTCATGTGGCCGAATCTGACAAGTCCGACCGACGGCGGTGGGGCCCGCGGGTGAACGGCGGATGGCCGCTGGCTGTCGGCCGGTGCACCCTGTCCGCATGTCGGACATGACGTGTCAATCAATGGGACGAAGAGTAGGGTCCAGGCATGTCTCGCAGCATTCGCCTCGCAGTGATCCCCGGTGACGGAATCGGCCAGGAAGTCGTGGCGCAGGGCCTGAAGGTCCTGACCGCGGTCCTCCCGCAGGACGTCAAGCTGGAAACCAAGGAGTACGACCTCGGGGCCAGGCGCTGGCACCGCACCGGCGAGACCCTCCCGGACGCGGAGCTGGCGGCGCTCAAGGAGCACGACGCGATCCTGCTCGGCGCGATCGGCGACCCCTCGGTGCCGTCCGGCGTCCTGGAGCGCGGACTGCTGCTCAAACTCCGCTTCGCCTTCGACCACTTCGTCAACCTGCGTCCCTCGAAGCTCTTCCCGAACACCGCGACGCCGCTGGCCGGCCGCCCCGACATCGACTTCGTCGTCGTCCGCGAGGGCACCGAGGGCCCGTACACCGGCAACGGTGGCAGCCTGCGCACCGGCACCCCCGCCGAGGTCGCCACCGAGGTCAGCGTCAACACCGCCTACGGCGTGGAGCGGGTGGTCCGGGACGCCTACGAGCGGGCCAACTCCCGCCCGCGCAAGAAGCTGACGCTGGTGCACAAGAACAACGTCCTGGTCTACGCCGGCCACATGTGGAAGAACATCTTCGACAAGGTCGGCCGGGAGTACCCCGAGGTCACCACCGACTACCTGCACGTCGACGCGGCGACGATCTTCCTCGTCACCCAGCCCGAGCGGTTCGACGTGATCGTCACCGACAACCTCTTCGGCGACATCCTCACCGACCTCGCCGCGGCCGTCACCGGCGGCATCGGCCTGGCCGCCTCCGGGAACATCAACCCCACCGGGGAGTTCCCCTCGATGTTCGAGCCGGTGCACGGCTCCGCGCCGGACATCGCGGGCACCGGCAAGGCCGACCCGACCGCCACCATCCTCTCCGTCGCCCTGCTGCTCCGGCACCTCGGCCTCGACGAGCAGGCGGCCCGCATCGAGGCGGAGGTCGCCGCCGACCTGGAGGCCAGGGACGGTACGGCCCGCACCACCGACCAGATCGGGGACGCGCTCGCCGCACGCGTAGCGGGCTGACGCCCGACGCACCAGCAGTACCGACAGCGCCGGGCCGACCACGGTCCGGCGCTGTCCGCATACCCCGACCCCGGCCCGTCTGGGCAACCGGCGGGTCGGATGCCACCATCTGACGCGGGCCGCGCACACCGGTTCCAGAGGCGGACACCCACGCGCGATAATCGGACGAGGGGCCGTCGGTCGGAAACTCGAAACGTCCCAGTAACGACCGGTACGGCCACGGGACGACGGTGTGCGGCCGCTCCCCACCGCACCGGTGCGGCGAGCGGGGAACGCCCCCGGCCGGAGGGCCGGTGATCCTCCCCGGCGCACGCTGGGTGGGGAGTACCCCCGGTATCGGACACGCAGCGAAGGACACGGATACATGACGACGCCCACCATCGAGCTCAAGCCCTCCGCGCATCCGCTGCCCGCGGCGGAGCGGGAGAAGATCCTCGCCGCCCCCGGTTTCGGCCGGTACTTCACCGACCACATGGTGACGATCAAGTGGACCGAGGGGCGCGGTTGGCACGACGGGCAGCTCGTGCCCTACGGTCCGCTCTCCCTCGACCCGGCGACCAACGTCCTGCACTACGCCCAGGAGATCTTCGAGGGGCTGAAGGCGTACCGCCAGCCCGACGGCAGCGTCGCCACCTTCCGTCCGGACGCCAACGCCCGGCGCTTCCAGGCGTCCGCCCGCCGGCTGGCGATGCCGGAGCTGCCGGTCGAGACCTTCCTGGCCGCCTGTGACCTGCTGGTCCAGCAGGACCAGGACTGGGTGCCGCCGCACGGCGGCGAGGAGTCGCTCTACCTGCGCCCGTTCATGATCGCCACGGAGGTCGGGCTGGGCGTCAAGCCCGCCAACGAGTACCTCTTCGTCGTCATCGCCTCGCCCGCCGGCGCCTACTTCCCCGGCGGCGTCAAGCCGGTCTCCATCTGGCTGTCCGAGGACCGGGTGCGGGCCGTCCCCGGCGGCATGGGCGACGCCAAGACCGGCGGCAACTACGCCGCGTCGCTGCTGGCCCAGGCCGAGGCCGCGGCCCGCGGCTGCGACCAGGTCGCCTACCTCGACGCCGTGGAGCACACCTGGGTCGAGGAACTGGGCGGGATGAACCTCTACTTCGTCTACGGCGACAAGATCGTCACCCCGACGCTGACCGGCTCGCTGCTGCCCGGCGTCACCCGCGACTCGCTGCTCTCCGTCGCCCGCGACCTCGGCTACGAGGCGGAGGAGGGCCGGGTCTCCTGCGACCAGTGGCAGAACGACTCCGCCAGCGGCGCGCTCACCGAGGTCTTCGCCTGCGGCACCGCCGCGGTGATCACCCCGGTCGGCACGGTCAAGCGCGCGGGCGCCGAGTGGCACGAGTCCGGCGGCGAGCCGGGCAAGGTCACGCTGAAGCTGCGCGAGGCGCTGCTGGACATCCAGCGCGGGGTGGTCCCCGACGCGCACGGCTGGATGCACCGCATCGGCTGACGGCCCGCGTCTCCCGGACACCTTCGAAGGCCGCCCCGGCTCCCCGCCGGGGCGGCCTTCGCCGTCCGCGCGCGCGGGCCGGCGGGTCAGCCGACCTCGGCGGGCGCCTCCCGGGTCGGCGTCGCAGCCGGGTGCAGCGGCGGCACCGGGCGCGACTGCCGGGCGACCAGGGCGAGGTAGACGACGGCGGCGGTGGCGGCGGCCAGCAGGAAGCTCATGTCGATGCCGCCGGTGAGGTGCAGCAGCGGCCCCTCGTAGGGGGAGCCGACGGCCAGCAGGCCGACCGCTGAGCCCAGCGCCCAGGCGAGCGCGGCCCGCACGTTCCAGCCGGCCTTGAACCAGTACACGCCGCCGACCGTGCCGCGGTTGTAGACCTGGAGCGACTCCGCGTCGTAGACGCCGCGGCAGCGGACGAAGCCGATCACGGTGATGACCGCCCACGGCGTGCCGATGGCGGTCATCAGCAGGACGAAGGAGGTCATCGCGTTCTGCGCGTCCCACAGGAAGTGGCCGACGTAGACCAGCACGGTGGCGAGCGCGGCGACGACGTAGGTGGCCTGGGTGCGGGTGGCGCGCGGCAGGATCGCGTCCAGGTCCAGGCCCATGCTGTAGAGCATCAACCCGGAGTTGCCGGCCGATCCGGCCGAGGCGTTGAGCAGCAGGAACACCAGGTACCAGGCGGGTGCCCCGGCGACCAAAGGGCCGGCGTAGTCGGTGCCGGCGCCGACCGCGAGCGCGCTGAACGTGCCGAAGAGCTGCGGCACCAGCAGGCCGAGCACCAGCCCGAGGTAGGTGGCGCCGAAGACCGCCTTGGAGGTGTGGCGGCGCGGGGAGATGTAGCGGCTGTAGTCGCCGAGCAGGGTGATGAAGGCGATCGGGCCGCTCAGGCCGGCGGAGACCGCGGAGAGCAGCCAGGTCTGCCAGTAGCCGCCGAGCGCGTAGTGGACGCCGGGCACCGGGCCGGTGCTGAAGTGGTGGGCGTAGGCGAGGAGGCCGATCACCAGCAGGACCGTCAGGCCCACCGCGAGCACCTTGCTGAGCCGCAGCAGCACCTTGTAGCCGTAGACCGCGCCGACGGCGGTGGCCGCGGCCAGCACCGCGTAGACGAGCGCGTACGCCGCCCCGTCGGCCGGCAGGCCGGTGAGGCGGTGCAGGCAGTCGACCATCGCGTCGCCGCCGACCCACAGGGTCAGCGCGGTGTAGCCGAGCGAGAGCAGCAGCCCGATCACCGAGCCGATGAGCCGGCCGCGGACGCCGAAGAAGGCGCCGCTGGAGGTGGAGAGGTTGGTCGCGCTGCGCAGCGAGACCAGGGCGAGCGGCGCGGTCAGCAGCGCGCCCACCAGGGTGCCGGCGGCGAGGGAGGTGACCGAACCCCAGAAGCCGAGGCCGAAGGAGACCGGGAGCCAGCCGAAGATCACCACGCCGAGCGCGAGGTTCGAGCCGAGCAGGATGGAGACCAGGTCACGCGGGCGACTGGTCCGCTCCTCGTCCGGGACGGTGTCGACTCCGCGTTGTTCTATCGGCATGAGGGCTCCCCTGAGAGGCCGGAACGAAAAGGTTTCGAAGCGGTGCTGGTGCGGTGCTCCGTCGGTGGGTGGGGCGTTCGTCGGCGATGCCTACGAAGTGGGGGCTCGCGCCGGCGAGGACTTTTGAGTGATGCTCTAAGAACGATCAGTTCAAGCCATCCATTAGAGCGACGCTCAATATGAAGCACACTTCCCGACTAGGTCAATGGTTTCGGAATGATGAATTCCGAGTTAGAGTGGCGCTCAATTCGAGCGGGAGGAAGGGACCGGATGCGGCTCACCCCCACGGAACGCGACCGACTGCTGTTGTTCGGCGCGGCGGAACTGGCGCGGGCCCGGCGGGCTCGCGGACTGAGGCTGAACGTGCCCGAGGCGACCGCGTTGATCGCCGACACGGTCTGCGAGGCGGCGCGGGACGGGCGCCGCCTCGCGCAGGCCATCGAGGCGGCCCGCAGCGTGTTGGGCCCCGATGACGTGCTGCCGGGGGTGGCCGATGTCGTCACCGAGGTGCATGTGGAGGCCGTCTTCGACGACGGTTCCCGGCTCGCGGTGGTCAGCGATCCGTTCCAGGGCGGTGGACTCGGCGAGCGCGCCCCGGGTGCGGTGTTGCCCGGTCCGGCCGATCCGGAGCCCGAGCCCGCGTTGACGCTCACGGTCCGCAACACCGCGACCGTGCCGATCAGCGTCACCTCGCACTTCCACTTCTTCGAGGTCAACCCCCGGTTGGAGTTCGACCGCGGGGCCGCCTACGGCATGCGGTTGTGCGTCCCGGCGGGCTCGTCGGTGCGGTTCGATCCCGGTGGGGTGAGTGAGGTCGGGCTGGTGCCGATCGGTGGCGAGCGGATCGCGATCGGCTTCGCCGGGCTCGTCGACGGCCCGCTGGACGCGCCGGGCGCCAAGACCGAAGCGCTGCGGCGGGCCGCCGCCTGCGGCTATCTGGGAGCGGAGGAGCAGGGATGACCCGGAGCATCGACCCGCACGAGTACGCCGCGGTCCATGGTCCGCGTGCCGGTGACCGGGTTGTCCTGGGCGACAGCGGGCTGGTCGTCCGGGTGGAGTCCGACTCGCAGAAGCGCGGTGAGGAGTTCCTGGCCGGCTTCGGCAAGACCGCCCGTGACGGGTTGCACCTCAAGGCCGCCGCGGTGCGCGAGACCTGCGACGTGGTGATCAGCAACGTCCTGGTGATCGATGCGGTCCAGGGCATCCGCAAGACCTCCATCGGCATCCGCGCGGGGCGCATCCACGCCATCGGTCGGGCCGGTAACCCCGACACTCTCGACGGCGTCGACGTCGTCGTCGGCACGGGCACCTCGATCGTCTCCGGCGAGGGGATGATCGCCACCGCCGGTGCCATCGACACCCACGTCCACCTGCTCTCCCCGCGGGTGATGGAAGCCTCGCTGGCTTCCGGCGTGACCACCATCATCGGCCAGGAGTTCGGCCCGGTCTGGGGCGTCGGCGTCAACTCCCCCTGGGCGCTGGGCCATGCGTTTGGCGCCTTCGACGCCTGGCCGGTCAACATCGGCTTCCTGGGCCGTGGTTCGTCCTCCGACCAGGCCCCGCTGGTCGAGGCGCTGGCCGAGGGCGGCGCGTTGGGTTTCAAGGTCCACGAGGACATGGGCGCGCACGCCCGCGCCCTGGACACCGCCCTGCGGGTCGCCGAGGACCACGACGTCCAGGTCGCCCTGCACAGCGACGGGTTGAACGAGTGCCTGTCGGTCGAGGACACCCTGGGCGTCCTGGACGGCCGCACCATCCACGCCTTCCACATCGAGGGCTGCGGCGGCGGGCACGTCCCCAACGTCCTGAAGATGGCCGGCGTGCCCAACGTCATCGGTTCCTCCACCAACCCCACCCTCCCCTTCGGGCGGGATGCGGTCGCCGAGCACTACGGCATGATCGTCTCCGTTCACGACCTGAAGACCGACCTGCCCGGCGACGCCGCCATGGCCCGCGACCGCATCCGGGCCGGCACCATGGGCGCCGAGGACGTGCTGCACGACCTGGGGGCGATCGGCATCACCTCCTCCGACGCCCAGGGCATGGGCCGGGCCGGCGAGACCGTCCGCCGCACCTTCGCGATGGCCGGCAAGATGAAGGCCGAACTCGGCCCGACCGAGGGCGACGGCCCGCACGACGACAACGCCCGCGTCCTGCGCTACATCGCCAAACTCACCATCAACCCCGCCCTCGCGCACGGCCTTTCGCACGAGGTCGGATCGATCGAGGTCGGCAAGATGGCCGACCTCGTGCTGTGGCAGCCGCAGTTCTTCGGCGCCAAACCGCAACTGGTCCTCAAGTCCGGCTTCCCCGCCTACGGCGTCACCGGCGACCCCAACGCCGCCACCGACACCTGCGAACCCCTGGTGCTGGGGCCGCAGTTCGGGGCGCACGGCGCCACCCCGGCCGAGATCTCGGTGGCCTTCGTCGCCGGCGCCGCGGCCCAACAGGGCGGCGACACCCTGCCCACCCGCCGGCGCCGGGTCGCCGTCCGCGGCACCCGCGGCATCGGCCCCCGCGACCTGATCCACAACGCCCGCATCGGCGACGTCCAGGTCGACCCCCGCACCGGACTGGTCACCCTCGACGGCGAGCCGATGCGCTCCGAACCGGCCGACGTCGTCTCGCTGTCCAGGCTCTACTTCCTCTGACGCCACCGGCCGCCGGCCCGCACCCACCGCCCCGGGACACCGTCCCGCCCCACGCCCCCTTCCGCTCCGCGACCTGAGCGCACCTTCCGAGGACCGAGGACCCTTATGAACACCCCTGCCGCCGACGGCTTCCGGATGCCCCCCGAGTGGGCCCCGCACGAGCGCACCTGGATGGCCTGGCCCGGCCCCAACTTCACCTTCGGCGCCGAGGGCGACGCCTCGCTCGCCGAGGCCCGCCGCGCCTGGGCCGCCATCGCCCGTGCGGTCCGGCGGTACGAGCCGGTCACCGTCGTCGCGAGCCCCGGCCAACTGGACGGCGCCCGCGCCCTGCTCGGCGACGGCATCGACCTCGTCGAACGCCCCCTCGACGACGCCTGGATGCGCGACATCGGCCCCACCTTCCTCACCGACGGCAACGGCCAACTGGCCGCCGTCGACTGGGTGTTCAACGGCTGGGGCGCCCAGGACTGGGCCGTCTGGGACCGCGACGCGCAGATCGCCGAGCAGGTCGCCGACCTCGCCGGCGCCCGCCGCTACGCCACCTCCCTGGTCAACGAGGGCGGCGGCATCCACGTCGACGGCGAGGGCACCGTCCTGCTCACCGAGACCGTCCAGCTCGACCCGGGCCGCAACCCCGGCCGCAGCAAGGAGGAGGTCGAGGCGGAGATCCACGCCCACCTCGGCACCGCCAAGGCCATCTGGCTGCCGCGCGGACTGTACGCCGACTACGGCCAGTTCGGCACCCGCGGCCACGTCGACATCGTCGCCGCCTTCGCCCGCCCCGGCGTGGTGATGCTGCACACCCAGCCCGACCCCGGCCACCCCGACCACGCCATCTGCACCGAGCTCGGCAAGCTGCTGCGCGCCGCCACCGACGCCCGCGGCCGGCACCTGGAGGTCGTGGAGGTCCCGGCGCCCACCGTCGTCGAGGTGGCCGGCGAACCGGTCGACTACTCCTACCTCAACCACCTCCAGTGCAACGGCGGCATCGTCCTGTGCGCCTTCGACGACCCGCGCGACGAGGAGGCGGCCGCGCTCTTCCGCCGGCTCTTCCCCGGCCGCGACGTGACCCTGGTCGACGCCCGTACGATCTTCGCAGCGGGTGGCGGCATCCACTGCATCACCCAGCAGCAACCGAGGGTCTGACCCACCAGGCCCGCCCCGACCCCGGAGGTCCCCGTGCCCGGTCCCGTACGCCGTCCCCGGCGGCGGCTCAGCCAGCCGCGCGAGCAGGTGCTGGCCGCGGCGATGGCCACCATCGCCACCGAGGGGCTGGACCGGCTGACCATGGCGGGGCTGGGCCGCGAGGTCGGGATGAGCAGCGGCCACATCCTCTACTACTTCGGCACCAAGGACGAGCTGCTGCTGCAGACCCTCCAGTGGAGCGAGGAGCAGCTCGGCGCCGACCGCCGGGCCACCCTCGCCCGCCAGGTCTCCGCCCGTGAGCGGCTGGACGCCCTGGTCGACCTCTACCTCCCCGAGGGCCACCGCGACCCGCGCTGGACGCTCTGGCTGGAGGTCTGGGTCCGCTCCCAGAACGCCGACGACGAGACCCGCCAGCGCCAGCTCGACCTCGAACTGGCCTGGCACCGCGACCTGGTCGCGCTGCTCGTCGAGGGCGCCTCCAAGGGCGAGTTCCGGCCCGTCGACGCCGAGCGCTTCGCCACCCGCACCCGCGCCCTCCTGGACGGCTTCGGCACCCACCTCGTCGTCGGCCTGCCCGGCACCGACCGCGACGGGGCGCGCCGCGAGGTCCGGCACTTCCTGGACGAGGCGCTCACCCCGCCCGGGGACTGACCGCCACCGCACCGGCCCGGGCCGCGGCCGCCGTGACCGCAAGGCACGCAAGTACGCGTGATCGTTGCCGCCGCCACCCTTGCCGAAGGGCCCGCTCTCGACGACCGTGATCGGCTATGGGACGAGAGCAGTGGAAGAAGATCTGGGTCGGCTCGGCCGGCAACATGGTGGAGTGGTTCGACTGGTTCGTCTACGCCAGTTTCGCGGTGTACTTCGCCGACGCGTTCTTCCCCAAGGGGAACGACACCGCCAACCTCATGAACACCATGGGGATCTTCGCCGTCGGCTTCTTCCTGCGCCCGGTCGGCGGCTGGCTGCTCGGCCGGGTCGGTGACCGCCGGGGCCGCAAGGCCGCCCTCACCCTGACCGTGACCCTGATGTCCGCCTCGGCCGTCCTGATCGCCGTCGCCCCCACCTACGCCGTCGCCGGCTACGGCGGCATCGCCGTCCTCCTGGTGGCCCGGATGCTCCAGGGCCTCTCGGTCGGCGGCGAGTACGCGGCCAGCGCCACCTACCTCACCGAGGCGTCCGCGCCCGAACGCCGCGGCTTCGCCTCCAGCTTCCAGTACGTGTCGATGACCGCCGGCCAACTGCTGGGCTTGGCCCTCCAGATCGTCCTCCAGCGCACCATGTCCGAGGAGGCGCTGCACAGTTGGGCCTGGCGGATCCCGTTCATCGTCGGCGCGCTGGGCGCCGGCATCGTCTTCTACCTGCGCCGCACCATGCTGGAGACCGAGGTCTACGCCGAGGACGACCAGGCCCGCACCGACCCCGACCGCGGCACCATGAAGGCGCTGTGGGCCCACAAGCGCGAGGCGTTCCTGGTCATCGCCCTCACCATGGGCGGCACCGTGGCGTACTACACGTACACCACCTACCTCACCAAGTACCTCTCCGGCACCGCCGGGTTGTCCAAGCCCACCGCCTCCCTGGTGAGCTTCTGCGCGCTGTTCCTCTTCATGTGTCTCCAGCCGTTGGCCGGCCATCTGTCGGACCGGATCGGCCGCCGCCCGCTGCTGATCACCTTCGCGGTCGGCTCCACCCTCCTGACCGTGCCGATCATGACGATGCTCAAGCACGCCGGCTCCTTCTGGCCCGCGCTCGGACTGTCGCTGCTGGCCCTGGTCGTGGTCACCGGCTACACCTCCATCAACGCCTGTGTGAAGGCCGAGCTGTTCCCCACCGGCATCCGCGCGCTGGGTGTCGCGCTGCCCTACGCCATCGCCAACGCCCTCTTCGGCGGCACGGCCGAGTACGTCGCCCTGTGGTTCAAGAACGCCGGCATCGAGTCCGGCTTCGCCTGGTACGTCTCCGGCTGCGCGGCGGTTTCCCTGGTCGTCTACCTGACGATGCGGGAGACCCGGACCATCGACCTGGGCCGCGTCGGGACGGCGCGCGGCGACGGGAGCGCGGACCAGGACCGGGCGCTCGCATCCTGAGACGACGCCGTGCCGGGGGCGGTGGTGTGCCACACTGCCCCCGTGCTCTCGTTCGCCATGATTATTGGCAGCAGGCGCGCCGGTCCGCAGTGACCGCCCCGTACGACCCGAGTACGGCGTGGCCACCGTCGTCCCAGACCCGCGCGCAGACCTCTCGCACCCGCGAGGGGTTTTTTCGTTTCCGGGGCCCACCCCTGCACCGGAGGCGCAGCGCGAGGGATCATGGAGGGACGGTGGAACCGGGCATTCCGGTAGACCGAGATCCGACAGGAGCCTTGACCAGCATGACGGACGTACCCGAAGCCGCCGTCCCCGACGACTTCCACGTATTCGACACCACGCTCCGCGACGGCGCCCAGCGCGAGGGCATCAACCTGACCGTCGCCGACAAGCTGACCATCGCCCGTCATCTGGACGACTACGGCGTCGGCTTCATCGAGGGCGGCTGGCCCGGCGCCAACCCGCGGGACACCGAGTTCTTCGAGCGCGCCCGCGCGGAGATCGACTTCCGGCACGCCCAGTTGGTCGCGTTCGGCGCCACCCGCAAGGCCGGCGTCCGCGTCGAGGACGACCCGCAGGTCGCCGCGCTGCTGGACTCGGGGGCCCCGGTCATCACCCTGGTCGCCAAGTCCCACGTCCGACACGTGGAACTGGCGCTGCGCACCACGCCCGAGGAGAACCTCGCGATGGTCCGCGACACCGTCGCGCACCTGCGCGCCCAGGGCCGCCGGGTCTTCCTCGACTGCGAGCACTTCTTCGACGGCTACGCGCTGGACCCGGAGTACGCCAAGGCGGTCGTGCGCACCGCCCACGAGGCCGGTGCCGACGTCGTGGTGCTCTGCGACACCAACGGCGGGATGCTGCCGGCGCAGGTGACCGCGGTGGTCCGCACCGTCCTCGCGGACACCGGCGCCCGGCTCGGCGTGCACGCCCAGGACGACACCGGCTGCGCGGTCGCCAACACCCTGGCCGCGGTCGACGCCGGCGCCACCCACGTCCAGTGCACCGCCAACGGCTACGGCGAACGGGTCGGTAACTCCAACCTCTTCCCGGTCGTCGCCGCCCTGGAGCTGAAGTACGGGCGCCCGGTCCTGCCGCCCGGCAAGCTGGCTGAGACCGCCCGGATCTCGCACGCCATCGCCGAGGTCGTCAATCTCACGCCCTCCACCCACCAGCCCTACGTGGGGGTTTCGGCGTTCGCCCACAAGGCCGGGCTGCACGCCTCCGCGATCAAGGTGGACCCGGATCTCTACCAGCACATCGACCCCGCGCTGGTCGGCAACACCATGCGGATGCTGGTCTCCGACATGGCCGGCCGGGCCTCGATCGAGCTCAAGGGCAAGGAGCTCGGCATCGACCTGAGCGACGACCGGGAGCTGGTCGGCCGGGTCGTCGAGCGGGTCAAGGAGCGCGAACTGGCCGGCTACACCTACGAGGCCGCCGACGCGTCGTTCGAGCTGCTGCTCCGCGACGAGCTGCGGCGGGCGGGCGAGGGCGGTACGCCGCTGAGCTACTTCACCGTGGAGTCCTGGCGGGCCATCGTCGAGGACCGCCCCGACGGCACCCACGCCAACGAGGCCACCGTGAAGCTGTGGGCCAAGGGCGAGCGGATCGTCGCCACGGCCGAGGGCAACGGTCCGGTCAACGCCCTGGACCGGGCGCTGCGGGTGGCCCTGGAGCGGATCTACCCGCAGTTGGCCACGATGGAGCTGGTGGACTACAAGGTCCGCATCCTGGAGGGCGCGTTGGGCACCGGCTCGACGACCCGGGTGCTGGTCTCCACCAGCGACGGCCGGGGGGAGTGGTCCACGGTCGGCGTCGCCGAGAACGTCATCGCGGCGTCCTGGCAGGCGCTGGACGACGCCTATGCGTACGGGTTGCTGCGGGCCGGGGTCGAGCCGCAGGGGTGAGCGTCGGCGGCGCGGGGGAGCGCCGCGGTCGTGGGGGCGTGGGCGGTGGAGGCCACCCGCCCCGCCCCCGCGCACCCGCTCAACTCCCCGCCCGCACCGCCGAGATGTCGAAGACCAGCTTGACCTTGTCGCTGACCATCACGCCGCCGGTCTCCAGCGCCGCGTTCCAGGTCAGGCCCCACTCCGAGCGCAGGATCTCGGCGCTGCCCTCGAAGCCGACCCGCTCGGCGCCGTAGACGTCGGTGGCCGCGCCGTGGAACTCCAGGTCGATGGTGAGCGGCTTGGTGACGTCCTTGATGGTCAGGTCGCCGGTGATCCGGTAGCCGTCGCCGCCGGTCGCCTCGGCGGCGGTGGAGCGGAACGTCATCCGCGGGAAGGTCTCGGCGTCGAAGAAGTCCGCGCCGCGCAGGTGGGCGTCGCGGTCGGCGATGCCGGTGTCGACGCTGGCGATGGTGACGTCGAGGGTGGCGGTGGAGCGGGCCGGGGCGGACCCGTCGAGATGCAGGGCGCCCTCGTAACTGCCGAAGGTGCCGCGGACGTTGGTGACCATGGCGTGCCGGACGCTGAAGCCGATGCTGCTGTGGGCCGGGTCGATGGCGTAGTCGCCGGTCAGGGCGGCCAGTGCGGGGTCCACGTCCAGGACGGCGGTGGTCGCGGTCGGGGCGGGGGCAGCGGCGGGGCGCTTGCGGAACAGGGACATGGCTCCTCCTCGGGGACGGACGCGGGCGGGGAATGCGCGCCGCGGGGCATTGAACCGCTCTTGTTTAATGTTCAACGACATTCACGGTAGCGGAATCTCGTTTAACTTTCAACCTTTGCGTGGGACGGTTCCCCCGCACGAGTGACATCGGCTCCCCCCGACGCGGTCATTGCCGCCCCGTTCGAGCCCGTGCTAGACCATCGGGAACTCCCAAGTGCGCAGCGCCACACCCTAGTTGACGCCACGGAGAGGAGCGACCATGTCGCCCGCCACCCCGCCCGCCTGGTCGCGCCGAGGATTCCTGACCGCCACCACCGCCGGCGCCCTGGCCCTCACCCTCGGCCCCGCCGCCCGGCCCGCCGACGCCGCCGACGGGGACGCCTACGCCACCCTCCGTCGCCGCTGGTGCGACCTCGCCCTCGGCACCGGCTACGACCCCACCGCCGCCCCGTACGCCGGCGCCCTCAACGAGACCGGCCAGCTCGCCGCCGGCTAC
Organism: Streptomyces sp. WZ-12; assembly: GCF_028898845.1. Classification (NCBI taxonomy): domain Bacteria; kingdom Bacillati; phylum Actinomycetota; class Actinomycetes; order Kitasatosporales; family Streptomycetaceae; genus Streptomyces; species Streptomyces sp. WZ-12. Next base: position 3,035,654 of record NZ_CP118574.1, on the reverse strand, counting down.
CGCCGGACCATGCGCCCGACCGCCGACTCCCTCTGGCCGGACAGCCCCTACGACCCGCCCGCCGGCCTCACCCGCAGCTACGACCGGCTCGCCACCATGGCCCTGGCCTGCGCCCAGCCCGGCACCGGCCACACCGGCGACGCCGACCTCGCCGTCGCCGTCCGCGCCGGCCTGGACCACCTCGACCGCACCGTCTACCACCCCGCCACCACCCCCTACGGCAACTGGTGGGAATGGCAGATCGGCAGCCCCAGACTCCTCCTCGACACCCTCGCCGTCCTCGACGAACACCTCCCCGGCGGCGCCGGTGACGCCCTGCGCGCCCGCTGCCTGGCCGCCGTCGACCACTTCGTCCCGGACCGCGCCCTCGGCTCGTACGCCGGCACCAGCACCGGCGCCAACCGCGTCGACCTCTGCCGCGTCGTCGCCCTCCGCGGCATCCTCGGCCGCGCCCCCGCCAAGATCGCCCTGGCCCGCGACGCGCTCTCCCCGGTCTTCCCCTACGTCACCCACGGCGACGGCCTCTACGCCGACGGCTCCTTCGTCCAGCACACCTGGGTCGCCTACTCCGGCACCTACGGCGCGGTCCTCCTCGACGGCCTCGGCCGGCTCTTCACCCTGCTCAGCGGCTCCACTTGGGAGGTCACCGACCCCCACCGGCAGCTCGTCCTGGACGGCGTCGAGCACGCCTACGCGCCGCTGCTCCACGACGGGTTGATGATGGACGGCGTCAACGGCCGCGCGGTCAGCCGCGGTTACCTGCGCAACGACCCCCGGCACGTCCTACACAGCGACCACCGCCACGGCCACGCCGTGCTCGCCGGCATCGCCCTGCTCGCCGGGGCCGCGAGCGCCGCCGAACGCGACCGCTGGCACGCCCTGATCAAGGGCCACATCGCCCGCGACCGCACCCTGCCGGTCCGCACCGACCGCCAGTTCTCCGTCGCCGACCTCGCCCGCCTCGCCGCGGTCGACGCCGGCCCCGCCCCCGCCGCCCCCGAGCCCGTCGGCCACCGCCTCTTCCCCGCCATGGACCGCGCCGTGCACCGCCGCCCCGGCTGGACCGCCGGCCTGGCCATGGCCTCCGACCGCATCGCCCACTACGAGAACGGCAATGGCGAGAACCAACGCGGCTGGCACACCGGCGCCGGCATGCTCTCCTGGTGGCCCGCGGGCCGCGCCGGCGACCAGTACACCGACGCCTTCTGGCCGACCGTCGACCCCTACCGCCTCCCCGGCACCACCGTCTCCACCAAGCGCCTGGCCGACGGCGCGGGCGGCCCCTGGGGCGAGCCGAGGCCCGACGCCCGTTGGGTCGGCGGCACCACCGACGGCAGCTACGCCGCGCTCGGCCAGGACCTCCGCGGCCTCGACTCCACCCTCCGCGCCCGGAAATCCTGGTTCGCCCTCGCCGACTGCGTGGTCTGCCTCGGCGCCGGCATCACCTGCCGGGACGGCGTCCCCGCCGAGACCGTCGTCGACAACCGCAACCTCGGCGCCCGCGGCACCGCCGCCCTCACCGTCGACGGCGTCCGCCAGCCCACCGCCCCCGGCCGCACCACCGCCTTCCCCCGCGCCCACTGGGCCCACCTCGCCGGCCACGGCGGCTGGGTCTTCCCCGGCGGCGCCCCGCTGCACGTCCTGCGCGAGGACCGCACCGGCCGCTGGTCCGACATCAACCACACCTCCACCACCGACCCGTACACCCGCCGCTACCTCACCCTCTGGCACGACCACGGCACCGACCCCACCGGCGCCGGCTACGCCTACCTGCTGATGCCCGGCGCCGACCGGCACGCCCTCGCCGCCCGCGCCGCCGACCGGCACTGGCTGACCGTCCTCGCCAACGACGCCGACCGGCAGGCCGTCGCCGTCGCCCCGCTCGGCGTCACCGCCGCCAACTTCTGGCGCGCCGGCACCGCCGGGCCGCTCACCGCCGATGGCCCGGCCAGCGTCCTGCTCCGCACCCGTCGCACCCCCGGCCGGGCCGGCCGCACCGCGACCCTGTGCGCCGCGGCCCCCGAGCGCACCGGCGCGCCCCTGGAGCTCACCTGGTCCCGGCCGGTCCGCGCGGTGCTCGCCCACGACGACGCGGTCGAGGTCCTGGCCACCGGCGACGCCCTGCGGCTGCGCCTGACCCCCGGCACCGCCTGCGCCACCCACACCTGCACCGTGCTGCTGCGCTGACCGCCGCCGGCCGGCCCGCCGACCACCGACCGGCACAACATCGCCCGCCCGTCGTTTGTCGGCACCACACAGACGCTGGACACCGCGTCCACCCCGCCACAGCCCAGCAGCCGGGCCGCGTGCAGCGTGGTTCTGTACCGCCTGCCCACGAAATCGCGCCCGACGTTGTACGAAACCGACATCGGTGTACGGGGCCTCGCCCACGTACCGTCGATACATGACCACTGTCGAAGATGTGCCCGCCGGTGCCAACGACGCCCGCGGGCGCGTCGCCGAACTGCGCGCGATCCGTGAGCAGGTCCGGCGAGGCCCCAGCGAGCGAGCCACCGAAGCGCAGCGTGCCAAGGGCAAGCTGACGGCCCGCGAGCGGATCGACCTGCTGCTGGACGAGGGTTCCTTCAACGAGGTCGAGCCGCTCCGCCGGCACCGCGCCACCGGCTTCGGCCTGGAGGCCAAGAAGCCGTACACGGACGGTGTGATCACCGGTTGGGGCACGGTCCACGGCCGGACCGTCTTCGTCTACGCGCACGACTTCCGGATCTTCGGCGGCGCCCTGGGCGAGGCCCACGCCACCAAGATCCACAAGATCATGGACATGGCCATCCAAGCCGGTGCGCCCCTGGTGTCGCTCAACGACGGCGCCGGCGCCCGCATCCAGGAGGGCGTCTCCGCGCTCGCCGGCTACGGCGGCATCTTCCAGCGCAACACCAAGGCGTCCGGCGTCATCCCGCAGATAAGCGTCATGCTCGGCCCGTGCGCCGGCGGTGCCGCCTACTCGCCGGCCCTCACCGACTTCGTCTTCATGGTCCGTGAGACCTCGCAGATGTTCATCACCGGTCCGGACGTGGTGCGGGCCGTCACGGGCGAGGAGATCACCCAGAACGGCCTGGGCGGCGCCGATGTGCACGCCGAGACCTCCGGCGTGGCGCACTTCGCCTACGACGACGAGGTCACCTGCCTCGAAGAGGTCCGCTACCTGCTGTCGCTGCTGCCGGCCAACAACCGGGAGAACCCGCCGGTGGTGGCCTGCGAGGACCCCGTCGACCGGAGCTGCGAGACGCTGCTGGACCTGGTCCCGGCGGACGGCAACCGGCCGTACGACATGCGCAAGGTCATCGAGGAGATCGTCGACGACGGCGAGTACCTGGAGGTCCACGAGCGCTGGGCCACCAACATCATCTGCGCGCTGTCCCGCTTCGACGGCCGGGTGGTCGGCATCATCGCCAACCAGCCGCAGTCGCTGGCCGGCGTCCTGGACATCGAGGCGTCCGAGAAGGCCGCCCGCTTCGTCCAGATGTGCGACGCGTTCAACATCCCGATCGTCACGCTGCTGGACGTCCCCGGCTTCCTGCCCGGCGTCGACCAGGAGCACGGCGGCATCATCCGCCACGGCGCCAAGCTGCTCTACGCGTACTGCAACGCGACCGTGCCGCGGATCTCCATCGTGCTGCGCAAGGCGTACGGCGGTGCCTACATCGTGATGGACTCGCAGTCCATCGGGGCCGACCTGACGTATGCGTGGCCGACCAACGAGATCGCGGTGATGGGCGCGGAGGGCGCGGCCAACGTGATCTTCCGCAAGCAGATCGCCGAGGCGGACGACTCCGAGGCGATGCGCAGCCGCATGGTCAAGGAGTACAAGTCCGAGCTGATGCACCCGTACTACGCGGCCGAGCGCGGTCTGGTCGATGACGTCATCGACCCGGCGGAGACCCGGCACACGCTGGTGCGGGCGTTGGAGATGCTGCGGACGAAGCATGCGGATCTGCCGGCGCGCAAGCACGGTAATCCGCCGCAGTAGGGGAGTTGGGGGCGCGCCCGTTCCTCCCGTCCCTCGTTCCGCCACCTGTCTTCCATTCCGTCACGGAGAATCGAGATCGTCGTGAATCCTGCCGAGAGCAGTGTTGTTGCCGCTGCGCCCATCCGCGTCGAGAAGGGTCAGGCCAGCGAGGAAGAGCTCGCTGCGCTGACCGCCGTCCTGTTGGCCCGTGCCGCGCATCAGCCGGCGGCGCCGGTTCGGCCGCGTACGACGGCCGCTCGGTGGCGGCGGCTGGAGCGGCAGATGGGGTTCCACGGGGCGACCAGTTGGCAGCGGTGAGGTACCGCTAGCCCGTTGCGCGTTCGGCGGCCCTCGCACCTTGTCGGTGTGGGGGCCGCCGTCTGTTTGTCCGCGTCTTGGTGGGGGCGGGAGGGCCTGTCCGCCTGTGGGGCCGAGCGTCACCGGCTCAACTCGTGGGTTGGGGCGGGGCGTTCAGACGTGGGTGGCCGCGGTGGGGGTCTCGGCGTGGGGCGTGGGGGTGGCGTGGCCCTCCGGGAGTTTGAGGTAGAGGGTGAGGAGGGCGGCCACGACGTAGAGGGCGGCGAAGATGATGACCACGCCGGCGGGGCCCAGGGGGTCGAGGAAGAGGCTGACGAGGGCGGGGCCGACGAAGGCGGCGCCGCCGGCGCCGAGGTTGAGGAGGGCCATGGCGCCGCCCTTGTTGTCGGGGGCGAGGGCCGGGACGAGGGCGGAGATGGAGACGAAGCCGGCGAGGGTGACGCCGTAGAGCATGCCGACGAGGACGGCGACCCAGTAGTGGGGGCCGACGGCCTGGGGGACGAAGTACAGGGTGAGGGTGGTCACCGCGCAGCCCAGGCCGCCGAAGGTGGCGATGGTGCGGCGCCAGCCGATCCTGTCGCCGATGACGCCGAAGAGCAGGTTGCAGAAGACGTTGGTGCCGTAGATGACGGCGAGCAGGGTCAGCCAGCGGCCCTCGCCGAAGCCCAACTCCTTGCCGAAGAAGGTCGGGAGGAAGACCAGGAAGCCGAATTCCGGGGCGGTGTTGATGATGCGGACGATGCAGCCGACGGCGACCTTGGGGTGGGTCCAGGCGATGGAGAGGCTGGAGACCAGGGACTGGACGGGTTTGACCTCGGGTGGGGCGAGGCGGGCGAAGCCGGTGCGTTCGCGGACGCCGAGGAGGCAGCAGGCGCCGCCGAGGACGATGATGCCGAGGGCGATCCAGAGGGTGCCGAAGGGGCCGAACCAGGGGTTGGTGGCGCCGGCGACGAGCGAGCCGAGGGTGGGCAGGCCGCCGGTGAAGGCGACGTAGAACCAGCCGACCGCGGTGCCCATGCGGGCCTTGGGGGCGGTGGCGGTGATCCAGACCAGGAAGCCGAAGGCGAAGAGCGGGTAGCCGAAGCCGCGGAGGCCGTAGAAGACCAGCATCAGCGGGTAGTTGTGCGGGCCGAGGGCGAGGGTGAGGTAGAGGACGTCGAAGACGATCCAGACGGCCAGGCCCAGTTGCATCACCCGGCGCGGGCCCCACAGGTCGGAGAGGGCGCCGGAGAGCCAGGAGGCGAGCATCACGGTGATGCCGTAGGCGGTGATGACGTAGGAGGCGCGGACCTCGGTGCCGGCGCCGTGGTCGGCCATGAACGGCGCGATGAAGCCGGACTCGACCCCGTCGCCGACCATGAACAGCAACACGCCGAGATAGCCGAAGACCAGGGCTTTGGGGATGCCGATCCGGTCGAGGAGAGGGGATGCTGCCATTGCACGCCTCCGGCGGGTGCGGGTGTGATGGCAGCAGCATGAATCCTGTGAAGTTCACATGCAAGGTGTGATGCAGGGTTTTCTTGGCGGCAATTCCCACAGGATTGCACGGGGTTTCGGCCGCCAGGGGTGACGAATCTGTGATCTGGGTGTTAAATCCAACAGAGGCAGAAACAAAGGAGTGTGGCCTGATGACGACCGAACCCGCCGGCCTCGGACACCACCTGGAGACCTTCCGCGAGGACTGGTTGGAAGGGTTGGCCGACGCCTATGCGCGCACGGTCCGCCGGGTCCCGGGCGCCTACGGCATCGTCGGCCGCCACGCGCCCCGCCCCGGCAAGGTCGCGGTCGTCATCGGCGGCGGCTCCGGCCACTACCCGGCCTTCGCGGGGCTGGTGGGGCCCGGGCTCGCGGACGCCGCCGCGGTCGGCGACGTCTTCGCCAGCCCCAGCGCCGAGCAGATCTACCGCACCGTCCGGGCCGCGGACGGCGGCGCCGGCGTGCTGCTCACCTACGGCAACTACGCGGGCGACGTGATGCACTTCGGGCTGGCCGCGCGGCGGCTCACGGCCGAGGGCGTGGCGACCCGGACGGTGCTGGTCACCGACGACGTGGCCAGCGGGCCGCCGCCGGTGGAGGGCCAGCCGATCGACCCGTCCCGGGACCGGCGCGGGGTGGCCGGCGACCTCTTCGTCTTCAAGGTCGCCGGCGCGGCCGCCGAGCGCGGCGACGACCTGGACTCCGTCGCCCGCCTCGCGGCCCGCGCCAACGACCACACCCGCACCTTCGCCGCCGCGTTCGCCGGCTGCACCCTCCCGGGCGCGGCCGAGCCGCTGTTCACCGTCAACGGCGGCACCACCGAGCTGGGCATGGGCATCCACGGCGAACCGGGGCTGCGCACCACCCGCCAACTGACCGCCGCCGAGCTGGCCGACGAGCTGGTCGGCAATCTGCTGCCGGAGCTGCCCGTCGGGGACGGTCGGGTCGCGGTGCTCCTCAACGGGCTGGGGCGCACCAAGTGCGAGGAGATGTTCGTGGTGTACCGGCAGGTCAACCGGCGGCTGCGGGCGGCGGGTCTGCGCCCGTTCCGGCCGGAGGTCGGGGAGTTCGTGACCTCCTTCGACATGGCCGGGGTCTCGCTGTCGCTGATGGCCCTCGACGACGAACTGGCCGCCCTCTACGACGCGCCCTGCGACACCCCGGCGTTCCGCAGCCTGCCCGGGGCGTACGGGCCCGGGGACGACCAACGGGCCGACGGGGCGGGCGAGTCGGAGGAGCCGACGGAGGCGGGCGCGAGCATGGTCGCGGCGGTGGGCGGGCCCGTAGGGGGCGGTGGCGCGGCGCCCCTAGGGGACGGCACATCCCCCGGTGGGGGTCTGCCCGTGGCGGCGGCGTTGCATGCCGCGCTGGAGCTCGTCGCGGCCAACGAGGAGGAGTTGGGGCGGCTGGACGCGGTGGCCGGCGACGGGGACCACGGGATCGGCATCGTCCGCGGGTTGCGCGCCGCCGTGGCGGCCGCCGCCACGGCCGAGCCGGGGCCGGCCGACGACCCGCGGTCGGCCGGGACCGCGCTGCTCGCCGCCGGGCTGGCGCTGGCCGACGCCTCCGGGGGCGCCTCCGGGGCGCTGTACGGCGCCCTGTTGGCCGAGGCCGGCGCCGTCCTGCTCCGGGCCCCCGAGGACGCCCGCGGCGCCGCGCTGTTCGCGGACGCGGTGGACGCCGCCCAGCGGGCCGTCGGCGAACTCGGCGGCGCCACCGTGGGGGAGAAGACCATGCTGGACGCCCTGGACCCGTTCCGGCGCGAGCTCCGGGCCCGCGCCGCACAGGGCCTGTCCAAGGCGTGGCAGGCCGCCGCGGAGGCCGCCACCCGGGCCGCCGCGGACACCGCCCGCCTCACCCCGGCCCGCGGCCGCGCGGCCCGCATGGGGGCGCTCGGCTACGGCCACCCCGACGCCGGCGCGGTCTCGCTCGCGCTCCTGCTCACCGCCGTCGGCAGCACCCTGCGCTGACCCGCCGGTGACACGACGAGGCCCCCGCACCTGGCAGGTGTGCGGGGGCCTTCGTCAATGCGGCGTGCGGGCCGGCGGGTTGCCGGCACCGGGCCGTCAGCGCAGCCGGGCCATCAGCGCGTGCTCCACGAGCGTGATCAGCGCGCTCTTGGCCTCGCTGCGGTGCCGCGCGTCGGTGGTGATGATCGGCGCGTCCGGGCCGATCTGCAGCGCCTCACGGACCTCGTCGGGCGTGTAGGGCTGGTGCCCGTCGAAGCCGTTGAGGGCGATGACGAAGGGCAGGCCGCTGTTCTCGAAGTAGTCGACGGCCGGGAAGCAGTCGGCGAGCCGCCGGGTGTCGACCAGGACGACCGCGCCGATGGCACCGCGGACCAGGTCGTCCCACATGAACCAGAAGCGGTCCTGACCCGGTGTGCCGAAGAGGTACAGGATCAGGTCCTGGTCCAGGGTGATCCGGCCGAAGTCCATCGCCACGGTCGTGGTCGTCTTGTCCGGTGCGTGCGTGAGGTCGTCGATGCCCGCCGAAGCGGAGGTCATCACGGCTTCGGTGCGCAGCGGGTTGATCTCTGAGACGGCCCCGACGAACGTGGTCTTGCCCACGCCGAAGCCGCCCGCCACCACGATCTTCGCCGAGGTGGTGGAGCGGGCTGCACCGCTAGAGCTTGCGAAGTCCACTGAGCACCCTTTCGAGCAGTGTCACATCTGGCTGTCCGCCGGCGGTCTCGTCCCCGCCGGGCTGATGGATGGCGACGAGTCCGGCCTCCGCCAGGTCGGCGACGAGGATCCGGGCGACGCCGAGGGGGATGGAGAGGAGGGCCGAGATCTCGGCAACCGATTTGATTTCGCGGCAGAGGTGGCAGATGCGCTGGTGCTCCGGCAACTGGCCCTGCAGCTTCGCGGGATCCGCGGTCGTGCTGACCAGCGCCTCGATCGCGAGCTGGTAGCGCGGCCGGGTCCGGCCCCCGGTCATCGCGTACGGACGCACGAGCGGATTGCTCGGTCCGCCCGTGGGGGCGGGCTCGGGCGCCGGCCGCGGCGGCTGCACCGGCTGGATGCGCGGCGGCTGCGGCTGGTCGTACGGCGAGGGCTCGGTCGGCGGGGGCCCGTAAGGCTGGGGACGGTACGGGCCCTGCTGCTGAGCGGGGTGCTGCGGCCTGCGGCTGGGCGCGGACGGGAAGTTGAAGCGGTTGTGATGGGTCTCGCCCTGGGAGCCGGACTGCTGTCCGGATCCATACGGGTAGCCGCTAGGGGGCGTTGCCACGTTTCCTCCTCCAACTTGCCTATCTGACGCCGGTCGCGCCACCGAACCCTATGGTGCGGTGGCGGGAAACGCACTGCCTGTCTGCTAGTTGAGAAGGCTGCCCTGCAGTTCTGCGCGGAGGTCGGGCGTCAGGACGGTGCCCGCGCGGTCGACCAACAGGGCCATCTCGTAACCGACGAGGCCGATGTCGCACTCGGGGTGCGCCAGGACGGCCAGCGACGATCCGTCGGAGACGGACATGATGAAGAGGAAACCACGCTCCATCTCCACCACGGTCTGGTTGACGCTCCCGCCCTCGAAGATGCGGGACGCGCCGGAGGTGAGCGAGGTCAACCCGGAGGCCACCGCCGCTAGTTGATCGGCGCGGTCGCGGGGGAAGCCCTCGGACATCGCGAGGAGGAGACCGTCCGCGGAGACCACGACCGTGTGGGACACCCCGGGGGTGTTCTCCACGAAGTTGGTGATCAACCAGTTCAGATTCTGCGCCGCCTGGCTCATCGGGCTCACACTAACGCTCCTGATCGTAGGTGCTGCCGGGGCCGAAGCCCTGTTGGTCATTCTGGGGGACCCCCGGGGAGGGGTCCGTGCCGGTGCCGGCGCTGCGCCCCTGCTGGACACCGCGGCGCAGATTGCTCAGCCTGCCGCGGACGTCCTCCGGAGCGCGGGAGACCTGGGGGCCGCCCTGCGTGGTCTGCTCCGCGGTGCCCTCGACCAAATTGGCCTTGGGCACCCGCCGGGGAAGGCCCGAAGCGGTGACCCCGCCCGCCGACGGCTGGCGCAGTCGCTCCGCCCGCTGCCAGCGCTCGTCGTTCTCGCTGCGCCAGGCGGAGCCGTCGTCCTGGCCGCTCTCCGGTGCCGTCTGCTGCTGATCCTGCGGCGAGTCGGCTCCGCGGAACGGAAGACCGGCGTCGGTCAGCGACTGGACCGTGCTCGCGGAGGGGCCGGGACGCTCGAATGTTACGCGCTCGGAGGCATCCGCGGGAGCGGCAGTTGGATTCCGGTCAGATTCCGCTTCCGATCCGAAGTACCCCTGGTGCGCGGCGGGTTCGGCCCACTCGTTCACCTGGCCGGTTTCCTGCGGGGCCCAGCCGTCAACCCGGCCGCTCTCCCGCGGGGCCCAGCCGTCCACGTGACCCGCGTCCTGCGGGGCGTAGGGGTACTGGCCGGTGGTCTCCATCGGGTTCGGGGCGGCGAACGCCTCACCACCGTAGGAGCGGTCGTCGTAGAGCGGCTGGCCGGGCTCCGCATACGGCGTCGGGTGCCCCTGGAAGCCGTCGGTCACCTCGTCGCGGAACAGCGGTCGGGTGTCGGCCTGTTGGGGCGCGGGCTGCCCGGCGGCGGCCTGCGCCTCCAGGGCCGCGCGGCGCTCCTCGCGCAGCAGCGAGCGACCCACCGGGTCGAGCTCCGCCGCGGGGCCCGCGGCCCCCTGGAGGCCGTCGTCGAAGCCGAACTCCGCGGCGGTGCGGGCGTCGTCCTGGTAGGCGGCCTGCTGGTGCTCGGGGACGATTCGGGAGACGGTGAAGGTGTCGTCGAACTGCTCGTCGCCGCCACCGCCGTGGGTGATCGCCTCCGGCAGCATGACCAGCGACGTGGTGCCGGCCTGTTCGCCCGAGGGGCGCAACTGGACCCGGATGCCGTGCCGGTCGGCCAGCCGGCCGACCACGAACAGGCCCATCCGCTGGGAGACCGCGGCGTCCACGCTCGGCGGGTTGGCCAGCTTGTGGTTGATGTCCGCGAAGTCCTCGGGGGTCAGCCCGATGCCCTTGTCGTGGATCTCGATCATGACCCGGCCGTCGGGCAGTCGGGTCGCGGCCACCCGCACCTTGGTCTGCGGGGAGGAGAACGTGGTGGCGTTCTCCAGGAGTTCGGAGAGCAGGTGCACCAGGTCGGTCACCGCGGTGCCGTGGATCTCGCTCTCGGGGACCCCGCTGAGCTCGATCCGCTCGTAGGACTCGACCTCGGAGGTGGCCGCGCGCACCACGTCGATCAGCGGCACCGGCTGGTTCCAGCGGCTGCCGGGCTCCTCGCCCGCGAGGATCAGGAGGTTCTCGCCGTTGCGGCGCATGCGGGTGGCGAGGTGGTCGAGCCGGAAGAGGTTCTCCAACTGGTCCGGGTCGGCCTCGTTGTTCTCCAGGCCGGTGATCAGCTCCAGTTGACGCTCGATCAGGCCCTGGTTGCGGCGCGAGAGGTTGGTGAAGATCGCGTTGACGTTGCCGCGCAGCAGCGCCTGCTCGGCGGCGAGCCGGACCGCCTCGCGGTGCACCTGGTCGAAGGCGCGGGCGACCTCGCCGATCTCGTCGGTGGTGGCGATCGGGATCGGCTCCACGCGGGTGTCGACCCGGCCCGGCTCGGTGCGCGAGAGCTGGTCGACCAGCATCGGCAGCCGCTGCTCGGCGACGCCGAACGCCGCGTTGCGCAGCGCCCGCATGTTGCGGCTCATCCGGCGGGCCATCAGCCCGGCCACGATGAACGCGGCGGCCAGCGCGGCCAGCACGATGCCGGAGTCGACGAAGATGGACCACTTGGCGTCCGAGGAGATCTGCGCCGCCTCGTTCACCGCCTTGTCCGCCAGGTCCTTCTCGATGGACCGGTACATGTCGAACTTGCCGGTGGCGGCGCGGAAGTACGCGTCCGGTGTGACGCCCTTGGCGGCCAGCGCGTCCGGCGCGGCGCCCGAGGCGATCAGGGTGGACATCTGGTCCATCGACGGCGGGGTGCGGAACTGCTGACCGGCCGCCTCCGCCTGCGACTTGGCCCGGTCTATCTGGGCCTGCGCCGCCCGCTGGAGACCGGCGGCGTCGTCCTTCAGCCGCTGCACGTCCTCGGGCGTCCCGCCGGAGGTGTACTCGCCGATGGCGATGCCCTCCAGGTAGCGGTACGAGGCGAACGCGGTCAACTGCGTCTTGTGCTCCTTGCCGCCCTGCGGGGACGCGGGGTCGACCAGGAGGTGGGTGCCGATGGAACGCTCCAACGACTCGGCGGCCTTCGCCAGCGAGACGGCGTAGACGGTGCGCCCGTAGGAGGTGATGTTGCCGGTGCCCAGGCCGAGTTCGTTGGCGAACTCCATCAGCGGGTGCTGGATCTCGACGTAGCCCTCTTCGGTCTGCACGCCGGTGAGCTTGGCGGTGAAGGCGACCTGGCGGAGCTGCGCCAGCTTCGGCTCGGTCTTCTGGAAGAGCGCCATCCGGCGCTGCAGGCCCGGCTTGTCCGGCATGCTCTTGGCGGCCTCGTGGAACGCCTTGCCGGCGGCGTCGGTGGCGTCCCGCGCCTCCTGGACGGTCGGGTCGTCCTTGCGGCCCTTCAGCAGCGGGGCGGCGGTGCGGTCCCGCTCGTCGATGAGGGCGTTGCTGTAGGAAAGCGCGGCGCGAACGAGCTTGGCGGTGTTCTCGGCGTCCCTGGCGTCCTGCCAGGTGCCGAGGGAGTTGTTGACCCGCAGCCCGCCGAAGACCAGGCCGACGAGGACCGGGATCAGCAAGATGGCGTTGAGCCGGGTGGCCACCCGCCAGTTGCGCGGGGCGTACTTGCTGCCGCTGACCTGGGGCTTTTCGGCCGGAGGTGCGGGCGCGTCGGCGGCCGTCGCAGTGCCACCGCGGGGCGGCGGCGTGAAGTTGCCCCGCCGCGGTTCCTGCGGCTCGGGGCTCGTCGTGCTTCGCCTCACTCGACCAACAACCTCTCGGCGACGGCACGGTCGCGCAGTGCCGTTTCTTCTGGGCGTTACTACTCCGGAGTTCAGCGAATTTCAGCACGTCAGGGCGGTGCGTTCCAAACACTGAGCGGGGCTTGAACAACCCTTGAAGGCCGCAAGATAAAAGGGGCGTTAAGGGCGAGGCGCGGCAAAAGGCGGGAGAAATGTGAGCGCAGCGAAGCCGGCCATGCGCATGGGGTGTCGAAAGCGCGCCGATTCACTGTCGAAACGTTATGAAGCCCTTTACGGGCGTGTCGAAGGACACAGATCACGGCGACGGTGTATGGGAACCGAACCCGGGCAGCCCGCACCCCCGATGACGCCCCCTCGGGGACAACTGCCGTGCGGCCCGCGCCGAATGACGCGCGGGCCGCAGGCCGGGTCAGCGGAGCCGGGCCATCAGCGCGTGCTCCACGAGCGTGATCAGCGCGCTCTTGGCCTCCGCGCGGTGGCGGGCGTCGGTGGTGATGATCGGGGTGCCGGGGCCTATCTGGAGCGCCTCGCGCACGTCGTCCGGCCCGTACGGCTGGTGCCCGTCGAAGCCGTTGAGGGCGATGACGAAGGGCAGGCCGCTGTTCTCGAAGTAGTCGACGGCCGGGAAGCAGTCGGCCAGGCGGCGGGTGTCGACCAGGACGACCGCGCCGATCGCGCCGCGGACCAGGTCGTCCCACATGAACCAGAAGCGGTCCTGACCCGGTGTGCCGAAGAGGTACAGGATCAGGTCCTCGTCCAGCGTGATGCGGCCGAAGTCCATCGCCACGGTCGTGGTCGTCTTGTCCTGGACGTGGCTGAGGTCGTCGATGCCCGCCGAAGCGGAGGTCATCACGGCTTCGGTGCGCAGCGGGTTGATCTCTGAGACGGCGCCGACGAACGTGGTCTTGCCGACGCCGAAGCCGCCCGCCACCACGATCTTCGCCGAGGTGGTGGAGCGGGCTGCACCGCTAGAGCTTGCGAAGTCCACTGAGCACCCTCTCCAGCAGCGTCACGTCCGGCGTGCCGCCCGCCTCGCCGCTGCCGCCCGGCTGGTGGATCGCCACCATCCCGGCCTCCGCCAGGTCCGCCACCAGGATCCGGGCCACTCCGAGCGGGATGTGCAGCAGCGCGGAGACCTCCGCCACCGACTTCACCTCGCGGCACAGGTGGCAGATCCGCTGGTGTTCGGGCAGCAGACCGGGCAACTGGGACGGGTCGGCCGTGGTGCTGACCAGCGCCTCTATGGCGAGCTGGTAGCGCGGCCGGGTCCGGCCTCCGGTCATGGCGTACGGGCGCACCAACGGCTGGTCACCTTCGCTCCCGTACGGCGCTGAGCTGTAGGCACCGTACGGGCCGGAAGTGGCGGGTGGCGGGGTCATGGGTCCTCCGGACGGGACAACAGTCGGTCGTCGGGGTTGGGCCGGTGGGGGGTGCGGCTCGGATGGATGAGGGGTCACCGGGTGCGGTGCGGCGCTGCGGACGCCGCGGGCACTCAGCTCAGCAGGCTGCCCTGCAGTTCTGCGCGGAGGTCGGGCGTCAGGACGGTGCCCGCGCGGTCGACCAACAGGGCCATCTCGTAACCGACGAGGCCGATGTCGCACTCGGGGTGCGCCAGGACGGCCAGCGACGATCCGTCGGAGACGGACATGATGAAGAGGAAACCACGCTCCATCTCCACCACGGTCTGGTTGACGGTCCCGCCCTCGAAGATGCGGGACGCGCCGGAGGTGAGCGACGTCAACCCGGAGGCCACGGCCGCCAGTTGATCGGCGCGGTCGCGGGGGAAGCCCTCGGACATCGCGAGGAGCAGTCCGTCCGCGGAGACCACCACCGTGTGGGACACCCCGGGGGTGTTCTCCACGAAGTTGGTGATCAACCAGTTCAGATTCTGCGCCGCCTGGCTCATCGGACTCAACTAACGCTCCTGCTGGTGAGTGGGATCGACAGTGCCGTGGGTGCCGGTGGACGACGTCCCGGCCTGCCGGCCCTGCTGGATGCCCCGGCGGAGATTGGTCAGCCGGCCGCGCACGTCACTGGGTGCGCGGGAGACCTGCGGACCGCCCTGCGGGGGCTGCTGCTGCGCGGTGCCGGCGACCAGGTTGGCGCGCGGCACCCGGCGGGGCAGCCCGGACGTGGTGACCCCGCCCGAGGCCGGCTGGCGGACCTGCTCGGCCTGCCGCCACACCTCGTCGTTCGGCGAGGTCCGCCACTGCGCGTTCGCGTCGGCCGGGGTGCCCGGGCGGGCACCGTCGACCGGGGCGCCGCCGTTCGACGCCCCGTCCGGCGTCCCGCCGTCCTCGGGGGCGCCGCGGCGCGGCAGCGGCGGCACACCCGCGGCCGCGGCGGCCGGGGTGTTGAACCAGTTGGACTCGATGGTGTCGAAGATCGGGGTGCGGGTGTCGCCGGCGCCGTCGCTCGGGGCACCGTCGAGCGGGTCGCGCAACGGGTCGCCGCCGAGCGGGGCCTCGCCCGCCGGGGACCGACCGGCCTGGGGCCGCGGCGCCCGACCGGTCGGCTCGCTCTCGGGGTGCGGGAACTGCCCGGTGGTCTCCAACTGCCCGGCGTCGAACTGCCCGGCGTCGAACTGCCCGGTGTCGAACTGTCCCGTGTCGAACTGCCCGGTGTCGGCGTCGGGGCGCGGGTGCTGCCCGGTGTCCTGCGCGGGTCGCGCGAACTGGCCGGTGTGCGCGTCGGGTTGCGGGAACTGCCCGGTGTCGCCGGGTGCCCGGACCGGCTCGAGGCCGGTGGTGGCCGGGGCGTCGTTCGGCGTGGTGCCCGGTCGTGGTCCGCCGAAGTCGGGCCGGGGGAACGCGGCGGTGTCGCCGGGGCCGGCGGCCGGCGCGGGCCGCCGGAAGGGGTCGGTGACCTCGGGCTCCTCGTGGCCGCGCGGGCGGTCCTGGGCCTCGCGGGGCGCCAGCGGCCAGTCGTCGTCGGCGCCGCGGTCCCGGCGCACGCCCAGCGGGGCGTCGTCCGGCCGCGCGGGGTCCGCGGGGGTCGATCCGGCGCCGCCGCCCGGGAGTTCGGCCGCCGGGCCCGACTGCCGGGTCGGCAACTGCGGGCGCTCCTCGCGCGGGGGCAGGCCGGCGGGCGGGGCCACGGTCGGGGTGCGGGCCTCCTCGGCGCCGCGGCTCGCGTCCACGCCGCGGACCGGCAGCGCGGGCCGGGAGCCGTCGCCGGCCGGGCGGGCCTCGCCGCCGGCCGCCGGGGCGGACGGTGCGGTGTTGCGCCCGCCGGGCGCCGGCGCACCGAAGGCGTTGGGGGCACCACCGGGGCCGCCGCGGCCGGGCAGCGGGGGCCGCCCGCCCGGGCCGGAGCCGACCTGGCCGCGCGGCTGGAGCCCGGCGAGCCGGCTGGTGGGCGTGCCACCGCTCTCCGAGGGGCTCTTGGCGGTGCTCGGCGCCGGCTTCTTGCCGCCCTGGGCGACGTCGACCGGCAGCATGACCAGGGCGGTGGTGCCGCCGGAGTCGGAGGGCCGCAGCTGGATGCGGATGCCGTGCCGCAGCGACAGCCGGCCGACCACGAACAGGCCCATCCGCCGGGAGACCGAGACGTCCACGGTCGGCGGGCTGGCCAGCCGCTCGTTGATCGCCGACAGGTCCTCGGGGGAGAGGCCGATGCCGGTGTCGTGGATCTCGACCAGGACGCGGCCGTCGGGCAGCGCGTGACCGGTCACCTTGACCTTGGTCTGCGGCGAGGAGAACGAGGTGGCGTTCTCCAGCAGTTCGGCGAGGAGGTGCACCAGGTCGTTGACGACCCGGCCGGCGACCTCGGTCTGCGGGACCGCGTTCAGCTCGATCCGCTCGTACTGCTCCACCTCGGACGCGGCGGCGCGGAGCACGTCGACCAGCGGGACCGGGCGGGTCCACCGGCGACCCGGCTCCTCACCGGCGAGGACCAGCAGGTTCTCGCCGTTCCGGCGCATACGGGTCGCGAGGTGGTCCAGCTTGAAGAGCGAGGAGAGCTGGTCCGGGTCGGCCTCACGGGACTCCAGTTCGGAGATCAGCGAGAGCTGACGCTGAATCAGGCCTTGGGAGCGGCGCGAGAGGTTGGTGAACATCGCGTTGACGTTGCCCCGCAGCAGCGCCTGCTCGGACGCCAGCCGGACCGCCTCGCGGTGCACCTCGTCGAAGGCCGCGGCCACCCGGCCGATCTCGTCCCGGCTGTGCACACCGACCGACTCGACGGAGGTGTCGACGTCCTGCGGGTCCGACTCCGAGAGCTGCTTGACCAGTTCGGGCAGTCGGTCCTGGGAGACCCGCTGCGCGGTGTCCTGGAGGCGGCGCAGCGACCGGACCATGGAGCGGGCCACGACGAACGCGCCGACCAGCGAGACGCCGAGGACCAGCAGGATCACCGCACCGTTGAGGATGGCGTCCTGGGTCGCGGTGTTGCGCAGCTCGCGGGCCTTCTGGTCCATCTCGGACAGCAGGGTGTCCTCGATCCGCGACATCTCGTCGATCTTGACGGTGTCCGAGTCGTACCAGTCCAGGTACTTGTAGTCCTGGCTGCGGATGCCGCCGCCGGTGACGAAGACGCGGTGCGCGAACGCGGAGGCGGCCTTGATCTCGTCGTTGTGGCCGTCCAGGCCGCTGGTGAGCGCGCCGGCGTTGCCGCTGTAGATCTGCGAGAAGCGGTCCCGGGCGGCCTTCTCGTCGTCCTCTGCGGTGCGGCCGGCCTGCCGGTCGTTGGCGGAGAGCTGCGGGCCGCCGGAGTGCGCCAGGCCGGCACTGACCAGGGCGCGCTGGATCGACGCGTACTCCTTGGCCGACGAGAACGCGGCCAGGGCACGGGTGGAGCGGATCATCTCCGGGTTGCTGGTGGCCTGTGCCATGTCCTGCGAGAGGTCCAGCAGGGACGTGATGAGCTGGTTGTAGGAGTTGACGGTCCGCGCGACGTTGTTGTCGTCCTTGTAGGCGTTGGCGCGGATCTCGTTGAGGGTGTTGAGCTGGCGGCCGATCTCCAGGACGGTCGCCCGGACACCGGCCATCGTGGCGTCGCCGCCCTTGATGTCGTCGGTGGCCTGGTTGAAGGAGACCTTGGCGCGGTCGGTGGCCTCGCGCGGGGCGACCACGTTGGCGTCGTCCTTGACGTTGCCGGTGCCGGCCAACGGGCCGGCCGACTTGTCCCGCTCCGCCTGCAGCGCGTTGGCCAACTCGGTTGCCTGCCGCGTCATCTGCGTCAGCAACTGCATCTTGGAGAGCTGGTCCATGTTCTCCAGCTCGGTGTTGACGCGCAGGGCACCCAGGGTCGTCGCCGCGACGACGGGAAGGGCCAGCAGGGAGACCAGACGGGTGCTGATGCGCCAGTTGCGCAGCGCTATTCGACTGCCGGGCCCGCTGGGGCTGTTCTTGGGCTTGCCGCCGTCCGCGGCGTCCTCGCCCGGAGTCTGACCGCGGTCTGTCTCACCGCGCAGCTCCGGGTCCGCCGCAGCGTTGCCATCCCTCTTGAAACGTCCCTGCACTAGCGTCGCAACCTCTGGACCAGGCGTCCCACCGCGGGGCGGCAGGACGGTGTCGAGTCGGAGGGGACCGCGAAGCCCCCAAGGCGGTCGTGATGACCGGTGAGCCACCCCCTCTGGCCGAGAGAGCGGCGCCACCGCGCGGCGCTTCTTCGCGCCCTGCGCGCCGGCGGAAATGTGCGGCGGTCCGTGGAATTCCAGCACAGTGCAGGATCTCCAACAAGGGCGGAGCGGGTCGCTGTGACATGGGTGACGCAATGTATGGAACGCGTTACGACCGGTAGAAGACGCCGCCGCCGAATTCGGACTTATGTCCGCGAGTCGACCGCCGACACCCCCTGTCCCAGGTGCGGTGATCAGGAGCGGAACGTGCGGTTCAATCCGCCAATGTCCGTTTCGACCATGGATATTGATCATGGGAAATGCGGCATATGTCACACCCTTCGTGAGGAAACTCACAGGAAGATCGCCGAGTTTCCCGCTGATCCGCAGGGAATAGCGCGCTTAGCCTGACGCTTTACACAGTTGCGCAGAACGACAACGCGCAGAAATGCAACGTTCGGCAACTCTTCCCGACCAGACGCGAGGCATACCGCAGTGAAGACGACGATGATGTTCCGCAACATAGCCAACCCGCGGCGCACCACCCTGGCCCACCTCAAGGACGCCGACGACCTCGGTGCCCCGGAGGCGCAGGAGCACACCGTCGAACTGCCCCGCCAGACCGCCAATCCCCGCCGCACCGTCCTGAACGACCTCCCGAAGCAGGACGTCCCGGCCTGACGGACGGCGGCCCGCCCAGGTCCCCGCGATAGCCTGGAGTGTCAACTCCGGCCAGTGATCATGAGGGGCAGCGGCAACCCGTGCGCATCGCCAGATTCTCCATCGACGGCACCGTCGGTTTCGGCGTCCTCGAAGGGGACGAACTCGACGTCATCAAGGGACATCCGTTCGCGGAGTTCGAGCGCTCGGGCCAGAAGGTCCCCCTCGACAAAGTCCGCCTGCTGCCCCCGGTCCTCCCCAACAAGGTCATCGGCGTGGGGCGCAACTACGCCGAGCACGCCGCCGAGCTGGGCAACGAGGTCCCCGAGACGCCGGTCACCTTCTTCAAGCCGTCGACCTCGGTGATCGGCCCCGGTGACCCGCTCGCCTACCCCTCCTTCTCCCAGGAGGTGCACCACGAGGCCGAACTGGCCGTCGTCATCGGCCGGATGTGCCGCGAGGTGCCCCGCGAGCGGGTGGCCGACGTCATCCTCGGCTACACCTGCGCCAACGACGTCACCGCGCGCGACGTCCAGCGCACCGAGAAGCAGTGGGCCCGGGCAAAGGGCTTCGACGGCTCCTGCCCGCTCGGCCCCTGGATCGAGACGGACCTGGACCCGGCGGCGGTCGCCGCGGGCCTGACCATCCAGTGCACGGTCAACGGCGAACAGCGCCAACTCGGCCGCACCAGCGACATGGTCCGCCCGATCGAGGACCTGATCGTGCACATCACCGAGGCGATGACGCTGCTCCCCGGCGACGTCGTCCTCACGGGCACCCCGGCCGGGGTCGGCCCCCTCAACGTCGGCGACACGGTCGCCGTCACCATCGAAGGCATCGGCACTCTCACCAACAAGGTGATCAAGCGTGGCTAACGCGACCCCCGTCCGCGTCCGTTTCTGTCCCTCCCCGACCGGCAACCCCCACGTCGGCCTGGTCCGCACCGCCCTGTTCAACTGGGCCTACGCGCGCCACACCGGCGGCCAGTTGGTCTTCCGCATCGAGGACACCGACGCGGCCCGCGACTCCGAGGAGTCCTACCGCCAGCTTCTGGACTCGTTCCACTGGCTCGGCTTCGACTGGGACGAGGGCCCCGAGGTCGGCGGCCCCCACGAGCCCTACCGCCAGTCGCAGCGGATGGACCTCTACAAGGACATCGCCCAGAAGCTGCTCGCCGCCGGCCACGCCTACCCCTGCTACTGCACCACCGAGGAGCTCGACGCCCGCCGCGACGCCGCCCGCAAGGCCGGCAAGCCCTCCGGCTACGACGGCGCCTGCCGTGAGTTGACCGCCGAGCAGAAGGCCGCGTACGAGGCCGAGGGCCGCACCTCGATCGTCCGCTTCCGGATGCCCGACGAGCCGATCACCTTCACCGACCTGGTCCGCGGCGAACTGACCTTCACCCCGGAGAACGTCCCGGACTACGGCATCGTCCGCGCCAACGGCGCGCCGCTGTACACCCTGGTCAACCCGGTCGACGACGCCCTGATGGGGATCACCCACGTCCTGCGCGGCGAGGACCTGCTCTCCTCCACCCCCCGTCAGATCGCCCTCTACCGGGCCCTGATCGAGCTCGACATCGCCTCCGCCGTCCCGGAGTTCGGCCACCTGCCCTACGTCATGGGCGAGGGCAACAAGAAGCTCTCCAAGCGCGACCCGCAGGCCAACCTCAACCTCTACCGGGAGCGCGGCTTCCTCCCCGAGGGCCTGCTGAACTACCTCTCCCTGCTGGGCTGGTCGTTCTCCGCGGACCAGGACGTCTTCACCATCCCCGAGATGATCGAGAAGTTCGACATCGCGGACGTCAACGCCAACCCGGCCCGCTTCGACCTCAAGAAGGCCGAGGCGATCAACGCCGAGCACATCCGCCGGCTGGAGTTGAAGGACTTCATCGCGGCCTGCGAGCCGTGGCTGACCGCCCCGTTCGCCAACTGGGAGCCCGAGGACTTCGACCGGGCCGCCTGGGAGGCCATCGCCCCGCACGCGCAGACCCGCCTCACCGTCCTCTCGGACATCACCGCCAACGTCGACTTCCTCTTCCGCGCGGAGCCGGTCGAGGACGAGGCGTCCTGGACGAAGGCCATGAAGGGCGACCCGGTGGCCCTGCTCACCACCGCCCGCGCCAACTTGGCGGCCGCCGACTGGGCGTCCGGCCCCGAGCCCCTGAAGGAGGCCGTCCTCGCCGCCGGCGAGCAGCACGGTCTCAAGCTGGGCAAGGCGCAGGCCCCGGTCCGGGTCGCCGTCACCGGTCGCACCGTCGGCCTGCCGCTCTTCGAGTCCCTGGAGATCCTCGGCAAGGAGCGCACGCTCGCCCGCGTCGACGCGGCCCTGGCCAAGCTGGCCGGCTGACCCGACCGCACCCACGGGACCCACGGGCCCGGAAGCCCCCGCGCTTCCGGGCCCGTTCGCCGTCCACCCGCCGAAATTCCCCCTTGCCCCACCCCACCCACCGGCCGCAAGATTCCCACCATGCCCCTGCGTGCCGTCCTCTGGGACCTCGACGACACTCTCTTCGACTACACCGGTTCCGACCGCACCGGCGTGCTCCGACACCTGCGCACCGAGGGGCTGCTGGCCGCGTACGGCGGCGAGGAGACCGCCCTGGCCCGCTGGCGCGCGGTCATGGAGACCGAGTTCGCCCGCTTCCTCACCGGCGAACTGGGCTTCCAGGAACACCGCAGGGCCCGCGCCCGCACGTTCCTGGGCGCCCCGCTGAGCGACGCGGAGGCCGACGCCTGGTTCGGCCGCTACGTCGCCCAGTACGAGGCCGCCTGGCGGCTGTTCCCGGATTCCGTGCCGGCCCTGGAGGCGCTGACCCCCCTGGTCCGTCAGGCGATGCTCTCCAACTCCTCGACCGCCAACCAGGAGCGCAAGCTGACGGCCCTGGGCATCCGGGAGCACTTCGAGGTCGTCCTGTGCGCCGACGCCCTGGGGCACGCCAAGCCCGCCCCGGAGGCGTTCACCGCGGCCTGCGCGGCCCTCGCGCTGCCACCGGCCGACGTGCTCTACGTCGGCGACCGGCTCGACCTCGACGGCCTGGGCGCCCGGGACGCCGGCCTGGTGCCCGTATGGCTGGACCGCGCGGGCGCCAACGAGCCGCCGCCACCGGGCGTGCACCGCATCCGCGGGCTGGCCGAGCTCCCCGAGCTGGTGCGCGGGCTTATCGGTTTTGGAGCACCCTCCACGATCAGGTAATGTTCTTCCTGCGCCGCCCGAGAGGGCCGAAAGGCCCGGACCGGAAAGCGCAGATCAAGGAGAAACCCCCGACTCCGGGGGTTGCACTTTGATGGCCTATGGTGTAATTGGCAGCACGACTGATTCTGGTTCAGTTAGTCTTGGTTCGAGTCCAGGTAGGCCAGCTCGCAGAGCTCATCTGCAAAGCCCCCGTTGTGTAGCGGCCTAGCACGCCGCCCTCTCAAGGCGGTAGCGCCGGTTCGAATCCGGTCGGGGGTACAGATCCTTCCCGGGGAGGCAGTCTGGGTCGCACCCACTGTCACTCACGCAGGATCGCTAGGGCCCCCGTTGTGTAGCGGCCTAGCACGCCGCCCTCTCAAGGCGGTAGCGCCGGTTCGAATCCGGTCGGGGGTACTGGTCTACACCACCATGGCCTATGGTGTAATTGGCAGCACGACTGATTCTGGTTCAGTTAGTCTTGGTTCGAGTCCAGGTAGGCCAGCTCGCAGAGCTCATCTGCAAGGCCCCCGTTGTGTAGCGGCCTAGCACGCCGCCCTCTCAAGGCGGTAGCGCCGGTTCGAATCCGGTCGGGGGTACGTCACAGGAAGAGGCCCTCCGCTTTCAAGCGGAGGGCCTCTTCCGCGTGTTGGGAGCGGCGTTGGTCAATTGCCCCGCGGCGCGGGGGAGTTGGTGCCGGCCCGGTGGCAACGATCCGTGCGGCGGGCGGAATTGGGTGGCGGTCGGCGCGGGTGTCGGGAGCGGGCCGGCTGGCCGCCGCGGGGGAGCGGGGCCGGCCGGTGGGGACTCAGCCGCCGTTGCGGCGCAGGCCCTCGGAGAGGCGGGCGGCGGCGTCGATGACCGCCTGGGCGTGCATCCGGCCTGGGTGGCGGGTCAGCCGCTCGATCGGGCCGGAGACCGAGACGGCGGCCACCACGCGGTTCGAGGGGCCGCGCACGGGCGCCGAGACCGAGGCCACGCCCGGCTCCCGCTCACCGATCGACTGGGCCCAGCCGCGGCGCCGTACGCCGGAGAGCGCGGTGGCGGTGAAGCGGGCGCCCTGGAGGCCGCGGTGCAGCCGCTCCGGCTCCTCCCAGGCCATCAGGATCTGGGCCGACGAACCGGCCTTCATGGTCAGCGTGGAGCCCACCGGGACGGTGTCCCGCAGTCCGGACAGCCGTTCCGCCGCGGCCACGCAGATCCGCATGTCGCCCTGTCGACGGTAGAGCTGGGCGCTCTCGCCCGTCACGTCCCGTAGATGCGTGAGCACCGGGCCGGCCGTGGCCAGGAGGCGGTCCTCGCCGGCCGCCGCGGCCAGTTCGGAGAGGCGCGGGCCGAGGATGAACCGGCCCTGCATGTCCCTCGCCACCATCCGGTGGTGTTCCAGTGCCACGGCCAGCCGGTGGGCCGTGGGTCGTGCGAGCCCGGTCGCCGCGACCAGCCCGGCGAGGGTGGCCGGACCGGACTCCAGAGCGCTCAAAACCAGAGCCGCCTTGTCGAGAACGCCGACGCCGCTAGAGTTGTCCATGCAACGATACTCGCGTCTCACAGTGTGAAACGCAAGTTCAATTTTCCAGCGAAGTCGTCACTCTGTAGCTGCGGCCCCCGACCAGGGCCCGGCGTCAGACCCGCCAGGGGAGATTCGCGGGTCACCGCGCACACACGAGCAAGGCCGGCACTGCGGCCGGCCGGAGGGAAAGCGATGGGACGGACACTTGCGGAGAAGGTCTGGGACGACCACGTCGTCCGGCGCGCGGACGGCGAGCCCGACCTCCTCTTCATCGATCTGCACCTGCTGCACGAGGTCACCAGCCCGCAGGCGTTCGACGGTCTCCGCAAGGCCGGTCGCACGGTCCGGCGCACGGACCTGACCCTCGCCACCGAGGACCACAACACCCCCACGCTCGACATCGACAAGCCGATCGCGGACCCGGTCTCCCGCACGCAGTTGGAGACCCTGCGCAAGAACTGCGCGGAGTTCGGCGTCCGGCTGCACCCGCTGGGCGACGTCGAGCAGGGCGTTGTCCACGTCGTGGGACCGCAGTTGGGACTGACCCAGCCCGGCACCACCGTGGTCTGCGGTGACAGTCACACCTCCACCCACGGCGCGTTCGGCGCGCTGGCGTTCGGCATCGGCACCAGCCAGGTCGAGCACGTCCTGGCGACCCAGACGCTGCCGATGGCCCCGTTCAAGACCATGGCCATCACCGTCGACGGCGAACTGCCCGACGGCGTCACCGCCAAGGACCTGATCCTGGCCATCATCGCGAAGATCGGCACCGGCGGGGGCCAGGGCTACGTCATCGAGTACCGCGGCTCGGCCATCGAGAAGCTGTCGATGGAAGCCCGGATGACCATCTGCAACATGTCGATCGAGGCGGGCGCCCGGGCCGGCATGATCGCCCCCGACCGGACCACCTTCGACTACCTCCAGGGCCGCGACCATGCCCCGCAGGGCGCGGACTGGGACGCCGCGGTGGCGTACTGGCGGACGCTGCGCACCGACGACGACGCGGTCTTCGACGCCGAGGTCGTCATCGACGCCGCGTCGCTGGCCCCGTTCGTCACCTGGGGCACCAACCCCGGCCAGGGCGCGCCGCTTTCGGCGCGAGTCCCCGACCCGGCTTCGTACGAGGACCCCTCGGAGCGGTTCGCCGCCGAAAAGGCCCTGGAATACATGGGGTTGACGGCGGGTCAGCCGCTGCGCGAGATCTCCGTGGACACCGTCTTCGTAGGTTCGTGCACCAACGGCCGTATCGAGGACCTGCGCTCGGCCGCCGCGATCCTCAAGGAGCGCAAAGTCGCCGACGGCGTACGGATGCTGGTGGTCCCCGGCTCGGTCCGGGTCGCCCTCCAGGCCGTCGAGGAGGGCCTGGACAAGGTGTTCACGGCCGCCGGCGCCGAATGGCGGCACGCCGGTTGCTCGATGTGCCTGGGCATGAATCCGGACCAGTTGGCGCCCGGTGAGCGCTCCGCGTCCACCTCCAACCGCAACTTCGAGGGCCGGCAGGGCAAGGGCGGTCGCACCCACCTCGTTTCGCCCCAGGTCGCCGCCGCAACGGCGGTTCTCGGCCATCTGGCCTCGCCTGCCGACCTGTCCGACGCCACCGTCGCCACGCCCGCGGGAGTCTGAACACCATGGAAGCATTCACCACCCACACCGGCCGGGCCGTTCCGCTGCGCCGCAGCAACGTCGACACCGACCAGATCATCCCGGCCCATTGGCTGAAGAAGGTCACCCGGGACGGCTTTGAGGACGGCCTGTTCGAGGCGTGGCGCAAGGACCCCGAGTTCGTCCTCAACCAGGAGGCGTACAAGGGCGCCACCGTCCTGGTGGCCGGCCCCGACTTCGGCACCGGCTCCTCCCGCGAACACGCAGTCTGGGCACTGCAGAACTACGGCTTCAAGGCCGTCATCTCGTCCCGCTTCGCGGACATCTTCCGGGGCAACTCCCTGAAGAACGGCCTCCTGACGGTGGTCCTGCCGCAGGAGACCGTGGACCGGCTGCAGCAGTTGGTGGAGTCCGACCCCACCACCGACGTCACGGTCGACCTCGTCCGACGCGAGGTTCGCGCCGAGGGCATCACCGCCGGCTTCACCCTGGATGAGAACGCCCGTTGGCGACTCCTGGAGGGTCTGGACGACATCAGTCTCACCCTTCGGGAGGAGTCTTCGATCGCCGCGTACGAGGCGAACAGGCCCGCGTTCAAACCGCGTACCATCGAGGTCTGACCTCGGGTTTTATGGCTCAAAGGCTTATTGCGTACGATGCGCCCCCTGTGCAGTTGGCGGGGGGCGCATCGCCGTGTTGAGGCCGGTGTTGAGGCCCCGTGAAGCGACAACTCGCCGCAGATGGCACAATTAGCGCATGGAACGCGACGACCAACTCAAGCTCTACGGTTCCGTCGCCGACCGACTCAAGGACGCACACGCAAGAGTGCGGACACTGCAAGTCCCGGAGGGCGTACGGATGGCGCTGACCCGGAAGCTGCTCGTCATCACGGCCGCGGCTAAACACGATCTTGCGGACGCAGCAAGGCGTCTGGAGTGGTTCATGCATGACCTTGACGAAGGTCGTTATCCCGAAGATGTGCATGCCGATGGAAGTCCGTGAAGGTCGAGTCCGTTGCGGCACAAGGGTGATTAGCCCGTTTCGTGTTTGATTTGCGGTATATATCTGCCTAACGTGCGAAAACGCTTGGAAACTTTCGTTCCAGCAATGTCTCCGAAGGGGAAGACGTGAACAAGGCGCAGCTCGTAGAAGCCATTGCCGACAAGGTCGGTGGCCGCCAGAACGCCGCGGACGCGGTGGACGCCGTACTGGACGCAATCGTCCGGGCAGTTGTCTCCGGCGACCGCGTTTCGGTCACCGGATTCGGCTCGTTCGAGAAGGTCGACCGCCCGGCCCGTTACGCCCGCAACCCGCAGACGGGTGAGCGCGTGCGGGTCAAGAAGACCTCGGTGCCCCGTTTCCGCGCGGGCCAGGGCTTCAAGGACCTGGTGAGCGGCTCGAAGAAGCTCCCCAGGGGCGGTGAGGTCGCCGTCAAGAAGGCGCCCAAGGGCAGCCTGACCGGTGGTGCCACCATCAAGAAGGCCGCGGCGAAGAAGGCCGCCGCCAAGAAGGCTGCGGCCAAGAAGGCCACGCCGGCGAAGAAGACGGCGGCGAAGAAGACCACCGCGGCGAAGAAGGCCACCGCGAAGAAGGCCACTGCCAAGAAGGCGGCGCCGGCGAAGAAGACGGCGGCGAAGAAGGCCACGGCGAAGAAGACCACCGCCAAGAAGGCCACGGCGAAGAAGACCGCGCCCGCCAAGAAGACCACGGCGAAGAAGGCTCCCGCCAAGAAGACCACGGCGCGCAAGACCACCGCCAAGAAGACCACTGCTCGCAAGCGGTAATTGAAGCGGCGGCAACGCAACGCCAGGCGCCGGGCCGGTCTCCCTTCGGGGAGCCCGGCCCGCGGTGCGTGATCCGTCAACGCCCCGTCTACGCTGGCCTCATGCAGGCGACCGCGTACACCTACGACGAGACGACCCGCGCCGGCAGCGTGCTGCTGGACGACGGGACCCCGCTGCCCTTCGACGCGGCGGCCTTCGACGCGGGCGGCCTGCTCCTGCTGCGGCCCGGTCAACGCGTGCGGATCGAGGTCACCGGCGAGGGTGCCGACCGGCGGATCGTCCTCGTCACGCTCCAGACGCTCTGAGCGGCGGCCCGACCACACCCGGGACGCCCACGATGTCCCGGCGGCCCGGAACGGCGCCGACGCCCGCCCACGCGGCCCAGCCCGGCACCCGCGGGGCCTGCCGCGCGGTGTGCGGGCCCACGCCCAGCGCCAGCGCGGCCCGCAGATCGTCGCCGGTGTCCACGTCCCGGCGCACCGACGGCACGTCCGGCGCGGTGATCTCCCGGGCCCCGGACGCCAGGTGACGGGCCCGTGAGGCGCCCCCGAAAGCCGGGTCCAATTCCGTACCGGAAGTCGCGGACAGAAGCGTTGTCCCGATATCCGCCGCATCCGCGAGAAATGCGCGGGGAAAAAGCGCGGCGGAATGGAGCACCACCGCCAGCTCGGCCGGGCGGAGCGCCGGCAGATCGGCGTTCAGCGCGGCGACCGGAGCACCGGGTCGGTGCGCCCTTACCACGGCCGCACCGTGGGCCAGTGCGGCATTCAGTCCGTTGGCCGGAGCGTCCGGCACAATGCGCGCCCCCAACGCCGTCAAGTGCTCCCCGGCCACCGGATCGTCCGTGACAACCGCCACATCCCGCACGTCCGCGCAGGCCAGCGCCGCCGCCACGGTGTCCAGCGCGAATGCCAGCGCCAACCGCGGCCGGAACTCCTCACCGGCGGCTTCGGAGAGCCTGCTCTTGGCCCGCACCAGCGGTTTCAGCGGCACAACGAGGCTCCAGCGCACATCCGCTCCGTCTCTTCGCATCGGGATCATTCTCACCTGCCGCCGGGCCTTTCCTTCAGCGACGGGGTTACGGTGTTCTCGACATAGCGGGTACACGGGGCGACACTTGTGCGGCTGCCGGCTCGCAGCAGCTTCGCAGGTCCCACAAGGAGGGTGTCCCAGTGTCCCGCCGCAGAATCGGCTTCTGGTACCGCTTGGCCGCGGTCATCTGCAAACCGCCGCTCTTGGTTCTGTTCAAGCGGGACTGGCGGGGAATGGAGCACATTCCGACCGACGGCGGTTTTATTACCGCGGTCAACCACAACTCGTATCTTGATCCGCTCTCCTATGCGCACTATCAGTACAACACCGGGCGGGTCCCGCGATTCCTCGCCAAGGCCGGGCTCTTCAAGAGCGGCTTTGTCGGCATGGTGATGCGGGGCACCGGACAGATCCCCGTCTACCGGGAAACCACCGACGCCGCCACCGCCTTCCGCGCCGCCGTGAACGCCATCGAGAAGGGCGAATGCGTCGCCTTCTACCCGGAGGGCACCCTCACCCGCGACC
Organism: Streptomyces sp. WZ-12; assembly: GCF_028898845.1. Lineage (NCBI taxonomy): Bacteria > Bacillati > Actinomycetota > Actinomycetes > Kitasatosporales > Streptomycetaceae > Streptomyces > Streptomyces sp. WZ-12. Next base: position 3,007,160 of record NZ_CP118574.1, on the reverse strand, counting down.
CCGCGCTGTGGCCCATGCAGGGCAAGACCGGCGCCGCCCGGGTCGCGCTGCTGACCAAGGCACCGGTCATCCCCGTCGCCCAGTGGGGCGCCAACGAGGCGATGCCGCCGTACGCCAAGGAGAAGAAGCTCCGGCTCCTCCCGCGCAAGACGCTGCGCGTCAAGGCCGGTCCGCCGGTGGACCTCAGCGAGTTCCACGACCAGGAGCCCACCGCCGAGGTGCTGCGTGCCGTCACCGAGAAGATCATGGCGGCCATCACCGTCGAACTGGCCGGAATCCGCGGCGAAGCCGCGCCGGCCGAACCCTTCGACTACCGCAGGGAAATCGCCCGCGAACGGCGCGCCGCCCGTGAGGCCGCGCGGGCCGCGAAGGCCGCCGAGACGGCCCGCGCCGACGACGCCGAGCTGGAACCGGCCGAGTCCGCCGCACCGGCCGCCCCCACGCACACCACCCGAAGCACCCGTCAGGCACAGGAGGATGAAGGCAAGTGACGCGCTGCGCCGTCTTCGGCACGGGGTCCTGGGGCACCGCATTCGCGATGGTGCTCGCCGACGCGGGATGCGAGGTGACCCTGTGGGGGCGCAGAGCGGCCCTCGTTGACGCCATCAACGCCGGCCGCACCAACCCGGACTACCTACCGGGCGTCGAACTCCCCACGGGCGTACGGGCCACCACCGATCCGGCCGAGGCCGCCCGTGGCGCGGACTTCACCGTCCTGGCCGTGCCCTCCCAGACGCTGCGCGCCAACCTCGCCGAGTGGGCGCCCCTGTTGCCCTCCGACACCGTTCTGGTCTCCCTGATGAAGGGAGTTGAGCTGGGCACCGCCAAGCGCATGAGCGAGGTCATCGAGGAGGTCGCCAAGGTCCCCGCGGAACGCGTCGCGGTGCTGACCGGCCCCAACCTCGCCAAGGAAGTTGCCGCGAAGCAGCCCGCCGCGGCCGTGGTCGCCTGCGCCGACGAGGACGTCGCCCGCCGCCTCCAGGCCGCCTGCCACACCGCGTACTTCCGCCCGTACACCAACACCGACGTGGTGGGCTGCGAACTGGGCGGTGCGGTCAAGAACGTCATCGCGCTCGCGGTCGGCATCGCCACCGGCATGGGCCTGGGCGACAACGCCAAGGCGTCCCTGATCACCCGCGGACTGGCCGAGACCACCCGGCTCGGGCTGGCCATGGGTGCCGACGCGCACACCTTCGCGGGCCTGGCGGGCATGGGCGACCTCGTCGCCACCTGCTCCTCGCCGCTCTCCCGCAACAACACCTTCGGCACCAACCTCGGCCGGGGCATGTCCCTGGCGGAGACCATCGCGGTCACCAAGCAGACCGCCGAGGGCGTCAAGTCCTGTGAATCCGTGCTGGATCTGGCCCGCAAGCACGGCGTCGACATGCCGCTCACCGAGACCGTGGTGGAGATCGTCCACGAGGGCAAGCCGCCGCTGGTGGCCCTCAAGCAACTGATGTCCCGCAGCGCCAAACCGGAGCGGCACTGAGCTCCCGCCCGTTCCCACCGCCCCTCAACGGCGCCGCGGTGGGGCAGCACCTCCCGCCCCGCCGCGCCGCCGCAACCCCTACCAGCAGGTACCCTCAAGCCGATATGAGCAGCGAGACCACCTCCCACAAGCCCCGTGTCGCCGTCGTGTTCGGCGGCCGCAGCTCCGAGCACGCCATCTCCGTGGTCACCGCCGGAGCCGTGCTGGCCGCCATCGACCGCGACAAGTACGACGTGCTGCCCATCGGCATCACCACCGACGGCCGCTGGGCGCTGACCGCCGACGACCCCGCGCGGATGGCGATCACGGACCGGCGGCTGCCCAACGTGGCCGAGCTCGCCGAGGGCGGCGACGGCGCGGTGGTGCTGTCCGCCGACCCCACCAGCCGCGAAGTCGTCTACAGCGAGCCGGGATCGGTCCCCAAGGTTCTCGGCGAGGTTGACGTCGTCTTCCCCGTGCTGCACGGCCCGTACGGCGAGGACGGCACGCTCCAGGGCCTGCTGGAGCTGTCCGGGGTGCCCTACGTCGGCTCCGGGGTGCTCGCCTCGGCCGTCGGCCAGGACAAGGACTACATGAAGCGGGTGTTCGCCTCCTTCGGGCTGCCGGTCGGCCCGTACGAGGTCATCCGCCCCCGCGAGTGGGAGCAGGACGCCGCCGGGGCCCGCAAGAAGATCGTGGACTTCGCCGGCGAGCACGGCTGGCCGCTGTTCGTGAAGCCGGCGCGGGCCGGCTCGTCCATGGGCATCAGCAAGGTCGACGACCTCGCCGGGCTGGACGAGGCGATCGAGGAGGCGCGGCGCCACGACCCCAAGATCATCGTGGAGTCGCTGCTGCGCGGCCGCGAGATCGAGTGCGGGGTGCTGGAGTTCGAGGACGGCCCGCGGGCCAGCGCGCCGGCCGAGATCCCGCCGGTCACCGCGCACGACTTCTACGACTTCGAGGCCAAGTACATCGACTCGGCCGCCGGCATCGTGCCCGCGCCGCTGACCGCGGAGCAGACCGCCCGCGTCCAGGAACTGGCGGTCGAGGCGTTCGAGGCGGCGTCCTGCGAGGGACTGGTCCGGGCGGACTTCTTCCTGCTGGACGACGGCGAGTTCGTGATCAACGAGATCAACACGCTGCCCGGTTTCACGCCCATCTCGATGTACCCGCGGATGTGGCAGGAGAGCGGCGTCAGCTACCCGGAGCTCATCGACCGCCTCCTCCAGGCCGCCCTGCGCCGCTCAACGGGGCTGCGCTGAGTGGGGAGTTGAGGGTGGGCGAACAGATCCCCTAGGGGATGTGCGCGCCCCCTTGCGGGGCCTCAACGCGCGTGCGGCGGGCGGGTATTCCCGGGCGTCAACCACGCACCGGCCCGCCGGTACCCGCTGCCGCGGCGGTCGCGCGCGAGCGAGTCGGTCGCCCGCCGGTACGTGCGGTGCGTCGGCTCAGTGCTGGTGTCTCGGCTCCCTACGGGATGCGCCACCGGCACATCCCGCGAGTCGGCCAACACCGGTCCGTCGGCAGCCCCGTGTGGTGCGCCCGGTGCCCCGGAGCGGAGCCGCCACGTTGGCCACCCGTCGGGCGCCGGTCACCTCCAGCGTCGGCTACACGCCGGCCGGGATGCTCCGCTGCACCGCGTCCGCGAGGTCCGGTAGGACGTTGATCTCCGGGGCGTACTTCCCCGGCACCGTCACCTCGACGTAGACCTTCCGCAGCACCGTCGTGAAGCGGTAGCCGTCGTCCTGCTTCTCGAAGAGCCACTGGACGCCGTTGACTTCAGCGGAGTCGGGGTTGGGGTTGTAATGTTCACTTCCGTGCCTGAGCACCTCCGGCTGGGGCACCCCGCAGCGCAGCTCCACGGCAGGATCGCCCCATATGGCAGTGAAGTCCGAGACCGGCTCGGCGGTACCCCGCGTGAGCCCGTCGACGGTCCGCGGCAGGTCCCGGTGGAGCGCCCGGCAGGCCCGTGCGGCGTCGCCCGTGGGGGAGGGCGCCGCGACCTCCGGGGTGGACGAACACCCCGCGACCGCGCACACCGTGGCGAGCAGGGGTAGGGCGGCCAGGTACCGGCGTGGGGCACGTATCACCCGGCCGAGCATACGGGGGAGCTAGAGATGGACCACCGGGCAGGTGAGCGTCCGCGTGATGCCTTCCACTTGCTGGACCTTCGCGACCACCATGCGACCCAGTTCGTCGACGGTGTCCGCCTGGGCGCGCACGATGACGTCGTAGGGGCCGGTCACGTCCTCAGCCTGGAGCACGCCGGGGAGCTTCGCGATGACCTCCGCCACCGCCGAGGCCCGGCCGACCTCGGTCTGGATCAGGATGTAAGCCTGTACCACGGAACCTCCAGGGCGGCTACGAGGATCATGTGGGAAGAAGGGACGCCACGGTACCGCGTCACCGAGCGGAGCGGGGAGACCCGCGCGGTGAACGCGGTCGGTGCGGCGCCGTCGTCAGCCACGTACGGACCGTCCGTACACATCGGAAGGGCAACAGCATGAAGGGCACCGTGGGCGAGCTGGGGGAGTTCGGGCTTATCAGAGAGCTCACCTCCCGGCTCACCTCCACTCCCGCCGTACGGATCGGGCCTGGGGATGACGCCGCGGTGGTCACCGCGCCGGACCGCAGGGTCGTCGCCAGTACCGACGTTCTCCTCGAAGGCCGGCACTTCCGCCGCGACTGGTCCACCGCCTACGACGTCGGCCGCAAGGCCGCCGCGCAGAACCTCGCCGACATCGCGGCGATGGGCGCGGTGCCCACCGCGATCCTGCTCGGCCTGGTCGTCCCCGCCGAACTCCCCGCGACCTGGGCGACCGAGCTGATGGACGGGCTGCGCGACGAGTGCCAGGTGGCCGGCGCCGCGGTGGTCGGCGGGGACGTGGTCCGCGGCGAGACCATCACCATCGCCATCACCGCCCTCGGCGACCTGCGCAACCAGGAGCCGGTCACCCGGGCCGGTGCCCAGCCCGGTGACGTGGTCGCGGTGACCGGCTGGCTCGGCTGGTCCGCCGCCGGCTACGCGGTGCTCACCCGCGGCTTCCGCTCTCCGCGCGCCTTCGTGGAGGCGCACCGCCGCCCCGAACCGCCGTACCACGCGGGCCCGGCCGCGGCCGCGCTCGGCGCCACCGCCATGACCGACGTCAGCGACGGGCTCGTCGCCGACCTCGGGCACATCGCCGACGCCAGCAAGGTCCGCATCGACCTGCGGTCGGCCATGATCGACATCCCCTCGCAGATGTCCGACATCGGCACCGCGGTCGGCGTGGACCCGATGCAGTGGGTCCTCAACGGTGGCGAGGACCACGCCATCGTCGCCACCTTCCCGTCCGACGTGAAGCTGCCCGCCCGTTGGAAGGTGATCGGCGAGGTCCTCAACCCCTCGGCGCTGCCCCAGGTGACGGTGGACGGCGCCCCCTGGGCCAAGGCCGGCTGGGACCACTTCGGCGACGACGGGGACGCCGAGTAGATTCGCGGCATGGAGACACCACCCCGCGTGCTGACCGTCGCCGGCTCCGACTCCGGCGGCGGCGCCGGCATCCAGGCTGACCTGAAGACGATGCTGGCGCTGGGCACCCACGGCATGAGCGTGCTGACCGCGGTCACCGCGCAGAACTCCCTGGGCGTCCAGGGCGCGTGGGAGCTGCCCGCCGAGGCGGTGCGGGCCCAGTTCCGCAGCGTCGTCGACGACATCGGCGTGCAGGCCGTCAAGACCGGGATGCTGTCCTCGGCCGCGCTCGTCACGACCGTCGCGGAGCTGCTCGCCGGCCTCACCGCGCCGGTCGTCGTCGACCCCGTCGGCATCTCCAAGCACGGCGACGCGCTGCTGGCCGCCTCCGCCCTGGACGCGGTCCGCACCAAGCTGCTGCCGACCGCGACCGTCGCCACCCCCAACCTCGACGAGGTCGCCCAGCTCACCGGCGTGCGGGTCACCACCGCGGACGGGATGCGGCGGGCCGCCGACGCGGTCTTGGCCTTCGGGCCGCGCTGGGCGCTCATCAAGGGCGGCCACCTGCCGGCCGACGCCGCGGGCACCGCCGTGGACCTGCTCACCGACGGCGTCGAGGAGCACTGGCTGCGCGCCCCCCGTCACGACAACCGGCACACCCACGGCACCGGTTGCACCCTCGCCAGCGCCCTCGCGGCCCGGCTCGCCCAAGGCGACACCGTCCCGCAGGCCGCCGCGGCGGCGAAGGAGTACGTCAGCGGCGCGATCGCGGCCGGCTTCCGACTGGGCGCGGGCATCGGACCGGTCGACCACGGCTGGCGGCTGCGCACCCGCTGATCGCGCCGGCCGCCGGACTCGTGGCAGTCCCCCAGGGACGCACGGCAGCCCGCGGACCAACGGCAAGAAGCCGGCCCACCGCGAGGGTGGACCGGCTTCTCAGCAACCGGCGGGGCTGCGCTACGGCTAAGGCGTCAGCGCGAGACCTTGCCGGCCTTGATGCACGAGGTGCAGGCGTTCAGCTTCTTCGGCGTGCGCCCGATCACTGCACGCACCGTCTGGATGTTGGGGTTCCAACGACGGTTGGTGCGGCGATGCGAGTGCGAGACACTCTTGCCGAAGCCCGGCCCCTTGCCGCAGACGTCGCAGTTGGCAGCCACGGGTCACTCCAAAGACTTCAGATGCACTTACGGGAAACCTGGCGGGTCGAGTGCATAGCCGTGCCGACGCCGTCAGGAGAGGAATGGCCCGATTTTCATCGGGCAACCGGAGCAGCATACAACGACCGCTCCTGCAGGACGAAACTACCACGCACCCTCCGGCCCCCGCCCCGGCCTCCCACCCCGACCGCGGCTACTGTGCGGGTGCATCCCGCGACCCAGGAGGACGACGTGCCAAACCCGCTCGACGCCGCCGCGGTCCGCACCTGGTGCGGTCTGGCCCTGGAGGCGCTCGGACGGGAACGCGAGCGGATCGACGCGATCAACGTCTATCCGGTCGCCGACGGGGACACCGGCACCAACCTCTACCTGACGCTGGAGTCGGCCGCCCGCGCGGTCGAGGCCGCCTTCGACGGCCACGCCTCCGCCGGCACCGCGCCCGGCCTCGCGGACGCCGTCGGCGCCATGGCGCACGGTGCCCTCATCGGGGCGCGCGGCAACTCCGGCACCATCCTGGCGCAGCTCCTGCGCGGGATGGCCCAGGTACTGGCCACCGCCCCGGCCGGCGGTAGCGGCGCGGCGGACGCCCTGCGCGCGGCGCTGCGGCGGGCCGCGACGGCGGCGTACGAGGCGGTGGCGCACCCTGTGGAGGGCACCGTGCTGACCGTGGCGACGGCCGCCGCCGACGCCGCCGAGCGCGCCGCCGACGGGCCCGCCGCAGTCGCGCGAGCCGCCCACGAGGGCGCCGCCGAGGCACTGCGGGCCACCCCGGGGCAGCTCGCGGTGCTGGGCAGGGCGGGGGTGGTGGACGCCGGCGGCTGCGGGCTGGTGGCCCTGTTGGGCGCGCTCGCCGACGCGCTGTCCGGGGAGGTCGGTGCCGCCCCCGTCGCCGTACGGGCCGGTGGGGCGCTCCCGGTGGCGGCCGGTTGCGACGCGGTGGTCCGGGACGGCTGCGCCGATCCGCACGCCGGCGGCCCCGCCTTCGAGGTGATCTACCTCTTGGAGGCCGGGGACGCGGAGGTGGCCGCGCTGCGCGGCCGGCTCGACCGGCTCGGGGACTCGCTGGTGGTGGTCGGCGGGGACGGGCTGTGGCACGTCCATGTCCACGTCGACGACGCGGGGGCCGCGGTGGAGGCCGGCATCGAGGCCGGCCGGCCGTACCGGGTCCGGATCACCCACTTCGGCGCCGGCCCCCGGGCCAAGGAGCCGGAGCTGGCGGCCCGGGCCGTGGTCGCGGTGGTCCCCGGCGTCGGGCTGGCCGGGCTGTGTGCGGAGGCCGGCGCGACCCCGGTGACCGTCCGCCCCGGGGAGCCGCCCGCCAGCGGCGAACTGGTCCAGGCGATCCGGCAGGCCCGCGCCCGCGAAGTGATGCTGCTGCCCAACGACCCCGAGCTGCGGCACACCGCGGCGGCCGCGGCCGAGCAGGCCCGGGCCGAGGGCATCCGGGTCGCGCTGATCCCGACCCGCTCCGCCGTCCAGGGCCTCGCGGCGCTGGCCGTCCACGAGCCGGGCCGCAGCTTCGACCAGGACATGGTCGCGATGACCGCGGCGGCCGGCGCCACCCGCTACGCCGAACTGGCCGTCGCCGAGCACCGCTCCTGGACGATGGCCGGGGTCTGCCAGGCCGGGGACGTGCTCGGCCTGATCGACGGCGACGTCGCGGTGATCGGGCCCGACCTCGCCCGCACCGCGACGGCGGTGCTGGACCGGATGCTCTCCGCGGGCGGCGAACTGGTCACCCTCATCCTCGGCGCGGACGTCCCCGACGAACTCGCCGCACACCTGGAACGGCACGTCCGCGAGCGCCACCTCGCGGTGGACACGGTCGTCTACGAAGGCGGCGAATACGCGGCGCCGCTGCTGATCGGCGTGGAATAGCGGGCACCCGATTCGCGCCCCGATACGGCTGGGAAAACCGCGTCCCGGATATCTCCCGGCCCGGAATTCCCGTCCGCGGAAAGCGGCGGTGGTGGCTCGTTGTCAGTGGCGTGGTGTGCAATGGAACGCGTGGCAGCGCTCGATGAACCCCTGAAGAAAATCCTCGGCGGCACCACCGCGAAGGTGCTGGCCGAGCACCTCGGCCTGGAGACGGTCGGCGATCTGCTGCACCACTATCCGCGCCGCTACGCCGAGCGCGGTGAGCTGACCCGGCTCTCCGACCTGCCGTTGGACGAGCACGTCACGGTCGTCGCCAGGGTCGCCGACGCCCGCGTGCTGACGTTCAACCACGGCCGCGGGCAGCGCCTGGAGGTGACCCTCACCGACGGCAGCGGCCGGCTCCAGTTGGTCTTCTTCGGCAAGGGCATCCACAAGCCGCACAAGGAGCTGTTGCCCGGCAGGCGCGCGATGTTCGCCGGCAAGGTCTCGGTCTTCAACCGCAAACTCCAGCTGGCGCACCCGGAATACGCCCTCCTCGACCAGGATGCCGACAGCGGTGCCGTCGACGCGTTCGCCAACCAGCTCATGCCGATCTACCCGGCGTGCCAGCAGATGGCCTCCTGGAAGATCGCCAAGGCGGTCGACGCGGTGCTGCCCAGCGCCCAGGACGCCGTCGACCCGCTGCCCCCGGCGCTGCGCGCAGGCCGCGGCCTGATCCCGCTCACCGAGGCGCTGCTGAAGATCCACCGCCCCGACACCAAGGCCGACATCGCCGACGCCCGCGCCCGGCTGAAGTGGGACGAGGCGTTCGTCCTCCAGGTCGCGCTCGCCCGCCGCCGCCTCGCCGAGACCCAACTCCCGGCCGTGCCCAGGCGGTTGAGCCCCGGCGGCATCCTCGACGCGTTCGACGCCCGGCTGCCGTTCACCCTCACCGAGGGCCAGTCGAAGGTCAGCCGGGAGATCTTCGACGACCTGTCGACGGAGCACCCGATGCACCGCCTCCTCCAGGGCGAGGTCGGCTCCGGCAAGGCCCAGCCGCTGGATGCCCTGGTGCTCACCCCGCGCGGCTTCCGCCCCATGGGCGAGCTGGCACCGGGCACCGAAGTGGTCGTGCCCAGCGGGGAGATCGCCCTGGTGGACGGGGTGTTCCCGCAGGGCGAGCGGGAGGTGTGGAGGCTGGTGCTCGCCGACGGCAGCGCGATCGAGTGCGACGACGAGCACCTGTGGATCGTCTCCTCGCGCGCCACCGGCGAGCGGGTGCTGACCACCCGCGAGTTGCGGTCCGCCCTGCGGGACGAGGCCGGCCACCCCCGGTGGTCGATCGCCCCGGCCACCCCGGTGGACCTCGACGACGGCGGCCATCGCCCCCTGGAGCCCTACGCGTTGGGCCGGACCCTCGGCGCCGGCGGGGACGGCCCGACCGGCCGCGCCGTCCCCGCCGCGTACCGCAACGCCCCCGTCAAGGACCGCCGGGCCCTGCTGCACGGCCTGTTGGACGCCGGCGGCGAGTGGCGCGGCACCGACGGCACCCTCCGCCCCGCCCCGGCCCCGCTGGCCGCCGATGTCGCCTGGCTGGCGCGCTCGCTGGGCGGGACGGCCCGCATGGCCCCCGCCGACGACGGCCGCGTCGAGGTCGCGTTGACGCTCCCGGAGGACGGGGCGGGCTGCGAGCGCGCGGTCACCGCCGTCGAGTACGTCGGCCGCCGGCCCGTCCAGTGCATCAGCGTCGCGCACCCCTCGCACGCCTACGTGACCGACCACTTCACGGTCACGCACAACACCATGGTCGCGCTGCGCGCCATGCTCGGCGTGGTGGACAGCGGCGGCCAGGCGGCGATGCTCGCGCCCACCGAGGTGTTGGCCCAGCAGCACCACCGCTCCATCACGGAGATGATGGGCGATCTGGCCGAGGGAGGCATGCTGGGCGGCTCGGAGCGGGGCACCAAAGTGGTGCTGCTGACCGGCTCGATGGGAGCCCCGGCCCGCCGCCAGGCACTGCTCGACCTGGTCACCGGCGAGGCCGGCATCGTCATCGGCACCCACGCCCTGATCGAGGACGTGGTGCAGTTCCACGACCTCGGCCTGGTCGTCGTCGACGAGCAGCACCGCTTCGGCGTCGAGCAGCGCGACGCCCTGCGCTCCAAGGGCAAACAGCCACCGCACCTGCTGGTGATGACGGCGACGCCGATCCCGCGGACGGTCGCCATGACGGTCTTCGGCGATCTGGAGACGTCGGTGCTGGACCAACTCCCCGCCGGCCGCTCGCCGATCGCCAGCCATGTGGTGCCGGCCAAGGACAAGCCGCACTTCCTCGCCCGGGCCTGGGAGCGGGTCCGGGAGGAGGTGACCGCCGGCCACCAGGCGTATGTGGTCTGCCCGCGGATCGGCGACGACGAGGACGAGTCCGCGGCCAAGGGGAAGACGGTCAAGGAGAAGGCCGCCAAGGGGAAGACGCCCAAGGAGGCGCCCCCGGAGGCGAGTTCGCCGGAGGATCTGGCCGAGAAGCGCCCCCCGTTGGCGGTGTTGGACATCGCCGAGCAGTTGCGGAAGGGCCCGCTCGCCGGATTGCGGGTCGCGGTGCTGCACGGCCGGATGGCCCCCGACGACAAGGACGAGGTGATGCGCCGCTTCGCCGCCGGTGAGTTGGACGTCCTGGTCGCCACCACCGTCATCGAGGTCGGGGTCAACGTGCCCAACGCCACCGCCATGGTGATCATGGACGCGGACCGCTTCGGCGTCTCCCAGCTCCACCAGCTCCGCGGCCGGGTGGGCCGCGGCTCGGCCCCCGGACTGTGCCTCCTGGTCAGCGAGATGCCCGAGGCCAGCCCGGCCCGCGGCCGGCTCGCCGCGGTCGCCGGCACCCTCGACGGCTTCGAGCTCTCCCGCATCGACCTCGAACAGCGCCGCGAGGGCGACGTCCTCGGCCAGGCGCAGTCCGGCGTCCGCTCCTCGCTGCGGATGCTCGCGGTCATCGACGACGAGGAGGTCATCGCGGCCGCCCGCGAGGAGGCCACCGCCCTGGTCACCGCCGACCCCGAGCTGACCGGCTGTCCCGAACTGCGGACCGCGCTGTCCGCCCTGCTGGACGAGGAACGGGAGCAGTATCTGGACAAGGGCTGACGCCGCACCCCCGTCGTACACCCCCGCACGGCCGGCCCGACCCGTGAGAACGATCACGGGCGGCCGGCACCGGGGGCGGTCCCGCCGCATGGGGGACGGACATATCGTGGGAGGGCGGAGCCCGGCCGGGCGCCCACCCCTCTTTCGACCACGTTCAACGTAAGGACGGGCCCATGACCCGCGTGATCGCCGGCGCCGCCGGCGGCCGCCGCCTCGCCGTACCACCGGGCAACGGCACCCGCCCGACCTCCGACCGCGCGCGGGAGGGGATGTTCTCCACCTGGGAGTCGCTCGACGGCCCGTTGGCCGGTGCCCGGGTGCTCGACCTCTACGGCGGTTCCGGCGCGGTCGGTCTGGAGGCGCTCTCCCGCGGCGCCGCGCACGTCCTGCTGGTCGAGGCCGACGCCCGCGCGGTCCGCACCATCCGGGAGAACGTCAAGGCGGTCGGCCTCCCCGGCGTCGAGGTGCGCCCCGGCAAGGCCGAGCAGATCGCCGCGGCCCCGGCCCCGGGCGACCCCTACGACGTCGCCTTCCTGGACCCGCCGTACGCGGTCGGCGACGACGATCTCCGCGAGATCCTGCTCACACTCCGTGGTCAGGGGTGGCTTGCGGGGGAGGCACTCGTCACCGTGGAGCGGAGTACCCGGGGCGGTGCGTTCGCCTGGCCGGACGGATTCGAAGCGATCAAGGCCCGTCGCTACGGCGAGGGGACGCTTTGGTACGGTCGCGCCGCTTCGGTGTCAGCCGAATCGACGTCAGCAACCGTGTCATGAACGGACCGGAGAGCGAGGAGACGAAGTTGCGCCGCGCCGTCTGTCCGGGGTCCTTCGACCCCATCACCAACGGGCACTTGGACATCATCGCCCGGGCCTCCAAGCTGTACGACGTCGTCCATGTCGCCGTCATGATCAACAAGTCCAAGCAGGGCCTGTTCACGGTCGAGGAGCGGATCGACCTCATCCGGCGGGCCACCGCCGAGTTCGGCAACGTCGAGGTCGAGGCGTTCCACGGCCTGCTCGTCGACTTCTGCAAGCAGCGCGACATCCCCGCCATCGTCAAGGGCCTGCGCGCGGTCAGCGACTTCGACTACGAGCTCCAGATGGCCCAGATGAACAACGGCCTCTCCGGGGTGGAGACGCTCTTCGTGCCCACCAACCCCACCTACAGCTTCCTCTCCTCCAGCCTGGTCAAGGAGGTCGCGGCCTGGGGCGGCGACGTCTCCCACCTGGTCCCGCCGTTCGTCCTGGAGGCGCTGACCGAACGGCTCCGCAACAAGGCATGACCCACCATCCGGTGCGGTAGGACCGGCACGTTCCTGACGGATCGTCAGCAGGTGTCGGGGCGGGGGATCCTGGCCGTACAGTCGTCCCGTTCCGTCCTTCCGATCCTGCAGAGAGTGGCGAGTCCAAGGTGGACGTCCAGAAGAAGCTCGACGACATCGTCCAGGCCGTCGGCAGCGCCCGGTCCGTGCCCATGTCGGCCTCGTGCGTGGTCAACCGCGCCGAACTGCTCGCCCTGCTGGAGGAAGTGCGCACCGCGTTGCCCGGCTCCCTGGCGCAGGCGCAGGAACTCCTCGGCGGGCGCGAGCAGATGGTGGAGGAGGCGCGCGCCGAGGCCGACCGGATCATCGAGTCCGCGCACAGCCAACGCGGTTCGCTGATCTCCGACACCGAGGTGGTCCGGCAGGCCCAGGACGAGGCGGACCGGCTCCTGGCCGAGGCGCGCGCCGAGGCCGAGGAGGTCCGCGCCCAGGCCGACGACTACGTCGACAGCAAGCTGGCCAACTTCGAGGTCGTGCTCACCAAGACCATCGGCGCCGTCGACCGCGGCCGGGAGAAGCTGCTCGGCCGCGGCCCGGGCCTGGACGAGCAGGGCTACGAGGACGCCGAGGCCCCCGAGCGCAGCGCCGACCCCGCGACCCTCACGCAGCGCGCTGACGCCTACGTGGACGCCAAATTCGGCGCGTTCCAGGCCGTGTTGACCAAGACCCTGGAGGCGGTCGGCCGCGGCCGGGACAAGCTCCAGGGCGCCCGCGCGATCGACGAGCTCGGCGCCCACCTCGCCGCACAGGGCGACCCGCAGTCCGCCGCCCCGCCGCAGGCCGACGCGGACTACCTCGCGGGCCTGGCCGGCCTCACCCCCGTCCAGAGCGCCCCGCAGCCTGCGCCCCAGGAGCCGCAGCCCGGCTACTACGACCAGGTCGCCGCCTACCAGCAGCCGACCGACTACGCCTACCAGCAGCCCGAGCAGGTCTCCTACGTCCAGCAGCAGGACCCGTACGGCTACGACTGGCAGCAGGCCCAACAGCCGGCCGCCCAGATCCCGCAGCAGGGCTACGACGCCGCCGACTACCAGCAGCCACAGGTACCCCAGCAGGCGCAGCACGTCCCACAGGCCCCCGGCACCCAGCCCGGCGCCCTGGACGAGACCAGCCTCTTCGACACCAGCCTGATCAACCTCGACCAGCTGCGGCAGTACGAGGAGCGCCGCCACTAGGGCCTGCCCGACGGGCCGTGGTCCCGCCGTGTCTGGCCGCGCACTGCTGCGCGCCCGGGAAGCGCGGGTGCGGATTGGGCCTAACGGGGGCTGTCCAGTATCCTGGCTGTTCGGTCGCGTGTATGCCCGCGATCAACGCTGCCCGCACGCCGACTCCGGCCGCGGACGGCGGACTACCGCAGTACGAGAAAGCAGGAAAGTCTTGGGCCCCCGCCTCGACCACCGTTCCCCGCTCGTGTTCGACACACGCGAGCTGGGGCGTCGTCCCGGCACGCTCAAGCGGCTCTCCCGCTCCGTCGAGGCCCCCGCGGACCTCGGCAACGAGGTCATCGGAGCGCCCCAGGGCGCGCCGGTCGAGCTCGACCTCCGCCTGGAAGCGGTCATGGACGGGGTGCTCGTTACGGGTACCGGCCGTGCGACCGTGAAGGGGGAGTGCGTAAGGTGTCTGGAGCCGCTGGAGCGAGTGCTCGAAGCGGAATTCCAGGAGCTGTTCGCCTACCCCGACGCCGACGTCCGGACCCCCGTGTCCGGCGACGACGCCGAGGACGAGGAGGACACGTTCTACATCGAGGACGATCTGTTCGACCTCGAACCCGTGCTGCGGGACGCGGTGGTGCTGGCACTGCCGTTGCAGCCGGTGTGCCGGGAGGACTGCCCTGGCCTGTGCTCCGAGTGTGGGGCGCGGCTGGCGGACGACCCGGACCACCACCACGACGCCGTCGACATGCGCTGGGCGGCACTGCAGGAACTCGTCGAGCCCAACCAGGGCCACGAGAAGGACAATGAACCCCGCGACGGCGGGGATGAACCTCAGGAGAAGTAGCCGTGGCTGTTCCGAAGCGGAAGATGTCGCGCAGCAACACGCGCCACCGCCGGTCGCAGTGGAAGGCTGCGGTCCCCACCCTGGTTGCGTGCGAGCGCTGCCAGGAGCCGAAGCAGCAGCACATCGCGTGCCCGAGCTGCGGCACCTACAACAAGCGCCAGGTCATCGCGGTCTGAGCGGCTGGTGACAGGCACTGTGTCTAGCCCGAAGAAGGCAGAAGACGGCCATGCGTCACCCCGCAAGCGCGGCGACGACACGGCCCCTACGGACACGGTCTCGTCCCTCTCGCTTCTGGAAGGGCGGCTCGGGTACACACTTGAGTCCGCCCTTCTGGTGCGTGCACTGACGCACCGCTCGTACGCCTACGAGAACGGCGGTCTGCCCACCAACGAGCGACTCGAATTCCTCGGGGATTCGGTGCTCGGCCTGGTGGTCACGGACACGCTGTACCGCATCCACCCGGACCTGCCGGAAGGCCAACTGGCCAAGCTGCGGGCCGCGGTGGTCAACTCGCGGGCGCTCGCCGAGGTGGGCCGCGGCCTCGACCTCGGCGCCTTCATCCGCCTCGGACGGGGCGAAGAGGGCACGGGCGGCCGGGACAAGGCCAGCATCCTCGCCGACACCCTTGAAGCGGTGATCGGCGCGGTCTATCTCGACCAGGGCCTCGACGCGGCCGGCGAGTTGGTACACCGGCTCTTCGACCCGCTCATCGAGAAGTCCTCCAGCCTGGGCGCCGGCCTCGACTGGAAGACCAGCCTCCAGGAGCTCACCGCGACCGAGGGCCTCGGTGTTCCGGAATACCTGGTCACCGAGACCGGCCCGGACCACGAGAAGACCTTTACTGCTGCCGCCCGCGTCGGTGGTGTCTCGTACGGCACCGGCACCGGCCGCAGCAAGAAGGAAGCCGAGCAGCAGGCGGCCGAGTCCGCGTGGCGCGCGATCCGCGCCGCGGCGGACGAGGCGGCGGGGAAGACGCCGGACGGCGTCGACCCGGCTCAGGCTTCGGGCGACACCACGTCGCCGGCACAACACTGAAACATCCGCTTCTGACCCCTCCCGGACGGCCCGGTCGGCCGCCCCGGGCGGGGTCAGAAGTCTTTCCGCAAGCCTCTCCGGGAGCCTTCCGGAAGTCCGGTGACTCCGCCCGCGGGGCCCCGACTCCCCGGCTCCTGCGCCTGAACTCCCTCCCGGAGACCGCCCCGAAGAGCGTGAGGAGTGCCCGTGCCCGAGTTGCCCGAGGTCGAGGTCGTCCGGCGCGGCCTCGCGCGCTGGGTCAGCGGCCGCACCATCGACACCGTCGAGGTCCGCCACCCGCGCGCCGTCCGCCGGCACCCCGCCGGCGCCGACGACTTCGCCGCCCGGCTGACCGGGCTGCGCATCGGCCCGGCCCGTCGGCGCGGCAAGTACCTCTGGCTCCCGGTGACCGGCGGCGGTCCGGCCGTGCAGAGCGCCGCCGAGGGCATCGCGCCGGTCGTCACCCCCGACGTCACCCACGGCCTGGCGATCCTCGCCCACCTCGGCATGAGCGGCCAACTGCTGGTCCAGCCGCAGGACGCCCCCGACGAGAAGCACCTGCGGATCCGGATCCGCTTCGCCGACACCGACGCCGATGTCCCCGCCGAGGCCGCCGGCACCGAGCTGCGCTTCATCGACCAGCGCACCTTCGGCGGGCTCTCGCTGCACGACACCGTGCCCGGCGACCCCGACCTGCTCCCCGACGTCATCGCGCACATCGCCCGCGACCCGCTCGACCCGGCCTTCGACGACGCCGCCCTCCACGACGCGCTGCGCCGCCGCACCACGATCAAGCGCGCGCTCCTCGACCAGACCCTGATCAGCGGCGTCGGCAACATCTACGCCGACGAGGCGCTGTGGCGCGCCAAGCTCCACTACGACCGGCCGACCGCCACCCTCACCCGCCCCCGCACCGCCGAACTGCTCGGGCACGTACGGGAGGTGATGACCGCCGCGCTGGCCGTCGGCGGCACCAGCTTCGACAGCCTCTACGTCAACGTCAACGGCGAGTCCGGCTACTTCGAGCGCTCCCTGGACGCCTACGGCCGCGAGGACGAACCCTGCCGCCGCTGCGGCACCCCGATCCGCCGCCGCCCCTGGATGAACCGGTCCAGCTACTTCTGCCCGCGCTGCCAACGCCCGCCCCGGCCGAGCTAGCGAACCGCGGGCCGGGCGGCGTCAGAAGCCGAACAAGTGACCCGCCGGGGCTGCGGCCTGCGACGGAAGAAACGATCAACGCTGTGACCTGCGGTTGAGCCGTCAGTGTTTGTCATCGTTGGCCGACGTTGAGCGCCCTTTCACGGCCCAGAGACGGCCCGAGAGGGCGCTGGACGCGCTGCGTTCCCTCTACCTCAACCCACCACTCACCCTGGCTTCCGTCCCGTCCGCCGTCGACCCACACACCGTGGAGCGGGCGTGGTTCAGGGCGTCAAGGTGGAGCGCGCCACTGTACGAACGACCTTGACGCCCTGGGCCGCGTCCGCTCGGCTCTGCCTGGGTCGACGGCGGACGGGACGGAAGCCCCCACTTCAGCCCCTCACCAGCCGGCACTCGGCGACGGCGCCCCCTGCCCCCGGTGCCGGCCGATCCCCCGCCGGAGGCATGTTCTTCCCACCCCTCAACCTTCCCCTCCTTCTCACCTCGTCTCGTTGCCCGCGGGGACTCCCGTCCGGCCTTGCCCTGGGACGTGCGCTCTCGGGTGGCTGATTTGCTCCGGTGCCGCCGGCGGGTGGCCGTGGTCGGTCCTGGGTGTGGGTGGTGGTTCGGGTTGCGGGGTTCCCGGCTCGTTCCGGTGCCGTTGTGGGCGGACAAAGCGGCAAGGGATCACCCCGTGGCAGCTTCGGTGGCGCGGGGCCGGGGGCCGGGCGGAGCGGGCCGGAGGCAGGAGCGGCGCCCGAGCCCCCGAGCCCGGCGCCGGCCCGTGTGACGGGCCGGCGGGGTGTGATTCCCAGCGGCGGCTGTATAGCCGTTGGCCGGGCGCCGGATGCCAAAGGCAAGAGCCCCCGCAAGACCAGGACCACAAACCTACGATCCCCGCGGGACGTGCCTCGGGCTGTCCGCTCACGGCGAGGACGGGGGGTTGCCTGCCCCTTGTGACGCTGGTGGACTCGATGGCGACGGTTGAGCGATCGATCCGGGACGGCCCTGCGGGAACGGCACCCCGAGAGACTGCCGCGGTCCCTCCCCGCACCCCTTCCCCGCCCGGAAGGGCGGGGCTTGATGAGGTAGAGAAACCCGTAACAGATCTAGAGGCCTGTCCACGGACATCGGCCCGTCTGGGTGAGCGGTCAGTTCGGGTCTTGCTGGGCGGACAGCTCATCTCCCGTCGCGGTATGACTTTTCGTCCCTCGGTTGGCGGTCAGTTGGCGGTGATGAGAGGTTGGACTCCCTGGCCGGTGGTGGCCTGGGTGAGGCGGAGTGAGGAGCCTTCGGTCAGCACGATGTGAGCGTGGTGCAGGAGGCGATCGACAGCGGCGGTGGCCAGTGTCTTGGGCATGATCGAATCGAATCCTGAGGGATGAAGGTTCGAGGTCACGATGACCGAACGGCGTTCGTAGGCGGCGTCGATGACGCGGTAGAAGGCTTCGGCGGCGGCCTGGCCGCAGGGCAGCATGCCAATGTCATCCACGACGATCAGATCACATCGGGTGATCTTCGCGACGGCCTTGGAGACGGTGTTGTCGACGACGGCCCGGCCGAGGTGGGCGGTGAGGGATTCGAGGGTGAACCAGGCGACTTTCATCCCTTCGTCGATGGCCTTGTTGGCGAGTGCTTCGGCCAGGTGGCTTTTGCCCGTGCCGCTGGGGCCGGCGGCCGCCAAGTTCTCCGCCCGGCCGATCCACTCCAGCGTCATCAACGCGTGCTGGGTTGGGACGGGGATGGAGGAGATGTCCTCCTTCCACGACTCGAAGGTCTTGCCCGAGGGGAGTTGAGCCTGCTTGCGGTGGTTGCGTCTGGTGGCCGCGTCGCGGCCCTTGATCTCTTCCTCCAGCAGGATGCGGACCACTTCAGCGGGGTCCCACCGTTGTGATCTCGCGGTCGCGAGGACTTCGGGGGCGGCCCTGCGGAGGTAGGGAAAACGCATGCGCCGAAGGACGGACTCCAGCTCGGGCGGGATCGGCGGGGCCGTCGGCGGCGGGGGAAGCGGTGTCGGGGGCGTCTGGGTGACGACCTCGACGGGATCCATCACGGGGGCTGTCATGTCAACTTCCTTTCCATGGTGCCGGGTTGGGAGGGTCCCCGTTCCCGGGCCGCAAAGCGGCCCGGGAACGGAAGATCAGGCGGGTTTGACGCGGCCGAAGTCGGCCCAGGCGGAGGTGCCGGGTTGGACGGAGTGGGCCTCATCGGCGACGACCAGGTCGGCGGGGCGGGAACCGTGGCGGCGGTGTTGGACGATGGACATGAGGTCCTCTTCGGCGAACCGTCCGGCGGTCGCCGCGAGCCCGAGGGCGATGTCGACCTCGCCGACACCGACCAGAGCGGCCAGTTCGACGGCGGCGGCCATCTTGACCCGCATCCTGCTGGTGCCGGCCGCGGCGGCTTCGATCAGCCACGACTTGGCCCCCGGGCCGAGGTCGAGGAATGCTTTCTCCGCGTCCGTGCTGGGCTTGGGTTTGGGCTGGCGGGGACCACCGTCCATGTCCTGGGGGTGGTTGGGGTAGTGGGTCAGGTCGATCACCGGCCGTCCGGGCAGGGAGAGTTGGTGCCGGGCGACTTCCACCAAGCCGGCGGGGCCGTGCATCCACTCGGGCCGGTGGGCAAGGCGGGACAGGTCGACGACGATGACCAACTCGTCGCCGTCGGCACGAACCCAGGCTTCGGAACCGACCAGGCCCGGCGGGGTCGAGTAGCGGACCGATCCGAAGCGGACCGTCTGGTCCTTGAGGACCTGCCTCGACTCGCCCAACGCGAGGGTGTGGGGGGCCTCGGGCAACGGATGAAGCCGCTTCTTTTCGATGTCGAGCATGGCCGCCGGCGTCTTGCCGGTCTCGCGGTGGATGCGCTGGTTGACCTGCTGGCAGAACACCGCGCAGGCCCCGCGGAGTTCGGTGAAACTGTCGTACTCGCCCAGCAGATTGGCATCAGTGGGCACCAGGTCGGCCTTCGCGATGCGGACCGTGGCCTCCGAACCGCCCTTGGATTCCGGATCGAAGGGGACGCATGTGTGCACTTGCACGCCGTAGTGGCGGCCCGTGCCCACCACCTGAGGGTGGCGGACGGCGACACCGGCGACGCGGTCGATGGTGACGGTCTTCTCGTTGTCGGTCAGCGCATAGGTCGGGACCCCACCGAACTGCCGCAGCATGGAGTCGATGCACGAGATCAGCGTGCCCAGCGACCGGTCCCAGGCCGGGACCACCACCCGGTAACGGGACCACGCCAACCACGCGCAGAACAACAGCGTTTGGCGGGGCTCGCCACCGCCTGGGCCAGGCACTTTCGGTCCCCAACCCCAGTCGAATTGGCACCAGAGCGCAGGTTCAGCGATCCATGGGCGATACGTTCTGCGGTGGCCGGCCTTCCACCGTTCCTTCGCCTTCGCCACCGCCCGGCGGGTCGTGCGCTCATCACCGGTGAAACCCAGTAGTTGCAGGCGTTCGTGGAGCTTGTCGGCACGGACCTTGCCCTGCGAACGTTCGACCCACTCCTCGATCTTCGGCATGAACGGGTCGATCAGCTTCGGGCGGACGATCGGTCCGTCGACGGGCATCCCCCTGTCCCTCATCCGTGCGTACCGGCGCACGGTCTTGGGATCAACCCCCGCCAGCTGAGCCGCCGAGTACACGCACTCGGTGGCATCCAACGCCTCGAAGATCTCCATCACTTCCCTGGCATTCTTCTTCACGATCCCTCCGGGAGGAGTCGCTCATATGTGATCGGGCAATCACGAGCAAACCCCCGGAGGGATTCATCTGTTCGGAATGGATGTTCGGACTGCCTCGAATAGCCCAATCACCAGGGAGATGAGCTGTCCGCCAGCCAAGACCCGGAATGACCGTCTACCTGGATCTTGCGCTGTCCGCTGTCAAGGCCAAGGGGTGTTGGCGCGGGCGTCTCGTCGATGAAGTCGGTTTCGGCGGGCCGAGCTGGACGTTGGGCGAGCCAGCCGGAGACTCTTGGTCCGCCATTGACTGCGTTGCCCTCGCAAACAGTTCGGACATGCTCGAAGCCTTGCCCAAGGTAGTAACGCTGCAAGGCGTCGTTCGTCGTCCACGCATCAAGGCGAAGCCACTTCGCATGAGAGCGATAGGCCCGGTCGCCTGCCCAATCGAGAAGCCGTCCGCCCAGATTCTGTCCTGCGTGCGTACGAGCCACGGTGAGCTTGTTGATGAACATCGACGGTTGCCCCAACTCCTCGTGCGACCAAAGCCCCTCCTCTGCGTCAGGAGTCAGGGTGATGGTTGCCGCGGTAACTGCGCCGTCTCGCACCATGAACACGGTCCCCGCCTCGATGGTGACCAACAGGCGATCCGCAGGGTAAGGACGACTCCACTGATCGCTTCCCAACTCGCTCAGCCATGAGGATGCCTCCTCACGAAACGCTATGAGCTGGTCCAGGTCGGAGGGTAGGGCAGGGGTGATGATCACTGGGGTTCGTTCTCGTTTCGGGCGGACAGATCGCCAATGTCGTAGGTCATCCGGTTCAGATCGCCACGGAGAGTGGTGACTGTGCATCGGACAGGGCCGCCGTTGGAATAGCCCGTGCGAGTCCAGAGCAGGACAGGAACGCCGGCTCCGATCTCAAGCAGCCGGGCCTCCTCGGGCGTTGGCATCCGGGTCGCGATTTCGTCGGCGTAGCCAATCTGCTCGATGCCCAGACTTGCCAGGTACTGCGTGGTCCCTTCAGCGATGTCGCCGGGATCGGTCAACCGCGGGGCCTTCTCCACGAGCCAATCCGGGTAGTGAGTGGCCTGCGTTGACCACGGCACGTCATCGACAAACCGGTGACAGAACCGAAGGACGGCCCGAGAGTCTGGACCGACCTTCAGTCGCTGGGCGACGTAGCCGGGCACCGATGTCAGCTCTACCCGGAAGCTTTGGTGCGGCCGCCGACCAGCGTTGGTCACGTCCGTGGAGTATGCATCCCCGTTCTGAGGGAAGGTCAGGTTCTCGAAGCGGGAAGCGTTTAGCTCGAAGACCTCGTGCTTGCGGACCTCGTACCCAAGCCCTTGACTGGACGAGACCAGCCCCTCGCTGACAAGCAGGCTTAGACCTGACCGGACAGTGTTCCGTGACGCCTCGAAGCGAGCGGACAAGTCGCTCTCTGAGGGCAGCCGCGCGCCTGGGCCATATGCGCCGCTCTCGATTTCTCGGCGCAGGGCATCGGCCACCTGTCGGTACTTCGGCTGCTTGCTCATACCTCCATCATGACGCACTCAGTCAACTTGTTGGTACATGTGCAGCCAAAACTCTTGACGTGACCTACCTAACGGGGCACGCTCTACTTGTACCAACAAGCTGAGCAAGCGGGCCAATAGGTTCGATTGCAACCAGGGGGCGGCCACCTACCGCCAAGCAGTCAGCCGCCCCCCAGACCCAAGAAGGGCGTTCCCCATCATGCCTGTTTCTCCTGCCTTCGTGCGCTCGGCCCCTGGTCGTGGCTGCCCGGTGTGCACTGAGCGGCGCTGCGCTGACCCGGCTGAGTGCCTGTGGTTCCTGACCTCCCGCCCGTGGGCGGACTGCGATCGGTGCGTCGGGACCGGCTGGGCCGGTGAGGATGACGTGCTCTCGGTGTTCTGCCGCGGCTGCGACGGCTCCGGCCTTGTGGAGTCCGGCACGGACGAGATCACCGACAACGCCAAGGCGCTCTGCGCGGCCTACTGCGACGCCCTGCGCGCCCGCCTGGCCACCACGCCTCGTCTGGCGGTGGCGGCATGAACAACAAGACCTTCCCCGAGTTCTCGCTGACGTGGGCCGACGCTGACGCCGGCCGGGCCCCGTGCCCTGGATGTGGCTCGCGCCGGTTCCCGTCCTGGACCCGCGTACGGGTCGATGAGGTGGAGGTGCTCACCCACGACGGGGACGTGATCTGCCCCGGTGACCCCACCTTCGGTGCCCTGGCCGGCCCCGAGCTGCTGCCCGTGGTCGAGTCGGTGGAGGTGGCGGCGTAATGGGGCTCTTCAACCGCGGGGACCGCTTCTCAGACCGTGACTGGGTGGAGGAGGACTGGGAGCTGAGGAAGCACAAGGCACACCACAAGCACGACTGCGGACGCCTCGGCCCCAAGAAGAGCGACGGCAAGGGCGCCTCCGGACCATCCTGCGATACGGCTAACGACCACCGTCGGGGGCGGCGCTCGTGACCCACCTGCCTGTTACCCCGGCCGCTGTCGCTGGTGCGGCGGCGGCCGTGGGTACCGACCCCGTGACCCTCGCGGACATGCTGCGGGTCGCCAACTCGCCCGGCTTCGACCGCTGGCAGGACCAGGTCCGCCGTACCGGCGGTTGCTCCAACCCCATCCACCTGATGGGCCAGACGGTCACCCGTGATGCCCGGACCGGGGATGTTCTCTACTCCTACTCGACCGACGGTGAGCCGGGCGGGCGCTTGCGGGTGGCCTGCGGCAACCGCCGCGCCTCGCGCTGCCCCTCTTGCGCCTGGACGTACGCCGGGGACGTGTATCACCTGATGCGTGCGGGGATCAGCGGCGATCCCAACAAGGGCACCCCGCGCACGGTCCGGGATCACCCCCGGGTCTTCGCGACCTTAACCGCGCCCTCGTTCGGCCCGGTCCACAACCGCCCCGACGGCGGCCGGTGTCGCTGCGGCACCCAACACCCCGAGGGCGACCCCGTGTTGGGCACGGCGCTTGATCCGGCTCGCTACGACTACGCCGGCGCGGTGCTGTGGAACAACCATGCCGGGGACCTGTGGCGGCGCTTCACCATCTACCTGCGCCGGGAGATCGCCGCCCGCGCCGGGGTAACGCAAGCGGCGTTGAAGGAAGAGTGTCGGGTCTCCTTCGGCAAGGTCGCAGAGTTCCAAAAGCGCGGCGCCGTCCACTTCCACGCGGTTGTACGCCTGGACGGTCCCGACGGCCCGGAGACGGACCCGCCCGCGTGGGCCAGCGTGGCCCTGCTCGATGACGCGATCCGGGCCGCCGCTGAACGCGTCAGCGTCCCCGTGCCGGCCTCCGGCGACTTTCCCGCCCGAACCCTGCGCTGGGGAGGGCAAGTTGATGTCCAGCCCATCGGTGGACTCGCGCACGTGGAGCTGACGGAAGCGGCGGTTGCCTCGTACGTGGCCAAGTACGCCACCAAGGCCGCCGAGACGACCGGGACCGTCGATCACCGGCTCGGGGAGCTCTCGGAGCTGGATGCACTCGCGGACCTGCCCGGCCACACCCGGCGTCTGATCGAAGCTTGCTACCGCCTGGACGACGCTTACCCGGACCGCAAGTTGTGGCAGTGGGCCCACATGCTCGGCTTCCGCGGCCACTTCTCCACCAAATCCCCGCGCTTCTCCACCACCCTCGGCGCCCTGCGCCAGGTCCGCGCCGACTACCGCGCCCGCCAAGAACGCAGGGAACGCGGCTTCTCGGAAGACCTCAACGACACGGAGGGCTCCACGATGGTCCTCGCCCACTGGACCTACGCC
Source organism: Streptomyces sp. WZ-12 (assembly GCF_028898845.1). Taxonomy (NCBI): domain Bacteria; kingdom Bacillati; phylum Actinomycetota; class Actinomycetes; order Kitasatosporales; family Streptomycetaceae; genus Streptomyces; species Streptomyces sp. WZ-12. The sequence goes on along the minus strand of NZ_CP118574.1, from coordinate 2,983,155 downwards.
GGCCAGGGCCACACCCCCGGCGAGACCTGGCTCGCCGCTTCGATCGCCCGAGACATCCGCCTCGACCGCGAAACCGCGCGCCAAGTGCTCGCTGACCTGCCCGACCCGGACGACTGGGAGGTGTGCGCATGAAGCGGCCACTGCCTGACCGCTATCTGACCCCGGTTGACCTGGCGGACCTCCTCGGCGTTCCCGTCGAGACCGTCTACCAGTGGCGCCGCAAGCACACCGGACCGCGTGGCTTCCGCGTCGGTCGTCACCTGCGCTTCGACCCGGAAGACGTCCGCGTCTGGGTCGAGTCCCAGATGGAAGGGGCCGCCTGATGGCCGGACACATCCAAGACCGCTGGTACAAGGTGACCGAGGGCTCGGACGGCAAACCTGTCAAGGTCAAGACTGACCGCCACGGCACGGGCCTGCGCTACCGCGCCCGCTACGTCGCCCCGGACGGCTCCGAGAAGTCTAAGAGCTTCCCCGACAAGCAAAAGCGGAAGGCTGAGGCTTGGCTCAACAACGTTGAGGCCGACATGTCGCGCGGCGACTACATCGATCCCAACGCTGGGAAGCTGACGTTCGCTCAGTACGTCGCGACGTGGTTGACGACGCAGACCACCGACCCGGCGACCCGTGAATCAGTGGAGAGCCGTCTGCGTCTCCACGCGACGCCGCATCTCGGCACTCGGCCCATGGCGTCGTTCCAGCCTTCCCACATTCGCCTCTGGATGCGGGCGATGGAGGACGCGGGCCTGTCAGCCGCGTACCGGCGGGGGATCTTCGCGCACGTGTCTACGGTCTTCACTGCTGCGGCCGAGGACCGGGTTATTCGAGAGAATCCGTGCCGCGCTCGGTCCGTAAAGGCTCCGCGCCTCGATCCTCGCAAGGTCAAGCCGTGGACGTATGAGCGGGTCAGCCAAGTTCGGGACGAGTTGCCCGACCGGTACGCCGAGATGGTCGAACCGGCGGCCGGGTGTGGGCTACGTCAAGGCGAAGTCTTCGGCTTGGCGGTGGAAGACGTTGACTTCCTCGGTGGAGTGCTCCACGTCCAGCGCCAGGTCAAGCTACTGCGTGGGCGTCCCGTCTACGCCCCTCCTAAGGGCGGCAAGGTGCGAGACGTGCCGCTCCCTGAATCCGTCGGCTTCGCCCTTGCGGCGCACATCACCAGGTACCCGCCGCAGGAGGTCACTCTGCCGTGGAAGACGCTCGACGGAGCACCGGTCACGGCAACGCTGATCTTCTACAGCCCCGAGAGCCTGGCGTTGAACCGGAACCGCTTCAACGATCGTGTGTGGCGTCCGGCTCTGCGGGCTGCTGGCGTGCCGACCGGTCGGGATAACGGCATGCACGCGCTTCGGCACTTCTATGCCTCGGTCCTCCTGGACGCCGGCGAGAGCATCAGGGCTCTGAGTGAGTACCTGGGCCATCACGACCCCGGGTTCACGTTGCGGACCTACACCCATCTGATGCCGGCGAGTGAGACGCGTACCCGGGCCGCGGTCGATCGTGTCTTCGGGAAGAGCGGGGCAACGGATGACGGCCCCGAGACGGCCCAGGAAGCTGGATAGGGCCTTGACCTGCGGCTTTCTTAGAAGCCGAACTCCTGGGTCCACCACGGCCCGCCCGGGCCGAAGTGGGCGCCGACCCCGAGGGTCGTGTACTCGCAGTTGAGGATGTTGGCCCGGTGCTCGGGGCTGCTCATCCAGATGTCCATCACCGACCGTGCGTCGGCCTGGCCCCGGGCGATGTTCTCCCCGCCCACGTCCGCTATGCCCTGCGCGCGGGCCCGGTCCCAGGGCGTGTGGCCGTCCGGATCGGTGTGCCCGAAGAAGCCGCGCCGCGCCATGTCGTCGCTGAACCGCTGGGCCAGACCGGCCAGTTGGTCGCTGGCGGTCACCGGCGAGCAGCCCGCCCGGACCCGCTCCTGATTGACCAGCCGGACCACCTCGGCCTCGGCCGCGGACTCGGTGCTCCCGGTGGCGGACGGGCGGACGCTCGGCGACGCGGATGGCCGGGGCGCCGCGGTGGTCGGCCCGTTGGTGGGCCGCGCGGTCCGCTGGTCGTTGTCCTCCGGGGCGGGGGTGGCGGCACCCCGGGACGCGGAGGAGGACGCGGACGGGGTGGCGCTGGGGGACGCGGGGGAGGGGGCCGGAGTGGCCCGCCCGGCACCCCGGGGCGCGGTCTCCGCGCCGCCGCTGCCCCGGCCCGTCGAGGCCGGGAGGCCGGCCGCCGGTGCGGCGGCGCTCTGTTGCGGCTCGGCGTCCGACGGCGCATCGGCACGGATCCGGTCGGGGCGACCGCCGCTCACCTCGAACCGCCCGCCGCCGGGCACCAGTCCGGACGTCACCGCCACCGCGCCCATCGCCACGGCCGCGGAGGCGCCGAGCAGCCCGGTGCGCACCGGCGTGCTCCGGCGGGGCGCCGCCCGGTGCCCGCGCCGCCCCGCCGGCGCGTCCGCCGACCCGTCAACGGGCCCTGTACGAACGGCTTCTAAAGCGTGGGGAGCAGAGCGTCGATGGCGACCCATCCGCAGAGGTTCCTTCCGTCCCGCGCCAAAACAACTCACTCGAAAGAGTGGGCCCTCGCTGTCGGGGGACTGTACGCCATGACACAAGGGGCGGATGTGCTTGCTGAGCAATTGGCCGGTTAACGTGCACACATGAACGAGCAGGTGCGCATGACCGCATGGGTACGCGGACGGGTCCAAGAGGTCGGGTTCCGTTGGTTCACCCGGGCGAACGCCCTGCGCATCGGCGGACTCATCGGCTTCGCGGTCAACCTCGGCGACGGCCGCGTCCAGGTCGTCGCGGAGGGGACGAAGGACCGCTGCGAGCAGTTGCTGGAGTGGCTCCGCACCGGGGACACGCCCGGGACGGTCGCCGGCGTCACTGAGATTTGGGCCACGCCGCGGGGCGGTTACGACGGCTTCGAGATCCGCTGACGGGCCCGCGCTGGCCCGCCCTCCCGGCCTCGTCCGGCACGCCCGCCGGCGCGCCTCCGTGCGCTGCTTACGGGAGATAAGCGCTGGTGGTTGCCAACTCGGCCGACCCGTGGAAGGCTGCCGCTGTACGGATGATCTCCACGCCCCGCGGGACCTTTCTGGCGAGTGGCGCGCCCTGTCACGGTGGCTGCGCACTCACGGGTGCCCGAGGATACGGGGCGTGATCGTGTTGACCCTCCATCCGTTTGGTGAGACTCTGGAATCCCCGCGCACCTTAGCTGTTTGGCATTGAGTACACCTGGAGAATGACAAGCACCGCGGGTGCGAATCCCTCACGACCCACACCGCTTCGGTCGGTCACTCATTGTGGAGGACCATCCATCATGGCAAAGGCGCTTCTCGGTTACGTCGGCGGCTCCGACCCCCGAGTCCTCGCCGAGATGCGACGGCTTCAGCAGCGCGTCCAGGACCTCGAATCCGAACTCATTCGGATGCAGGCCGAGAATGACATGCTCTCCGCTGCCGCGCGTCGCGACGACTCGGTGCTCGACATCGACGTACCCCAGGCGGAGCCCGCGCTCACCTGACCCCAGACCGGGGCCGGACGGGCTGCACGCCAGCCGCTTGAGGCACCGCTCTTCTCAAGATCTGCAAGGGACGCTTCGGCGTCCCTTCGTCATTTCCCCCGTCGTTCCGCCCCTTGAGCAATTCCGCCTTGGTCGGGCTTTTCCCCCTCCGGGCCGTCCGGGCGTCTCGTGCCCCTTCGGTCACTTCCGTCGCGCGGTGTTTCCCCAGCCCCTCGGTGTCGTCCTTACCGCATGATGTGCCCCTCCCTTTACCCGGTGAAACCGATGTGTTCTCCGGTCCGGGAAACCGGGAGTGAACGGCGGCGGATACCCCGGGGCCGTACGGTCGTCGGAATGTTGCGGAGGGGGCGCGCGGGGCGGCCGGTATCGTACAAAGACGTGCATCTCAAGAGTCTGACCCTGCGAGGCTTCAAGTCCTTCGCCTCCGCCACGACGTTGCGGTTCGAACCGGGCATCACCTGCGTCGTGGGCCCCAACGGTTCCGGCAAGTCCAATGTCGTGGACGCGTTGTCGTGGGTGATGGGGGAGCAGGGGGCCAAATCGCTGCGCGGCGGGAAGATGGAGGACGTCATCTTCGCCGGGACGACCGGGCGGCCGCCGCTCGGCCGCGCCGAGGTGTCGCTGACGATCGACAACTCCGACGGCGCGCTGCCCATCGAATACGCCGAAGTCACCCTGACCCGGACCATGTTCCGCAACGGCGGCAGCGAGTACCAGATCAATGGCGACACCTGCAGGTTGCTGGATATCCAGGAACTCCTCTCGGATTCCGGTATCGGCCGCGAGATGCATGTGATCGTGGGCCAGGGGCAGCTCGACTCCGTGCTGCACGCCGATCCGATGGGCCGCCGGGCGTTCATCGAGGAGGCCGCCGGCGTGCTCAAGCACCGCAAGCGCAAGGAGAAGGCGCTGCGGAAGCTGGACGCGATGAAGGCCAACCTCGCCCGGGTGCAGGACCTCACCGACGAGCTGCGGCGGCAACTCAAGCCGCTGGGGCGGCAGGCCGCGGTCGCCCGGCGGGCCGCCGTCATCCAGGCCGATCTGCGCGACGCCCGGCTGCGGCTGCTCGCCGACGACCTCGTCACGCTGCGCCGGGCGCTGGCCGCCGAGATCGCGGACGAGGCGGCGCTGAAGGAGCGTAAGGAGGCCGCGGAGGCGCAGCTTCGGACGGCGCAGCAGCGCGAGGCGGCGTTGGAGGCCGAGGTCCGGGCGTTGGCGCCGCGGGTGCAGCGGGCGCAGCAGACCTGGTACGAGCTGTCCCAGCTCGCCGAGCGGGTGCGCGGCACGGTGTCGCTGGCCGAGGCCCGGGTGCGTAGCGCGGCGGCGGCTCCGCCGGAGGAGCGGCGCGGTCGGGACCCCGAGGAGTTGGAGCGGGAGGCCGCGCGGATCCGCGAGCAGGAGGCGGAGTTGACGGCCGGCTTGGAGGCGGCGAGCCGGGCGCTTGAGGACACCGTCGAGCACCGGGCCGCGCTGGAGCGGCAGTTGGCCGAGGAGGAACGGCGCCTGCGGGACGCCGCCCGGGCATTGGCCGACCGGCGCGAGGGGCTGGCCCGACTCAGCGGTCAGGTGACCGCCGCCCGGGGTCGGGCCGCCTCGGCGCGGGCCGAGATCGAGCGGCTGGCCGAGGCCCGGGACGCCGCCCACTCCCGGGCGGTCGCGGCGCAGGAGGAGTACGAGCAGCGCCGGGCCGAGGTCGACGGGCTGGACGCGGACGACGAGGAGCTCGCCGGCCGGTATGAGGCGGCGCGACGGGAGTCGGCCGAGGCGGAGGCCGCGCTGAGCGCGGCCCGGGAGGCGCTGACCGCGGCCGAGCGGGGGCGCGCCGCGACCGCCGCCCGGCACGACGCGCTCGCCCTCGGGCTGCGCCGCAAGGACGGCACCGGCGTGCTGCTGGCCGCCGCGGACCGGATCGGCGGGCTGCTTGGGCCGGCGGCCGAACTGCTCACCGTCACGCCCGGGTTCGAGGTCCCGGTGGCGGCCGCGCTGGGCGCCGCGGCGGACGCGGTCGCGGTCACCGACCCGGCCGCGGCCGCGGCGGCGCTGCGGCTGCTGCGCTCGGAGGACGCGGGGCGGGCGGCGCTGGTGCTGGCCGGGAGCCGGCCGGCGCGGGTGCCGGCGCCGGCTCGGGCGCGCGAGGAAGTGGAGGCCGTGGCGGCGGTGGAGGCCGTCGAGCGGGCCGGTGGTGGCGAGACGTCCGGCGGGGCCGGCGGGGGCGGTGTCGCACCGGCGCCGGGGGTGGGCGGCGGGCCGGTGTCCGCGCAGGAACTGGTCAGCGGGCCGCGGGAGTTGACCGCCTCGGTGGCCCGGCTGCTGCGGGACGTGGTGGTGGTCGGGACGTTGGCCCAGGCCGAGGAGGTGGTGGCGGCGCGGCCGGAGCTGATCGCCGTCACCGCGGAGGGCGATCTGCTGGGGGCGCACTTCGCGCAGGGCGGTTCGGCGGGGGCGCCGAGCCTGCTGGAGGTCCAGGCGTCGGTCGACGAGGCGGCCGCGGAACTCACCGAGCTGGCGGCCCGCTGTGACGAACTGGCCGAGGCGCTGCGGGCGGCGGAGCGGCGACGGGCCGAATGCGCCGCGCTGGTCGAGGAGTTGGACGCCCGGCGGCGCGCGGCCGACCGGGAGAAGTCGAAGGTCGCCGGGGATCTGGGGCGGCTGGCCGGGCAGGCGCGGGCCGCCGCGGGGGAGGCGGAACGGTCCGCCGCGGCCGCCGCCCGGGCCGAGGAGGCGCTGGCGCGGGCCATGGCGGAGGCGGAGGAGCTGGCCGCCCGGCTCGCCGCGGCCGAGGAGGCCCCGGGCGCGGCCGACGAGGAGCCGGACACCTCGGTGCGCGACCGGTTGGCCGCGGACGGGGCCAACGCCCGGCAGACCGAGATGGAGGCCCGGCTCCAGGCGCGTACGCACGAGGAGCGGGTCAAGGCGCTCGCCGGGCGGGCGGACGGGCTGGACCGGGCGGCGCGGGCGGAGCGCGAGGCGCGGGCGCGGGCCGAGCGGCGGCGCGCCCGGCTGCGTCATGAGGCGGCGGTGGCCGGGGCGGTGGCCTCGGGCGCGGGTCAACTGCTGGCGCACATCGAGGTGTCGGTGGTCCGGGCCGAGGAGGAGCGGGCCGCCGCGGAACGGGCCAAGGACGAGCGGGAGCGGGCGCTGGCGGGCGCGCGTGAGCAGGGCCGTGGGCTGGCGACCGAGTTGGACAAGCTGACCGACTCGGTGCACCGCGGCGAGGTGTTGGGCGCGGAGAAGCGGCTGCGGATCGAGCAGTTGGAGGGCCGGGCGCTGGAGGAGTTGGGGGTGGAACCGGCCGCGCTGGTGGCGGAGTACGGGCCCGACCAGCCGGTCCCGCCGTCCCCGCCGGCCGAGGGCGAGACGCTGCCCGAGGACCCCGCGCACCCGCGGAACCTGCCGGTGCCGTATGTGCGGGCCGAACAGGAGAAGCGGCTGCGGGCCGCCGAGCGGGCGTACCAGCAGCTCGGGAAGGTGAACCCGCTGGCGCTGGAGGAGTTCGCGGCGCTGGAGGAGCGGCACCGGTTCCTCAGCGAGCAGCTCGAAGACGTGAAGAAGACCCGGGCCGATCTGCTGCGGGTGGTCAAGGAGGTCGACGAGCGGGTCGAGCAGGTCTTCACCGAGGCGTTCCGCGACACCGCCCGGGAGTTCGAGGGCGTCTTCGCGCGCCTCTTCCCGGGCGGCGAGGGGCGGTTGGTGCTGACGAACCCGGACGACATGCTGGCGACCGGGGTGGACGTGGAGGCGCGTCCGCCGGGGAAGAAGGTCAAGCGGCTCTCGCTGCTGTCGGGCGGGGAGCGTTCGCTGACCGCGGTCGCGCTGCTGGTGTCGATCTTCAAGGCGCGGCCCAGCCCGTTCTACGTGATGGACGAGGTCGAGGCGGCGTTGGACGACACCAATCTCCAGCGGCTGATCCGGATCATGGAGGAGCTCCAGGAGAGTTCCCAGTTGATCGTGATCACGCACCAGAAGCGGACGATGGAGGTCGCCGACGCGCTCTACGGCGTCTCGATGCAGGGCGACGGCGTCTCGAAGGTGATCAGCCAGCGGCTGCGCTGAGCCCGTCGGGCGGGGCCGGTGGCAGGCCCCAACGGGCCTTCTCCGCCGGCCCGTCTTCGCCTTCTCAAGATCAATTCAGAACTTGAATGGAGGTTGCGCTGGGCGGGTGAGGAAGACGTCAGGTTTCGGGTATTGACTTCGAAACTTAAAGGCATAGTCTCTGCAACGTTGCTTTTACCTTCAAGTGGTGGGTACCCCCAACGTGTGCACCACTTGTAGGGCCAGCCCCCTACGCCCGGCAGCGCAGCCGGGCCACTGGAGTTCACGTTGACCAGCACCGCGCAGCCGACGGTCCCGGAAGGCCGCAAGGCCCAGCCGGACCACCTCGGCCATGTCATCTTCATCACCGCGGCTGCCGCGATGGGCGGCTTTCTCTTCGGCTACGACAGCTCCGTCATCAACGGCGCCGTCGAGGCGATCCGCAGCCGCTACGACGTCGGGTCCGCCGTCCTCGCGCAGGTGATCGCCATCGCCCTGATCGGCTGCGCGATCGGCGCCGCCACCGCCGGCCGGATCGCCGACCGGATCGGCCGGATCCGGGTCATGCAGATCGCCTCGGTGCTGTTCACCATCAGTGCCATCGGCTCGGCGCTGCCGTTCGCCCTGTGGGACCTGGCGATGTGGCGCGTCCTGGGCGGCATCGCGATCGGCATGGCCTCGGTCATCGGCCCGGCCTACATCGCCGAGGTCTCGCCGCCCGCCTACCGCGGCCGGCTCGGCTCCTTCCAGCAGGCCGCGATCGTCGTCGGCATCGCCGTCTCCCAGCTCGTGAACTGGGGCATCCTCAACCTCGCCCACGGCCAGCAGCGCGGCACCATCGCCGGCCTGGAAGCCTGGCAGTGGATGCTCGGCGTGATGGTCATCCCGGCCGTCCTCTACGGCCTGCTCTCCTTCGCGATCCCCGAGTCGCCGCGCTTCCTGATCTCCGTCGGCAAGGCCGATCGTGCCAAGGAGGTGCTCGCCGAGGTCGAGGGGCACACCGTGGACCTCGACGCCCGGATCGTCGAGATCCAGGACGCGATGCGCAGCGAGCACAAGTCGACCTTCAAGGACCTGCTCGGCGGCAAGGGCGGCTTCCTGCCGATCGTGTGGGTCGGCATCGGACTCTCCGTCTTCCAGCAGCTCGTCGGCATCAACGTCGCCTTCTACTACTCCTCGACGCTGTGGCAGTCGGTCGGCATCAACCCGGAGAGCTCGTTCTTCTACAGCTTCACCACCTCGATCATCAACATCATCGGTACCGTGATCGCGATGATCTTCGTCGACCGGATCGGTCGTCGCCCGCTGGCGCTGATCGGCTCCGCCGGTATGGCCATCGCGCTGGCCCTGGAAGCCTGGGCCTTCTCCGCCAAGACCGCGGCCGGCACCCTGCCGGCGACCGAGGGCACCGTGGCGCTGATCGCCGCGCACGGCTTCGTCCTCTTCTTCGCGCTCTCCTGGGGCGTCGTGGTCTGGGTCTTCCTCGGCGAGATGTTCCCGAACAAGATCCGTGCCGCCGCGCTGGGCGTCGCCGCCTCCGCGCAGTGGATCGCCAACTGGGCGATCACGGCCAGCTTCCCCAGCCTCTCCGACTGGAACCTGTCCGGCACCTACGTGATCTACGCGGTCTTCGCCCTGCTCTCGATCCCCTTCGTGCTCAAGTTCGTGAAGGAGACCAAGGGCAAGGCGTTGGAGGAGATGGGCTAACCCCCCGCCAGCCCTCTCCTCAGTTCTCGCCGCTGCCCCGACTCACCCGAGTCGGGGCAGCGGTGGTTTCCGCGCCGGTCACGCCGAGCCCACCTGCGCCAGGAGCCGGCTGTCGGCGGGTATCTCCACCCAGCGGCGGGGCGGACCGATCACGGGCCGCGGGGTCGTCACGCGCAGACCGGCCGCCGCGGAGGCGTAGGCCAGCGCGCTCGCGTCGTACAGGTCGTCCGGCAGGGAGCGGCTCCAGAAGCGGTGGGTCCAGTGGCCCTCGGGCGCCCTGTCGAGCGGCGGGAGGCCGAGCTCCTCGGACAGCTCGACGCGGCCGTCGCGGGCGAGCGTGCCGAACGTGCCGCCCTGGGGGCTGACGTAGAGGCCGTACGCGGTGGCGCCCGGGGAGAGCGCGGCCAGCAGCGGGTCGGTGCCCAGCACGTACGACGCCGGCTGGAGCAGGACGCAGCCGCCGGGCACGCCCGTCACGCCCACCGCGCGGTGGGCGCCGGCGCCGTACGGATCGAGGCTCCAGGAGTCCGGGGCGGGCGGATTCGCCCCGGGGGCCGGCGCCCACGCGGGGCCGTCGGCCCAGGCGCTGCCGAGCCGACGGACCGTCTCCGCCTCGTCGACGCCGGCCACGAACGCCACCGAGCTGCCCTCGGCGCGCACCCCGCGGAAGACCGCCGCCCGCTCGTCCGCGTCCCGCACGGCGGCGCGCTCCTGCGGCGACAGCGGCACCGCGCCCGGGAGGCCGGCGAACAGCGGGGCCAGCGCGGTGGTCAGCGCCAGCCGACCGGGGGAGCGGCCGCCGAGCTGCGGGCGCCAGGCGTCCGCGCCGGCCCGCAGCAGCACCTCGGCCGCCGCCGCGGCGCCATGGCAGACGGCGCCCCACAGTGGGGTGCATCCCTGGTCGTCCGGGGCATCCACCGCGGCGCCGTGCTCCAGGAGCGCGGCGACGACCTCGGGGGAGCCGTGGGCGGCGGCCAGATGCAGCGGGGTCTCCGGGGAGCCGGGGGCCAGGGCGGTCGGGTCGGCACCGTGCTCCAGGCGGGCCAGCACCGCGACGGGGTCCCGCCACTGGGACGGGGACAGGAACTCCCAGTCGCCGCGCGCCGGTTCGGGCGCGGGCGGTGTCCACGGCTCCGGCTCGGTCGGCCGGGCCATGATCGCGGCCGGGCCCGTGGCGAGCGTGCGGAACCCCCGCGATTCCGCACGCTCCGCCGGCGGCGCGGCGTCCGGCCAGACCTCCCGCACCCCGCCGGCCGCCGCCCGCAGCGGCCCGGCGTCGACGACCGTGACCGTCTCGGGCACCTGCTGGTCCGGCCACTCGACCACCAACTGGGTGGCGCCGGCCGGCGGCAACTGCGAGAGGTGCAGCTCCAGTTGGTAGTGGAAGGCGCCGCCGGAGCCGCCGCTCATCCGCAGGGTCGGGCCGCGCCGCTCGACCGGCGGCCAGGGCGCGCCGTCGAGGGTGGTGACCTTCCGCCCGTCGGCCAGCAGCAGGCCGCAGCGCAGCGCCCCGTCGCCCGGGTGGCCGTGCGGCGCGGGCGGGCGGCCGGGACGGAGCCGCCGCAGGAAGACCGACAGCCGCATCGTCACCGACCCCGGCCACACCTCCCACCCGGTGAGCAGGATCCGCACGTCGGGGCCTGCGCCGGCCTCGGCGACCTGGGGGAGCTGCGCCGGGACGAACCAGTGGGCGGGGGCGAACTCCTCGTCGTCACCGGGCGCGTACGGGCCCAACTCCAGGGTGTCCTGCGGGGGTTCGGAGGGTGGGGCGGACGCGGGCAGACCGTCGAAGAAGCTCATGCACCGATCGTGACACCCGGCACTGACAATCGACCGCGTCGCGCCCGCGGTCCGCTCCGGCTCAGCCCGCCAGCCGCGGCGCGACCCGCTCCGCGAACAGTCGCAGCGACCGCCAGCCCTCCTCGACCGGCATGCCGCCGCACAACGGATGCAGGATCAACGTCCCCTGGGCGCCGTCCTCTTGGGCCAGGCGCAGGCAGTCGTCCGGGGTGAGGATGCGGTACACGCCCTCGGCGCGCAGGGCCGCGGCGTCCCGCGCGGTCGAGCGGACCGCGGAGTGGCTCCCGGTGGACTGCCAGGCCGCGTACCGCCGTGCCTCGTAGAGCAGGTGGTCGCCGTGCTCGGCCCAACTGCGGTCCGGGTCCTCGGAGAGGTGCAACAGGCAGGTGCGCCGCGGCGGTTGGAGCACCCAGCCGGCCGTGCCGGCCGCGGCGCACTGCTCGTGGTAGTAGCGCTCCAGCTCCGGTAGATGGGCGCTGGGGAAGAGCGGCAGCCCCAGGCGGGCCGCCCGTCGGGCCGCGGGCCGCGAGGCGCCCCCGATGAGCAGCGGAGGGTGCGGTCGGGTGAACGGGCGCGGGGTGACCTGGACGGTGCGCCCCCGGTAGCGGAACGGTTCGCCGGTCCAGGCGTTCAACAGCGCCCGGAGCACCTCGTCTTGGAGGGCGCCGCGCTCGCGCCACTCCTTGCCGTGCGCCGCGTACTCCTCGGGCCGGTAGCCGAGGCCGGCGACGGTGACTAGCCGGCCGCCGCCGAGCAGATCGAGCACGGCGAGGTCCTCGGCCAGCCGCAGCGGGTCGTGCAGCGGCGTGAGCAGGGCGGAGACGGTGACGCCGATCCGGCGGGTGGCGCCGAGGACGGCGCCCGCGAAGGCGAGCGGGGAGGGCATCCAGCCGTTGTCGGTGGCGTGGTGCTCCTCGGTCTGGACCATGGTCAGGCCGTGGTCGTCGGCGTACCGGGCCATCTCGACGGCGGCCCGGTAACGGGCGGCGAGGTCGTCCGGCGCGGCCGGTGGGCCGGCGAGGTTGAAGCGCAGGACCGTGGTGGGTGCGGCAGAACCGGCGGACATGACGGGTCCCCTTCGCCAGAGCAGGTGGCGAAGGGGACCGTAACTGACGATACGTCAGTTCACCAGGGGGAGGGGCGGTATCCGGCCGCCGGTCAGCCGACCTCGACGGCCGACCGCTCCTCGTCGGAGCCCGCGGCGGGGGCCGGCTCCGGGGCACCGTTCTCACGGGCGGCGGGCAGCGCCGCGAAGACCACCGCGGCGATCAGGATGGTGGCCGCCCAGCCCAGGCCGTTCTGACCGATCCAGGTGTCGGCCAGCGGGCCGGTGAACCACTGGACCTTGGTGAACGACAGGCCGGCCAGCAGGGCGACGCCCCAGGCCGTCATGGCCTGCCAGCAGAAGCCGCCCTTGTACCAGTAGCGGCTGGTGCGGTCGATGTTCATCAGGCTCGGCGCGTGGTAGCGGACCGCCATCTTGCGGCGGCGGGCCATGTCGATGCCGTAGACGCCGATCCAGGCGGAGAAGGAGACCGCGAGCAGCGTCAGGAAGGCGATGAACTGGCCCACGAAGTCCTTGGCCACCAGCATCATGAACAGCCCGCCGATCAGGCTGATGGCGGCGTTGATGCTGACCGCCAGGGCGCGCGGCAGCTTGACGCCCATGGTCTGCGCCGTGAAGCCCGCGGAGTACATCGACAGGCTGTTGATCAGCATCATGCCGATCAGCGCGGTGATCAGGTACGGGATCGCGATGGCCGACGGGAGCACCTGGCCCAGGAAGGACATCGGGTCGGTGTTCTGGTTGGCCAACTCCGGCTTGGAGACGGCCATCACGCCGCCCATGACCACCATCGGGACCAGCACCAGGGCCGCGCCCGAGACGGTGGTGCCGACGATCTTCTTACCGGAGGCGGAGTGCGGCAGGTAGCGCGCGAAGTCCGGGCCGGTGGGCACCCAACTGAGGCCGCCGGCCGCGATGGTGCCGATGCCCGCGATCATCATCGCGCCGCTGCCCGGCGACTTGGCGAAGATCGCCCCCCACGGCATCTCGACGATCAGGTAGATCAGGACGACGGCGCTGATGAGGCTGAAGAGGTACGTGGAGTACTTGTTGCAGACGTTGAGCGCCTTGCGACCCATCCCGCTGATCAGGAAGGTGCAGGCGACGAAGCCCAACAGGGTCACCACGACCAGCACGTTGTTGGTCTGGATGCCGAACACCAGGCGGAGCACGGTCAGGATCGCGTAGGCGCCGCTGACCGCGTTGATCGTCTCCCAGCCGAAGCGGGCGACCCAGAGGATGGCGCCCGGGAAGTAGTTGCCGCGCACGCCGAAGGCGGCCCGGGAGAGCATCGCGCCCGGCGCGCCGCCCCACTTCCCGGAGACCGACAGCAGGCCGACGATCCCGAAGGAGATCGTCGCGGCGATCGCGGCGACGATCAGCACCTGCCAGAAGTTCAGGGCGTTGTTGATCACCAGGGAGGCGCCCATGGTGAGCAGCAGCACGCTGATGTTCGCCGCCACCCAGGTCGGGAAGAGCTCCCGGACCCGCCCCCGGCGTTCGTCATCCGGGACCGGCTCGATGCCGCGGGTCTCGACGGCGCCGTCGGCGTCGGAAGTGGACGTGGATGCAGACGTGGTGCTGGTGCCCATGGGTGCAGCTGTCTCCGTGCGGGGGTCTGGGTGGCACCCCCGGGGAGGAGGTGCAGGCAGCGGCTGTGGTGCCTGGCCAGAAAAGTGGTTGCCAGGACTCTACGCGCGTTGCTCAGCCGCCGACCATCGTACTTTGTTCCAAGTTCTTTCGATCCGTCCGCTTGGACTCCTTGACGATCGCACGGAGCGCGGTGGCTGTCGATGAATCCAGTCACACCCCCGTGATCAGGACATACGAGACGCGGGGGACGCCCAGGCCGCCGCGCTCGCCCGACGCCGGCCGGTGCCCGGCCCCCGCCCGGGGCCCGTCGGAGAGACGCACGTCTCGTTTGAGCGCGGGCGCGCTGCCACCGGGCGGCGGGATCCCGCCCCTCGGGGCATGGCGCGACGGAATTGGTGCAAGGTGAACCCGATGAACGACAGCGAACCCGCCCAGGAGGCCGATGTGCCCGCCAAGACATGCCAGTGGTGCCAGGGCACCGGCTATGTGTCCCAGGCCCTGGCCTACGCCCCCGGCGTCGACCCGTTCCGCGGCCCGTACGAGACCGTCCAACGGGCCGGGGAGTGCCGCCACTGCCGGGGGTCGGGGATGTACGAATCCGACCGCGACCCCACCCTGGAGCGCTGGCGCACCGAGGAGCGCAGGGAGTCCTGAGGCGGGGGCCCGGCCGGGATCACCCAGGGCCCCGCGGGAGTTGAGAGAACCCCGCCGGCAACCGGGACGGGCCCCCGGGCGCGTGCGGCCGTCCGCGACGGGGTGTGGCTGATACTGGAGGGGTTATGGAAACCGTCATCCTTGCCGTAGTCATCGCCGTGGTCGTGCTCGGCGCGATCAGCGGGCTGGTCGTCACCGGCCGTAAGAAGAAACAGCTGCCGCCGTCCCCGCCGGCCGCCCCCAAGCCCTCCGTCACCGCGCCCCCCGTCGAACCGCAGGTCGGCGAGGAGGCCGAGACCCCCCGCGACGAAGAACGTCGCACCATCGAAGAAGTCGAGCTGCCCACGGCCGAGGCCCCCGCGGCCGAGGCCGAGGCGCCGCCCGCCGAGCCGGAGGCGCCCGCCGCCCCCGCCGTCGAGGTCCCCGAGCCGACCGCCGGCCGCCTGGTGCGGCTGCGCGCCCGGCTCGCCCGCTCCCAGAACACCCTCGGCAAGGGCCTGCTGACCCTGCTGTCGCGGGAACACCTCGACGAGGACACCTGGGAGGAGATCGAGGACACCCTCCTCACCGCCGACGTCGGCGTCATCCCCACCCAGGAGCTCGTCGAGCGGCTCCGCGAGCGGGTCAAGGTGCTGGGCACCCGCAGCCCCGAGGAGCTCCGCAAGCTGCTCCGCGAGGAGCTGCTCACCCTCATCGGCACCGACGTCGACCGCACCGTGCACACCGACGGCGCCGTCGGCAACGGCGGTGACGAGATCCCCGGCGTGGTGATGGTCGTCGGCGTCAACGGCACCGGCAAGACCACCACCACCGGCAAGCTGGCCCGCGTCCTGGTCGCCGACGGCAAGTCCGTGGTGCTCGGCGCGGCCGACACCTTCCGCGCCGCCGCCGCCGACCAGCTCCAGACCTGGGGCGAGCGGGTCGGCGCCCGTACGGTCCGCGGCCCCGAGGGCGGCGACCCGGCGTCGATCGCCTTCGACGCGGTCAAGGAGGGCATCGCCGAGTCCGCCGACATCGTGCTGATCGACACCGCCGGCCGGCTGCACACCAAGACCGGGCTGATGGACGAGCTCGGCAAGGTCAAGCGGGTCGTCGAGAAGCACGGCCCGGTCGGCGAGGTGCTGCTCGTCCTGGACGCCACCACCGGCCAGAACGGCCTCGTCCAGGCGCGGGTCTTCGCCGAGGTCGTGGACGTCACCGGTGTGGTGCTCACCAAGCTGGACGGCACCGCCAAGGGCGGCATCATCATCGCCGTCCAGCGCGAACTGGGCGTCCCGGTCAAGCTGGTCGGCCTGGGCGAGGGCCCGGACGACCTGGCGCCGTTCGAGCCCGAGGCGTTCGTGGACGCGTTGATCGACTGACGGCGGCACGGCGCGACGGCGGGGCCGGGCCACCGGGAGCCCCGCGCCGAGCGTTCGGATCAAGCCAAGCCGGCGGGCGGGTGCCGCCGGCGATCACATCCGGCCAATGCGGCTGCGCGGCGCGGGAGATGACCGCGACGGCCGGGCCCGCGCGCCGCGCGCCCCGTACCGCCACCGCGCGCCGGCTCAGCGCCCCGGCGGGCCGGACATCGCCGCACCGGAGGCCGCCCGACCACCGGCCGACCGGTTGCACACATACGCCAGTGCGCCCAGCAGCAGCCGGGCCTGCGGCGGGCAGCCGGCGGTGTCCAGGACCGGCGGGCGCAGCCAGCGCATCGGCCCTCGGCCGCCGAGGTCGGACGGCGGCGCGGTGATGTGGTCGCCGGGGCCCAACGGGCGCAGGTCCAGGCCCGCGTCGTCCCACCCCGTGCGGTAGAGGAGGTCGGGCAGCGCGTCGGCCGCCCCCGGGGCGACGAAGAACAGCGCGCGCCCGGTGGGCGTGGCGGCCACCGGCCCCAGCGGCAGGCCCATCCGCTCCAGCCGCACCAGCGCGCCCCGGCCCGCGTCCTGCGGCACGTCCAGGACGTCGAAGGACCGGCCCACCGGGAGCAGCACCGCGGCGCCCGGCGTCTCCGCCCAGGCGGCGACCGCCCTCTCCAGCGTGGCGCCGGCCGGCACCTCGCGGGCGAAGGAGAGCGGATGGGCGCCCGGGGACGGGCAGTTGGCGGCCCCGCACGAGCACGCCGTCCGGCCGCCGGCCCGCACGGCGCGCGCCCCGGGGACGACGTCCCAGCCCCACAGCCCGGTGTACTCCGCCGCCGCGGTGCCTTCGGCGGAGCGGACGCGACGGCGCGAGCCGGAACGGAGGTCCCGGATGCCGCCGATCGTGAAACCCATGCCCCCTCCTATGGGTGGTGCGGATGAGTGGTGACGAGTCGGCGAGTTGACGAGGAGACGGTTCTTCACGCTGGTGTTCACGCTCCGTCGGCGCATTGCGGTGCCGGTCGTGTGCCGTCACGCGCCGGGTGGCGCGGCTCGGTCCGCACGCCCTCGCGTGCACCGCTCCGCCCGCGCCCGGACGACCCGTGTCAAGTCAATCGCGAGAGGCGGCCGGGGAGTTCATTCAAAGGGGTGGCGAATGGTGGCGTTTCTGCAATCGCCCTCCCGGCGGGCGTGATCGTAGGATTACTTTCGGTGCACGAACCCGCAGGGGCACCATTCGTACGCGTATGCCCGTGGCAACGCGTGAGGGGCGACGGCCGCAGGTGTGGCCGGATTCCGCGGTCGGGTAGATGTACCGCGGAACGGGGGCCGCAACAGGCGGCATCCTGTGGGTGGTTCGCGGACAAGCGCTATCGGAATGGGGGCGTTCCTGTGGGCGGCACGGACGGCACCGCCGGCTCCACCAGCACGGACGGCACCGACGCCGTCAAACGCCCCAACGCGCAGTTGGGGTCCTGGTTCCTGCGCAGCGGCTGGTCCAAGGGCGAGTTGGCGCGGCAGGTGAACCGCCGGGCGCGCCAGATGGGCGCCCACCACATCAGTACCGACACCTCCCGCGTGCGCCGTTGGCTCGACGGGGAGCAACCCCGGGAGCCCATCCCGCGGATCCTCTCCGAACTCTTCTCCGAACGCTTCGGCTGCGTGGTCGGCATCGAGGAGCTGGGGCTGCGCTCGGCGCACCAGTCCCCGTCCGTCTCCGGCGTGGACCTCCCCTGGGCCGGGCCCCAAACCGTCAACCTCATCAGCGAGTTCACCCGCAGCGACCTGATGCTGGCGCGCCGCGGCTTCCTGGGCACCTCGCTCGCGCTCGCCGCCGGCCCCTCCCTGATCGAGCCGATGCAGCGCTGGCTGGTGCCGGTGCCCGCGGCCCCGGGCGAGCCCGGTGCGCCCTCCGAGCGGTCCCGCCGTCTGGCCCGGCTCTCCCGCCCCGAGCTGGAGCTGCTGGAGGCGACCACCGCGATGTTCCGGCAGTGGGACGCGCAGTGCGGCGGCGGCCTGCGGCGCAAGGCGGTGGTCGGCCAGCTCCACGAGGTCACCGACCTGCTCCAGGAGCCCCAGCCGCCCGAGATCGCCCGGCGGTTGTTCAAGGTCGCCGCCGAACTCGCCGAACTGGCCGGCTGGATGAGCTACGACATCGGCCTCCAGCCCACCGCCCAGAAGTACTTCGTCCTCGCGCTGCACGCCTCCAAGGAGGCCGGCGACCGCCCGCTCGGCTCGTACGTCCTCTCCAGCATGAGCCGGCAGATGATCCACCTCGGCCGGCCCGACGACGCGTTGGAGCTCGTCCACCTCGCCCAGTACGGGAGCCGGGAGACCGCCACCCCCCGCACCCAGGCGATGTTGTATGCGATGGAGGCCCGGGCCTACGCCGGCATGGGCCAGCCCAGCAAGGTCAAGCGCGCGGTGCGGATGGCCGAGGACACCTTCTCCGACATCACCTCCGGCGAACCCGATCCGGACTGGATCCGCTTCTTCTCCGAGGCCGAACTCAACGCCGAGAACGCCCACTCCTACCGCGACCTCGCCTACGTCGCCGGCCGCAGCCCCACCTACGCCTCGCTCGCCGAGCCGGTCATGCGCCGCGCCGTCGAACTGTTCGCCAAGGACCCCGAGCACCAGCGCTCCTACGCGCTCAACCTCATCGGCATGGCCACCGTCCACCTGCTCCAGAAGGAGCCGGAGCGGTGCGCCGAGATGGCCCAGCAGGCGATACCGTTCGCCCGGCAGGTCCGCTCCGAACGGGTCAACAACCGGCTGCGCAAGACGGTGGACACCGCCCTGCGGGAGTTCGGTACCGTCGGCGAGGTCGTCGAGCTCAGCGACGAGCTCTGCCGACAGCTCCCGGAGACCGCCGCCGCCGGCTGAGTGGGCCGCCCGCGACGAACGGGGAGTTCACCGCCGCGTAACACGCCGGACGACTTCGTCACCCCGGTGAAACACCGGCAAGGTTTGGCCGAAACGGCGCCGCGACACCCTCATCGCGAAGCCGGCCCACCCCCACCCGCACGGGCCGCATCGACGACGAGGAGACGCCGATGCCCCCAGGCATCCTTCCGCTCGCAGACGGCCTGGCGGAAAAAACCACGCTCAGCCCCGCCAACACCGGGTTCATGCTCATCTGCTCCGCCCTGGTGATGCTGATGACCCCCGGCCTGGCCTTCTTCTACGGGGGCATGGTCCGGGTCAAGAGCGTGCTGAACATGCTGATGATGAGCTTCATCAGCCTCGGCATCGTCACCCTCCTGTGGGTGCTCTACGGCTTCGGGCTGGCCTTCGGCACCGACGCCGGCGGCGTCATCGGCTGGAACGGCGACTTCGCCGGCCTCGGCCACATCGGCCTGACCCAGCTATGGGGCACCAGCACCATCCCGATCTACGTCTTCGCCGTCTTCCAACTGATGTTCGCGGTGATCACCCCCGCGCTGATCAGCGGCGCCCTCGCCGACCGGGTGAAGTTCACCGCCTGGGCGCTCTTCATCGCCCTGTGGGTCACCGTCGTCTACTTCCCGGTCGCCCACTGGGTGTGGGCCGACGGCGGCTGGCTGTTCAAACTGGGCGTCATCGACTTCGCCGGCGGCACCGCCGTGCACATCAACGCCGGCGCCGCGGCGCTCGGCGTGATCCTCGTCGTCGGCAAGCGCATCGGCTTCAAGAAGGACCCGATGCGGCCGCACAGCCTGCCGCTGGTGATGCTCGGCGCCGGCCTGCTGTGGTTCGGCTGGTTCGGCTTCAACGCCGGCTCCTGGCTGGGCAACGACGACGGCGTCGCCGCGGTCGCCTTCGTCAACACCCAGGTCGCCACCGGCGCCGCGATGCTCGGCTGGCTCGGCTACGAAAAGCTCCGGCACGGCTCGTTCACCACCCTCGGCGCGGCCTCCGGCGCGGTCGCCGGCCTGGTCGCCATCACCCCCGCGTGCGGCGCGGTCAGCCCGCTCGGCGCGATCGCGCTCGGCGTGATCGCCGGGGTGCTGTGCGCGATGGCCGTCGGCCTCAAGTACCGCTTCGGATACGACGATTCCCTCGACGTGATCGGCGTCCACCTCGTCGGCGGCATCGTCGGCTCGCTGCTGATCGGGCTGTTCGCCACCGGCGGCGTGCAGAGCCACGCCAAGGGCCTCTTCTACGGGGGCGGCTTCGCCCAACTCGGCAAGCAGACCGTCGGCGTGGTCTGCGTCCTGCTGTACTCGCTGGTCGTCTCCTACGTCCTTGCCAAGGCCATCGACCTGGTGATGGGCTTCCGGGTCGGCGAGGACGAGGAGATCACCGGCGTCGACCAGGCCGCGCACGCCGAGACCGCCTACGACTTCGCCGGTGCGGGCGGCGGCACCGCGGCCCGCAGGACTCCGGCACTGGGCGAACCCCCGACCAAGAAGGTGGACGCGTGAAGCTCATCACGGCAGTAATCAAGCCGCACCGGCTCGACGAGGTGAAGGACGCCCTCCAGGCGTTCGGGGTGCACGGCCTGACCGTCACCGAGGCCAGCGGCTACGGACGGCAGCGCGGGCACACCGAGGTGTACCGGGGCGCCGAGTACACCGTCGACCTGGTGCCCAAGATCCGGATCGAGGTGCTCGTCGAGGACGCGGACGCCGAGGAGTTGGTGGAGGTCGTCGTCAAGGCCGCCCGCACCGGCAAGATCGGCGACGGGAAGGTGTGGAGCGTGCCCGTCGAGGAGGCCGTGCGGGTGCGGACCGGGGAGCGCGGACCCGACGCGCTGTGAGCCGCCGGCGGCGGGCGGCGGGGGACGACCGGAGCGCCGTGGGGGACAACACGACCGAGGAGAAACCGAGTTGACCGAGCGCGTCGAGACCGCAGACCCCGCCGCCACCGCCCGCACGGGCGGCGACTACCCCGCCGCCCGGCTGCGGCTCCTCCAGGACGACACCCCCGCCGGCCCCGACCGCCGGGCCGCCCTCGCCCACCTCACCGACGACTGGCTCGCCGCCCTACTGGCCGGCGCGCTCGCCTCTACTGCCCGCGGCCCGGCCGCCACCGGCACCGCACTGGTCGCCGTCGGCGGCTACGGCCGCGGCGAACTCTCCCCGCGCAGCGACCTCGACCTGGTGCTGCTGCACGACGGCCGCGCCGCCACCGCCGACCTCGCCGCCCTCGCCGACCGCCTCTGGTACCCCGTATGGGACCTCGGCCTGGACCTCGACCACTCCGTCCGCACCCCCGCCGAGGCCCGCCGCGCGGCCCGCGACGACCTCAAGGTGCAGCTCGGCCTGCTCGACGCCCGCCACCTCGCCGGCGACCCCGAACTGACCGCCGCGGTCCGCACCGCCGCCTACGCCGACTGGCGCGAGAGCGCCCCCCGACGACTGCCGGAGCTCCGCGAGCTCTGCCGGGAGCGCGCCGCCCGCCACGGCGAGCTCCAGTACCTCCTCGAACCCGACCTCAAGGAGGCCCACGGCGGCCTGCGCGACGCCACCGCCCTACGGGCCATCGCCGCCTCCTGGCTCGCCGACGCCCCCCGCGACGGACTGGAGGCCGCCCGCACCGCGCTCCTGGACACCCGGGACGCCCTGCACCGCACCACCGGGCGCGCCACCGACCGCCTCTCCCTCCAGGACCAGGACCAGGTCGCCGGCGCCCTCGGCCTGCTCGACGCGGACGCCCTGCTCCGCCGCACCTACGAGTCCGCCCGCACCATCGCCTACGCCGCCGACGTCACCTGGCGCGAGGTCGGCCGGGTGCTGCGCGCCCGGTCCGTCAAACCGGCGCTGCGCGGGCTGTTGGCCGGCCGCGGCGGCGCCCGCGGCGAACGCTCGCCGCTCGCCGACGGCGTCGTCGAACTCGACGGCGAGGCGGTGCTGGCCCGCACCGCCCGCCCCGAACGCGACCCGGTGCTGCTGCTGCGCGCCGCGGCCGCCGCCGCCCAGGCCGGACTCCCGCTGGCCACCCACGCCATCCGTCGCTGCCACGCCGCCCGGGCCGGCGCGCCGCTGCCGGTGCCCTGGCCCGCCGAGGCACGGGAACAACTGGTCACGCTCCTCGGCGCCGGCGCGCCCACCGTGCCCGTATGGGAGGCCCTGGAGGCCGAGGGCGTCATCGACGGCCTGCTGCCCGACTGGGAGCGGGTCCGCTGCCGTCCGCAGCGCAACCCCGTGCACACCTGGACCGTGGACCGCCACCTGGTCGAGACCGCGGTCCGCGCCGCCGCGCTGACCCGCCGGGTGCACCGACCCGACCTCCTCCTGGTCGCTGCCCTGCTGCACGACATCGGCAAGGGTTGGCCCGGCGACCACGCGGTGGCCGGCGAGACCATCGCCCGCGACATGGCAACCCGGCTCGGCTTCGGCCCCGGCGACACCGAGGTGATCGCCGCCCTGGTCCGGCACCACCTGCTGCTCGTCGAGACGGCCACCCGGCGCGACCTGGACGACCCGGAGACGGTCGGCGCGGTCGCCGAGGCCGTCGGCAGCCCGGGCACCCTGGAACTGCTGCACGCCCTCACCGAGGCCGACGCGCTAGCCACCGGGCCGGCGGCCTGGAGCGCCTGGCGCGCCGGGCTCGTCGCCGGCCTCGTCCAACGCGTCGCCGACCGGCTTGCCGGCGGCCACGCACCGGACCCGCGCGAGACCGACGCCCCCACCGCCGAACAGGAGCGGCTGGCCGTCGAGGCGCAGCGCACCGGCGGCCCGGCGCTGACCCTGTGCACCCGCCCCGAGGTCGGGCCGCCGGACGCCGTCGGGGACGACCCGGGCGCGACCGCCCCGGAACCGGTCGGCGTGGAACTCCTCATCGCCGTCCCCGCCCGCCCGTTGCCCGGCCACCACCCCGCGACGGCCGTTCCGCCCGGCGTGCTCCCCGCGTCCGCCGGCGTGCTGGCCCTGCACCGCCTCACCGTCCGCTCCGCCGAACTGCGCACCCTCGACCCCCTCGGCCGGGGTCCGGTGCTGCTGCTGAGCTGGCGGGTGGCGGCCGAGTACGGCTCGCTGCCCGAGGCCGGCCGGCTCCGCGCCGACCTCGTCCGGGCCCTCGACGGCTCCCTGGACATCGCCGCCCGCCTCACCGAACGCGAACGCGCCTACGCCCGCCGCTCCCGCGCCGCCCTCGCCCCGCCGCCGAGCGTCACCGTCGCCGCCGGCAGTTCCCGCACCGCCACCGTCATCGAGGTCCGCGCCCGGGACGCGCACGGGCTGCTGCACCGGATCGGCCGCGCCCTGGACGCGGCCGGCGTCAGCGTGCGCAGCGCCCACATCAGCACCCTCGGCGCCAACGCGGTCGACGCCTTCTACGTCACCGACCCCGACGGCACCCCCCTCCCCGACCCGACGGCCCACAAGGTGGCCGAAGCAGTGGAGTCCGCCCTCCAAGACCCGCCCCCCGCCCCTTAGAGGCCAAAAGAGGCCAACCACCGCTCCCCAAGCCCCAGTTCCCGCCCACTCGGACGCACCCCCCACTGTCCCCAGAGGGCCGACCCAGGGCCGGGCTCCCGCCCTCTCTGACCCCGAGCGCTGCCCAGGGGCATCAGCCCTCGTCCTTCAGGCCCCGACCCCCGACCGCCGTCCTCCAGGGCCCGCAGCGCTGCCCCGCTGGAGCCCAACCGCTGCGCTCCAGAGCTCGACCGGTTCCCCTCCAGGGCCGAGCTTCGTACTCTCCGTCCCGAGTGCTGCCCGAGGGGTCGACCCCCGCCTCCGGGTCTCGGGAGCACGGCCCCCGAAGGCCCGACCCTCGCCCTCTCGGCTCTGGAGCGCTGCCCCGCCAGGGCCCAACCCCCGTTCCCTGGAGGTCGATTAGAGGCTGGCCGTCCCTCTCCAGGGTCCTGCGCCCGCCCCTGGGCGCTCGGCTCTCGCCCTCCGGGGCGTGCCGTCCGCTCTCCGGGGCCCGACGCCCCGACCGCGTAACGTGCTCCCGGGAATACCCTCCGTCGCCCCCGCGTTGTGGCCCGCAAGGGGCGCCTGGAACCCCTACGGGATCCGTTCGTCCGCCCCCTACGGCGACCGCCCCCCTCGGGCAGGGGCGGGATCGCTTGCACGGCCGGATACCCTAGAACCCGACTGGACCTTAGCCCCCGACCCCGAGGATCGACGACCGCCGTGTTCGATACGCTTTCCGACCGCTTGGCGAGTACTTTCAAAAACCTCCGGGGCAAGGGCCGCCTGAGCGAGGCGGACATCGATGCCACCGCGCGCGAGATCCGGATCGCCCTGCTGGAAGCGGACGTCGCGCTGCCGGTCGTCCGTGCCTTCATCAAGCAGGTCAAGGAGCGCGCGCTGGGCGTCGAGGTCAGCCAGGCGCTGAACCCGGCCCAGCAGGTCATCAAGATCGTCAACGAGGAGCTCGTCGGCATCCTCGGCGGCGAGACCCGGCGCCTCCGCCTGGCCAAGCAGCCCCCGACGGTGATCATGCTCGCCGGCCTCCAGGGCGCCGGTAAGACCACCCTCGCCGGCAAGCTGGGCCGCTGGCTCAAGACCCAGGGTCACTCGCCGCTGCTGGTCGCCTGCGACCTCCAGCGCCCCAACGCCGTCAACCAGCTCCAGGTCGTCTCCGAGCGCGCCGGCGTCGCCTTCTACGGCCCCGAGCCGGGCAACGGCGTCGGCGACCCGGTCCAGGTCGCCAAGGACTCCATCGAGCACGCCCGCGGCAAGCAGTACGACGTGGTCATCGTCGACACCGCCGGCCGCCTCGGCATCGACGCCGAGATGATGCAGCAGGCCGCGGACATCCGGGACGCGGTCAGCCCGGACGAGGTCCTCTTCGTCGTCGACGCGATGATCGGTCAGGACGCGGTCAACACCGCCGAGGCGTTCCGCGACGGCGTCGGTTTCGACGGCGTGGTGCTCTCCAAGCTGGACGGCGACGCCCGCGGTGGTGCCGCGCTCTCCATCGCGCACGTCACCGGCAAGCAGATCATGTTCGCCTCCAACGGCGAGAAGCTGGACGAATTCGACGCGTTCCACCCGGACCGCATGGCGTCCCGCATCCTCGGCATGGGCGACATGCTCTCGCTCATCGAGAAGGCCGAGCAGACCTTCAGCCAGCAAGAGGCCGAGAAGATGGCGGCCAAGCTGGCGAAGGGCCCCAAGGAGTTCACCCTCGACGACTTCCTGGCCCAGATGGAGCAGGTCCGGAAGATGGGCTCGATCTCCAAGCTGCTCGGCATGCTGCCCGGCATGGCGCAGATGAAGGACCAGATCAACAACCTCGACGAGCGCGAGGTCGACCGCACCGCCGCGATCATCAAGTCGATGACGCCGACCGAGCGCCAGGACCCGACGATCATCAACGGGTCCCGCCGGGCCCGTATCGCCCGGGGTTCCGGCGTCGACGTCAGCATGGTCAAGAACCTCGTCGAGCGGTTCTTCGAGGCCCGCAAGATGATGTCGCGGATGGCCCAGGGCGGCGGGATGCCCGGCATGCCCGGCATCCCGGGCATGGGTGGCGGCGCCGCCCGGAAGAAGAAGCAGATCAAGCAGGCCAAGGGCAAGCGCAAGAGCGGCAACCCGATGAAGCGCAAGGCCGACGAGGAGGCCGAGGCGGCGCGCCGCGAGGCGGCCGCGGCCGGCAACCCGCTCGGCCTGCCGCAGGGCGGCCAGGACCCGCAGAACTTCGAACTCCCCGAAGAATTCAAGAAGTTCATGAAGTGACGCGACTGAACTGACCCGAGCCCCGGCCGCCTCTCGGCGGTCGGGGCTCGGTCGTTGCGTTCAGAGGTCCCGTCTAACGGGTGCGCGCGATCAGATACCGAAAGACGTTCGCCATCCAGACCGTCCCGTCCGCCCGTTGGTACGGCTGGAGCGCTTCGGCCAGCTCCTTCTCCACCTGCCGTGGTCCGGCCGTCTCCAGCGCCGCGTCGAACAGCCCGGTCGACAGCATCCCGCGCACCGCGCTCGTCAAGTCCGCGTACCCGAACGGGCAGGCCACCCGCCCCGATCCGTCGGGTCGCAGCCCCGCCCGGCCCGCCAACTCCTCCAGGTCGTCCCGCCCGGCCGGTCGCCAGCCGGCGCCCAGGCTCGCCGCGGGTTCGGTCAGCCGCCGCGCCACCCCCAGCACCCCGGCCGCCGCGCACCGTTCCACCGGGCCCCAGCCGCCCAGCACCACCGCGCTGCCGCGCTCGGCCATCGTCGCCGCCGCGGTCAGCGCCCCGGCCACCTCCTGCGCCCCGCCGCCGCAGCCCACCGGATGGAACGCCGTGATCACGGTGAACGCCGCGCCCGTCGGCGCCGCGTCCGCCAGCCCGCCGCTGACCAGCCGGGTGACCTCCGGCATCCCGTCCGGCGTGAGCCGCTCGCGCGCCAGCTCCAGCCGGCACTCGTCCGCGTCCACGCCGCTGACCTGCGCCCCGCGCGCCGCCGCGAGCAGCAGGGCCAGCCCGGAACCGCAGCCCAGCCCCAGCAGCCGGGTGCCGGGCCCGATGCCCAGCCGGTCGTATGCGGCCTCGTAGAGGGGGACCAGCATCCGCTCCTGGATCTCCGCCCAGTCGCGGGCACGGGCGCGGGTGCCGGCCGGCGCGGCCGGGCCGGCGCTGGGGAGGTACCCGGTGTTCGGAAGCTGGTGCCGCACGAGCGTGGGTGACATCGATAGCGCCCCTATTCGCCGAGAACCCGAAGCTGATCAGTACCGTCCGCCCCCGTGTTTCCGTGCGTTGCGCCCCCTGCGAACCAGACAACTGCGCAACCGACCGGGCGTCCAGGGGGTGCGCCGGGGATTGGCTCCCGCGCGCCCCTGCGTGCGCCGGGCCGTGCACTCCCGGAGCGCCGTTCCAGGGTGCCCCGAGGCCCGCGGTCCCGCCACGCAGCGCCGGCGCGCGCCGGCCCTGCCCGCGGGACCCGCCTCGGGGCGACGGATGCCGCAGCCCTACCGTGGACGGGACGGACCGGCACCCGCGGCATTTCGTACCGCCGGTAACATCGCCCCGGGTCTGTGCGTGGAGGCGCGGGCGGCGTACGCCATGTGGCGTACGCGGGGGTACGCGCCCTACGTACCGGCTTGCCACGGCCGGGGTGCCTTCTGTGCAGATCGACGTACCACGCACGGGCCACGCCTCCTGCCCAGAAACTGACCGGTACGTGCAAATTATTTGGGATGCCCCGGAATCGGAACACCGGGCGACTCCGGCTCGTTGTCACGACGTGAGCACGACACCGCCTGTTCTCGCCGCCGAGCTGGCGCTCGCCTGGGCCGACATTCAACGGCACCACCCCGAGCTGCCGGACCTGGCCGCGCCCGAATCCCTGATCGGAGAGTCCTCGTCCGCCTGTGGCGCCGAGCTCTCCTTCGAACGGCTGCTCCACGAGGCAGTCCACGGCATCGCCGCCGCCCGCGGCATCCGCGACACCTCCCGGGCAGGCCGCTATCACAACCGCCGGTTCCTGGCGATCGCCGAGGAGCTGGGCTTGGACCACACCGACGAGCCGCATCCCAGCAGCGGATTCTCGTTGGTCACGCTCAACCCCGAGGCCAGACGGCGCTACCGCCCCACCATCGAGCGGCTCGCCAGAGCCCTCAAGGCCCACAGCGCCGCCACCGCCACCGACACCGCCCGCAGCTTCCGCGGGCCGGCCGCCCGGCACGGCTCCTCCGGGGGCGGCGTCCGCGTCAAGGCCGTGTGCGACTGCGGGCGCAATGTCCGGGTCGTTCCGTCCGTGCTGGCCCAGGCGCCGATCGTCTGCGGCGGCTGCGGCAAGCCCTTCCGCATCCCCGAGGTGGCCGCGGTCGGCTGACCTCCGGGCGTGTGGCACAATTGCCTGCTGTACTCGACAGTCGCATAGGACCCCTCTCTCCTCCGGCTGACGCGTCCATCGGGGCCCCCGAGTACCGCAACCCCACGTGGCATCTCGTTGTGCCCCACCACGTCAAGACCAGGAGACCCCACTCCAGTGGCAGTCAAGATCAAGCTGAAGCGTCTGGGCAAGATCCGTTCGCCTCACTACCGCATCGTCGTCGCCGACTCCCGCACCCGTCGGGACGGTCGCGCCATCGAGGAGATCGGCCTGTACCACCCGGTGCAGAACCCCTCCCGCATCGAGGTCGACTCGGAGCGTGCGCAGTACTGGCTGAGCGTCGGCGCCCAGCCGACCGAGCCCGTGATGGCCATCCTCAAGGTGACCGGCGACTGGCAGAAGTTCAAGGGCCTGCCGGCCCCGGCGCCGATGAAGGTCGCCGAGCCGAAGGCCGACAAGAGCGCCCTCTTCGAGGCCGCTGCCAAGGCTTCCGGTGACGAGCCGAAGGGTGAGGCCATCACCCCGAAGGCGAAGAAGGCCGACAAGAAGGCGGACGAGGCCGCGGCCGAGTCCACCTCCGAGTCCACCGAGGACTGAGCGTGCTTGAGGAGGCCCTTGAGCACCTCGTCAAGGGCATCGTCGACAACCCCGACGACGTGCAGGTAGCCTCGCGCACCCTGCGCCGCGGGCGGGTGCTGGAGGTCCGGGTCCACCCCGACGACCTCGGCAAGGTGATCGGCCGCAACGGCCGCACCGCCCGTGCACTGCGGACCGTCGTGGGTGCGATCGGCGGCCGGGGCATCCGCGTCGACCTCGTCGACGTTGACCAAGTTCGCTGATCAAGTTGAACACCGGCTCGGGCCGGGGAGGGCCTTCGGGCCGTCCCCGGCCCGCGTCCGTATGCGAGCGTGGAACCCGAGGGGCATCCCCTAGGGGCCCGCGGCCACCCGTCCCGTTGGACCCACCACCGTCAATTGAGGAACCACGGCGTTCCTCGGCCACCTCCGCGAAAGCGGCGGCGGCTTAGCCGCAAAGAGGAGCACAGTGCAGCTGGTAGTCGCCCGGATCGGCCGCGCCCACGGGATCAAGGGCGAGGTCACCGTAGAGGTGCGCACCGACGAGCCGGAGCTCCGGCTCGCCCCGGGCGCCGTCCTGGCCACCGACCCGTCGTCCGCCGGGCCGCTGACCATCGCCACCGGCCGGGTCCACAGCGGCCGGCTGCTGCTGCGCTTCGACGGCGTCGCGGACCGCACCGCCGCCGAAGCGCTGCGCAACACCTTGCTGATCGCCGAGGTCGACCCCGAGGAACTCCCCGAGGACCCCGAGGAGTTCTACGACCACCAGTTGATCGACCTCGATGTCGTCACCCGGGACGGCACCGCCGTCGGCCGGATCACCGAGGTGTCCCACCTGCCCTACCAGGACCTGCTGATCGTCGCCCGGCCCGAGGGCGGCGACGTCATGATCCCGTTCGTCGCGGAGATCGTGCCCGAGATCGACCTGGAGGAGCAGCGCGCGATCATCGACCCGCCGCCGGGACTCCTCGACGAGGCCCAGGCCGAGATCGCCTCCAACCGCGAGGAGATCTGATGCGGCTCGACGTCGTCACGATCTTCCCCGAGTACCTCGAACCGCTGAACGTCTCGCTGGTCGGCAAGGCCCGCGCCCGCGGACAGCTCGACGTGCGCATCCACGACCTGCGGGAGTGCACGCACGACAAGCACCACACCGTCGACGACACCCCCTACGGTGGCGGCCCCGGCATGGTCATGAAGCCCGAGCCGTGGGGCGAGGCGCTCGACGGCATCCTGGCGTCCGGCGAGGGCGAGCCGGTCGTGGTCGTGCCGACGCCCAGTGGCGTCCCGTTCACCCAGCAGCTCGCCGTCGAACTCTCCGCCAAGCCCTGGCTGGTGTTCACCCCGGCCCGCTACGAGGGCATCGACCGCCGCGTCATCGAGGAGTACGGCGACCGCCTGGACGTCCGCGAGGTCTCCATCGGCGACTACGTCCTGGCCGGCGGCGAGGCCCCGGTGCTGGTCATGGTCGAGGCGGTGGCCCGACTGCTGCCCGGCGTCCTGGGCAACGCCGCCTCCCACCAGGACGACTCCTTCGCTCCCGGGGCGATGGCCGACCTCCTGGAGGGCCCCGTCTACACCAAGCCCCCGGAGTGGCGCGGCCGTGCCATCCCGGAGGTGCTGGTCAGCGGCCACCACGGCAAGATCGCCCGGTGGCGCCGCGACGAGGCGTTCCGCCGTACCGACCGCAATCGCCCGGATCTGATCGAGCGCGCCGACCCCGCCGCCTTCGACAAGAAGGACCGCGAGATGCTCTCCATATTGGGCTGGGCCGAGGGCGAGGGCGGCCGATTTGGGCGGACGAACCACGCCGTGGAAGAATGAGCCGCTGTTGTCCGCGCCCGGCGTGCGCCCCTGCCACAGGGGGAACGACGTCCGCCCGGTGACCGGCAGCGAACCAACCTTTCCGATCATTCCGCTGATGACCTGTGGCATCGGCGAAGAAAGCAGTGGGTCATGAACCTCCTCGACTCCGTCGACTCCGCGGCGCTGCGCAGCGACATCCCGGCCTTCCGCCCGGGTGACACCGTCAACGTCCACGTCCGCGTCATCGAGGGCAACCGCTCTCGTGTGCAGCAGTTCAAGGGCGTTGTCATCCGCCGCCAGGGCGCCGGCGTGCGCGAGACCTTCACGGTCCGCAAGGTCAGCTTCTCGGTCGGCGTCGAGCGCACCTTCCCGGTGCACACCCCGATCGTCGAGAAGATCGAGGTCGTCACCCGCGGTGACGTGCGCCGCGCCAAGCTGTACTACCTCCGCGAGCTGCGCGGCAAGGCCGCCAAGATCAAGGAGAAGCGCGAGCGCTGAGCCCGCCGCACCGGGGCGGCAACGACCAGCTCCGATGCACCGCGAGGCCACGCTCGCGACCGGCGTCCGGGCCCGGCCGGATAGGCTCTGGGCCTCATGGACACCGACGCACAGCTCACGGAGCGCGACCCCACTCCCGACCCCGCCCAGGGGTCGGAGCGGCGGTCGCGCTCCGCGCGTTTGTGGGCCCGGGCCGGTGAGCTGCGGTACCGGCCGATCACCCTCTTCGCGCTGTGCCTGGCGTTCCTGTTCCTGCTCAGCACCTTCGTCGCGCAGCCGTTCCTGATCCCCAGCACCTCTATGGAGAACACCCTCCGGGTCGGTGACCGGGTCCTGGTGAACAAGCTGGCGTACCGTTTCGGCGCCACCCCCCGGCGCGGCGACGTCATCGTCTTCGACGGCACCGGATCTTTCGTTCACAGGGAGCAGGGGGAGAATCCCGTCACGGGACTGCTGCGCAAGGCGGGCGCGGCGCTGGGCCTGGCCCGGTCCGACGACACCGATTACGTCAAGCGCGTCATCGGCGTCGGTGGGGACCGAGTGACCTGCTGCGACAAACGGGGGCGGATCGACGTGAACGGTGAGCCGGTGACCGAGGGGTATCTCCATCCCGGGGACGCGCCCTCCGCCGTCCCCTTCGACATCGTGGTGCCCCCGGGCCGGCTGTGGGTCATGGGCGACCACCGGGCCCGCTCCAGCGACTCCCGCGACCACCTCGGCGAACCGGGCGGCGGCACCATCCCGCTGGACAAGGTCATCGGCCGTGCCGCCCTGATCACCTGGCCGTTCAGCCGCTGGAGCGCCCTCGACACCCCTGGGGCCTTCGCCCGTATACCGGCCCCGGCAGGCCCCCATGGGTAGCCACGGACGTCCTCGCCACGGGGAGCAGAGCACCGTAGGGCCGGCCCCGGAGGGCGACGGGACGCCCGGTGGCGAGGGGGAGACCGCCGGCGCGGCGCCGGGATCCCGCCGGGCGACCGGCGGGCGGGCCGAGCGACGCCGGCAGGCCAAGCGCATCAAGCGCCGCAGGCGCCGTTCCTACCTCAAGGAAATCCCGATCCTCGTCGGGGTGGCGCTGGCCATCGCGCTGGTCCTGAAGACGTTCCTGGTGCAGGCGTTCGTGATCCCGTCCGGCTCCATGGAGCAGACGATCAAGATCGGCGACCGGGTGCTGGTCGACAAGCTCACCCCGTGGTTCGGCGCCAAGCCGCACCGCGGCGACGTGGTCGTCTTCAAGGACCCCGGCGGCTGGCTCAAGGGCGAGCAGAACCAGTCCACCGGCAACCCCGGCCCGATCAAGGACGTCATGACCTTCATCGGACTGCTGCCGTCCGCCAACGAGCAGGACCTCATCAAGCGTGTGATCGCGGTCGGCGGCGACACCGTCCGCTGCTGCGACAAGCAGGGGCGGGTCACCGTCAACGGCACCCCGCTCACCGAGCCCTACGTGCACCCCGGAAACCCGCCCTCCGAGCTGAAGTTCACGGTGAACGTCCCCACCGGGCGGATCTTCGTGATGGGTGACCACCGCTCCAACTCGGCGGATTCGCGCTACCACTTGGACGAGCCCTACCACGGCACCGTTTCCGAGGACAACGTCGTCGGCCGGGCGGTGGTCATCGCCTGGCCGTTCAGTCACTGGCGGTTCCTCGAAGAGCGGGACACCTTCGCCGCCGTGCACGACGCGCCGGGTGCGAGGGCCTCGGCGGCGGGTGCAGCGCATAGGGTGTCACCCGACAGTTTGACCGTACTCCCGACCCCTGCGGAACTCCCGCTCGTTATGGGAGTGGTGGGCCTGCACCGGTTGACGGGCAGGCGACAGCGCGGAGTAAGGAGTGGATGTGGGGGACTTGGCGGTCGGCGCGCGGTCCGGAACCGAAGAGCCCGAAGAGCCGGCGGGACGCGGTGAGTCCACGTCGCAGGCGGCGAGTTCCGTACATCAGCCACAGGCCCAGTCAGGCGGGTCCGCGCCGGACCGGCCGCGGACCGATCTATCGAAGCAGTCGGACACAGCGGCCGACGAGGAGGCGATCGGCAGCGTGACCAAAGGCAAGAAGCCGCGTGCCTTCTGGAAGGAACTGCCGATCCTCATCGGCATCGCCCTGCTCCTCGCACTGTTGATCAAGACGTTCCTGGTACAGGCGTTCTCGATTCCGTCCGATTCGATGCAGGACACCCTCCAGCGCGGGGACCGGGTGCTGGTCGACAAGTTGACACCGTGGTTCGGCTCCAAGCCGGAGCGCGGCGAGGTCGTCGTCTTCCACGACCCGGGCGGCTGGCTCAACGAGACCCCCACCCCGCAGCCCAACCCCGTGCAGAAGGTCCTCAGCTTCATCGGGCTGATGCCGTCGGCCGAGGAGAAGGACCTGATCAAGCGGGTCATCGCGGTCGGCGGTGACACCGTCGAGTGCCAGGGCACCGGCCCGGTGAAGGTCAACGGCAAGGCCCTCAAGGAAGACTCCTACATCTTCCCCAACGCCACCCCGTGCGGCGACCGCCCGTTCGGCCCGATCCACGTCCCCAAGGGGCGGATCTGGGTCATGGGTGACCACCGGGACGACTCCCTCGACTCCCGTTACCACCAGAACCTCCCCGGCAACGGGACGGTCTCCGAGTCCGAGGTCGTCGGTCGCGCCTTCACCATCGCCTGGCCGATCAACCGTTGGGCAACCCTCCCCGTACCGGACACCTTCGACCAGTCCGGGATCAACAAGGCAATGGGTGCGGCTCCGGCCGCGATGGGGCTCGCCGGCGCGGTACCGCTCGTCATCTGGCGCCGCAGGAGGCTGACCGCAGCGCGTAACCCCAGGTAAGGTGCCGTCCCGGATCTTCGACGCGGGCCCGCCCCGCGGGGCGGGAGCGCTGGGATGAGCGGCACTACGGAACGATCGACGGACGGCCACGGCCGGACCAAGGGCAGCATCCTGTCCGGTCTGGCCGTGGCCGTCGGCTGTGTGCTGTTCCTGGGGGGCTTCGTGTGGGGCGCGCTGATCTACCGCCCCTACACCGTGCCCACCGACTCGATGTCGCCCACCATCGCCGCCGGCGCCCGGGTCCTCGCCGAGAAGGTCGACGGCTCCGCGATACGCCGCGGCGACGTCGTCGTCTTCAAGGACACCACCTGGAGCGACCTGCCGATGGTCAAGCGGGTCGTCGGCATCGGCGGCGACAAGGTCGCCTGCTGCACCAAGAAGGGCCAACTCACGGTCAACGGAACCCCCGTCGAGGAACCGTATCTCCAGGGCAACGGCCCCGCCTCACCCGTCGGATTCCGGGCCACCGTCCCCACTGACCAGCTCTTCCTCCTCGGCGACCACCGCAACGACTCCCTCGACTCGCGCGTCCACCTCACCGACGGCGATCACGGCTCCGTGCCGCGCAGCGCCGTCGCCGCCCGGGTCGACGCCCGCGCCTGGCCGCTCGGCAGCATCGGCATGCTCCAGCGCCCCGAGGGTTTCGCCGCGCTCCCGGGAGGCACCTCGCAACCGGGACCGCTCTCGCCCATCGTCCTGGCGGTCGTCGCCGGGGCCGTGCTCATCCTTGGAGGAGCGGCATACGGGCCGATCATGCGACGGAAGGGACGCGGACGTGGGTGAGCGGGAGTTGAGGCCGGGGCCGGAGCGGGTGGCCGTCGGGACGGACGGCGCGGATGGGGATGGCGAGACAGGCGCGGAGCCTCTGGCCACCGAGGCCGCTGTTCCTGCGCAGGACGCTGAGGTGCGCCAGGTCTCCCGCGTCGTGCTGCTCGATCCGGACGACCGGATCCTGTTGTTGCACGGCTTCGAACCGGACAGCCCGTCCGAGACCTGGTGGTTCACCCCCGGCGGCGGCCTGGAGGGCGCCGAGACCCGTGCGGAGGCGGCCCTGCGCGAGCTCGCCGAGGAGACCGCTATCACCGAGGCCACCCTCGGCCCGCTGCTGTGGAAGCGCCGCTGCGCCTTCCCCTTCGACGGGCGACGCTGGGAGCAGGACGAGTGGTACTACCTGGCACGGACCGACCGGACCACCACCGACACCGCGGGCCACACGGACCTGGAACGACGCAGCGTCTCCGGATTGAGGTGGTGGACCTCGGAGGAACTGTCGGCGTCGCATGAGACGGTGTATCCGACCAGACTCGCCGAGCTGCTGCGCACACTGCTCGACGAAGGGCCCCCGAGTGCGCCGGTGCTCCTGGAGACCGAGAGGGTCTGACGCACAATAGGGGGACGCACGGCTGAAGGGGATCTGCCATGAGCGCCGAGGACCTCGAAAAGTACGAGACCGAGATGGAGCTGAAGCTCTACCGGGAGTACCGAGACGTCGTCGGGCTGTTCAAATACGTGATCGAGACCGAGCGTCGCTTCTACCTCACCAACGATTACGAGATGCAGGTGCACTCCGTGCAGGGTGAGGTGTTCTTCGAGGTCTCGATGGCCGATGCCTGGGTCTGGGACATGTACCGACCGGCCCGGTTCGTCAAGCAGGTGCGAGTGCTCACGTTCAAGGACGTGAACATCGAAGAGCTCAACAAGAGCGATCTGGATCTTCCCGGAAGCTGAGAAGCGGCGCGCGGGGCGACGCGGCCCTGGGGGCGGAGGCTGAGGGGGCCGGGCGCCTACGCGCGCCGCCCCGGCGGGTGACGGAGTTATCCACAGCAGGGCGGTTATCCACCAAGATCCAATAGATCTGTGCGGAGGCGTCACAGTCGGTGCCGGAGGTGGTACCGCATGAACGCCATGCACGCCGGCCAACAGGCCGCGGACGCGACAGACGCCGGGAAGAACGACAAGTTCGGCAACCCCAAGTGCCGAGAGTGCGCCCCAGGAGAGGGTGACAGTGCTCCCAAGAGCCCCCCTCGGGGGTCGGGGAGTGGAGGCCACGGGTTAGCCCGCGAGCCCGGAAGGCGGCGGCCCGATGGCCGTTCCCCGACGGGTCGCGAGGGGCGGGCGCTGCCGGAAGCCTCGACAGCACGCGCGGTGTCTGCGCCCCCGGGAGCGGCACGGAAGCCCGCGCAACCAGCCGCCCCGATGACGCCGCGCAATGCCCTCGGCCGCTACGGCGAGGACCTGGCCGTACGGCGGCTGCTCGAAGCCGGGATGCGGATCCTCGACCGCAACTGGCGTTGCCGCGACGGAGAAATCGACATCGTCGCCGCCGACGGCGACGCCCTGGTCGTCTGCGAGGTCAAGACCCGTCGGGCGAGCTGGTACGAACACCCCATGGCGGCGGTCCGGCCCGAGAAGACCGCCCGGCTGCGGCTGCTCGCCGAGCGCTGGATGGAACGGCACGGCGGCCCACCGCCCGGCGGCGTCCGCATCGATGTCATCGGCGTCCTGCTGCCCGCTCGCGGCGCCCCCGTGGTTGAGCACGTACGGGGGGTGGCGTGATGGGATTCGCCCGCACCTGCTCCGTGGCGCTGGTCGGCGTCGAGGGCGTGGTCGTCGAGGTCCAGGCCGATCTGGAGCCCGGCGTGGCCGCGTTCACCCTGGTCGGACTGCCCGACAAGAGCCTGGTCGAGTCCAGGGACCGGGTTCGCGCCGCAGTGGTCAATTCTGGGGCCGAGTGGCCGCAGAAGAAGCTCACCGTCGGCCTCAGCCCGGCGTCCGTCCCCAAGAGCGGCAGCGGCTTCGACCTCGCCGTGGCCTGCGCGGTTCTCGGCGCCGCCGAGCGGCTCGACCCCCGCGAGCTCACCGACCTCATGATGATCGGCGAGCTTGGTCTCGACGGCCGGGTCCGCCCCGTCCGCGGCGTGCTGCCCGCCGTGCTCGCCGCCGCCGAGGCCGGCTACCGCCAGGTCGTCGTGCCGGAACAGACCGTCGCCGAAGCCTCACTCGTCCCCGGCGTCGCCGTCCTCGGCATTCGCAGCCTGCGGCAACTCATCGCCGTGCTCAGCGACGAACCGGTCCCCGAAGAGGACAGCCCCCTCGCCGAAGGCCGCCCCGATCCGCTCCTGGCCGGGCTCGTCATGCCCGGCAACGGCGTCACCGCCGGCCTCCCATCCAGCGAACACACCCCCGACCTCGCCGACGTCGCCGGTCAGCACAACGCCCGACGCGCCCTCGAAGTGGCCGCCGCCGGGCGCCACCACATCTTCTTCAAGGGCCCACCGGGTGCCGGCAAAACCATGCTCGCCGAACGGCTCCCGGGGCTACTGCCACCCCTGACACCCAAGGAATCCCTGGAGGTCACCGCCGTCCACTCGGTCGCCGGCACCCTTCCGCCCGGTCAGCCACTCGTCCACCGCCCGCCCTACTGCGCTCCGCACCACTCCGCCACCATGGCCTCCTTGGTCGGCGGCGGGACCGGGCTGCCCCGCCCAGGGGCGGTATCCCTCGCCCACCACGGCGTACTGTTCGTCGACGAGGCGGCCGAGTGCAGCCCGCGCGTCCTGGACGCGCTTCGCCAACCACTCGAATCGGGCCATGTCGTCGTGGCCCGCGCCGGCGGCATGATGCGGATGCCCGCGCGCTTCCTGCTCGCCCTCGCGGCCAACCCATGCCCCTGCGGGCGGCACGGCACCACCGCCGGTGGCTGCGAATGCCGGCCCTCCTCGATCCGCAGGTATCGCGCCCGACTCTCCGGACCGTTGATGGACCGCATCGATCTCCGGATCGCCGTGGAGCCGGTCGCCCGCTCCGAACTGATCGCCCTCGGCCGCAGCGCCGAATCCACCGCCACCGTCGCCGAACGCGTCCGCGCCGCCCGCGAACGCGCCGCGGCCCGCTTCGCCGACACGCCTTGGCAGTCCAACAGCGAGGTGCCTGGTCACGAACTACGGACTCGCTGGCCCGTATGCCCCGGCGCGCTGAACCAGGTCGAACGCGACCTGGAATGCGGCCTCTTGACGGCCCGTGGGCTCGACCGGGTGCTCCGCGTCGCCTGGACCGCCGCCGACCTCGCGGGCCGCGACCGCCCGACCAAAGAGGACGTCAACTGGGCGCTGGAACTCCGCACGGGCGTAAGGCGCGGGGCCTTCACCACGCAGACGGGCACGACGGCACGGGCCGGTACGGGAGGCGGAGCGAGAGCGTCCACCGTGGCCGGAGCGAGACTGCGCGGCGACGCCGACGCACAGTCAACGGCAGGGACGGAACGGGCCCCGGATGCCGAGACGGAGGGGCAACCCGAGGCGAGGGCGGAGCCGGAGACCACAGGGGCGGGGGCGAACGCGATGAGGACGGGAGCGGAGCGGCCGGCGACGGCAGTGCCCAGGACGGGGCAGCCGTTGCGAACGGCCAAGGGGGAGAGGCGCAAGAAGACACGGGATCACAGGCCGCGGATCGCTCTTGTCCGCCAGGTGGTGGATGGCGAGGACGAGCGATGAACACCATCGATGAATGGGGCTTCGTCACGAACGGGGCAGAGGAGGAGCCCGTACCGGAGGCGAGTCATGGGTCTGGAGCGGAGCCGAAATCCGGCTCCGGGCCCGGCTCCAGCAAGCGGTGCCCCACCCACAATGCCCTGGCGAAAACCGGCCGCGCCGTTGGGGCGTCCGGTGAGCCGCTCCGCGCGACGGCCGATGCGGCCGCCCGGAAGCGCGCCGCTCCCCGCACCGCAACCCCTGCTTCCCGAAGCTACGAACCGCAGCGGGCTGCCCGCGCCGCGCTCACCCGGATTCTCGAACCGGGTGACGAAACCGCCGGCCGCTGGCTGCGCGAGATGGGCCCTGTGGCCCTCTGGCACGCGCTCTCCGAAGACGATGCGCCACCACCCGTCGGCGCCAGCCCGACCAAGTTCGCGGGCCTCCGACTGCGCGCGGCGCGAGCCCGGCCCGCCGCCGATCTCGCCGCCGTCGCCGCGCTCGGCGGACGCTTCGTTTGCCCGGGCGACGAGGAATGGCCAAGCCAACTGGACGACCTCGGCGACGCCCGCCCCATCGGCCTCTGGGTGCGCGGCGCGGCCAACTTGCGCATCTGGGCGCTCCGCTCGGTCGCCGTGGTCGGGGCGCGGGCCTGCACCGACTACGGCGCCCACCTAGCCACCACCCTCGGCGCGGGGCTCGCCGAACGCGGCTGGACGATCGTCTCCGGGGCGGCGTACGGCGTGGACGGCGCTGCCCATCGCGGCGCGCTCGCCGCGGACGGCCCGACCATCGCCGTGCTCGCCTCCGGCATCGACCATTCCTATCCGCGCGGACACACCGAGTTGATCGACCGGATCGCCGAACAGGGGCTGGTCATCGCCGAGTTGCCACCGGGAGACCATCCCACCCGGAGCCGTTTCGTCCAACGCAACCGCGTCATCGCCGCCCTGACCCGCGGTACGGTCGTCGTGGAGGCCGAACTCCGCAGCGGATCGCTGGTCACCGCCCGACGAGCGTTAGATCTCGGGCGCTTCACGATGGGCATGCCGGGCCCGATCACCAGTGGGCTCTCCGCCGGGGTACATCAACTCCTGCGCGGCGAGGCGGCGGTGGTCACCGACGCAGACGAGGTCATCGAACTCGTCGGCAGCATCGGCGAGCTGGCTCCCGAGCGCCGCGGTCCAACGTTCGCCCACGACCTGTTGGACCCGGTCGCCCTCCGAGTGCTTGAAGCGCTACCCGCACGTGGCGGCGCTGATACCGCCCACTTGGCCCGGGAGTCGGGCACGCCCCGCGATCTCACCCAGGGCAAGCTCTTTGAGCTCCACTCCCTCGGATTCGTTCAAAGGTGCGGTGAGAGCTGGGAGTTGGTGCGACGCGCCAACTCGACCGAAGGTTCCCGGCGAGGCGGTACTTGACCTGGCGCGAACGGGTGAAAGGGTGAGGGGAATGACCGCAGAAGCCAGATTTGCCGTGCTTCGGCGTATGCGGCAGGCCCGTTGGACGCCCGCGATTCGGCACGGCGCACGCAAAGGATCCCGCCCGTTGCACCACCTCGTCCGCCCCCACCGCCCCCCCGGGGGCGCACTCCCGGCGCACGCGCCTCCGACGCTCCGTCCGAGTGCCGCCGTGTCGCGCAAAGTAACCCTGGGGTGCGGGCAGCGGAACGTATCTGCGCACACTCAACCTGCCTTCCTCGCACACCGCGACGCCGCGGTCACGCTACGCTCACGACAGTTCAAGCCTCATACATCCACCCACCCCCGTCTCGGCAGAACGGCTCAAGGCGACGAATGCCCCAGCACACCTCCGGGTCTGACCGCGCGGCAGTACCACCCGCCGCGCGCGGCAGCGTGCGCCCTGCCCCGCCCACCTCGCTCGACGAGCTGTGGCGTTCCTACAAGGCGTCAGGCGACGGTCGCCTGCGGGAACAGTTGATCCTGCACTACTCGCCGCTGGTCAAATACGTCGCCGGCCGCGTCAGCGTCGGACTGCCACCCAACGTCGAGCAGGCCGACTTCGTCTCCTCCGGAGTCTTCGGACTCATCGACGCCATCGAGAAGTTCGAGCCCGAACGCTCCATCAAGTTCGAGACGTACGCCATCACCCGCATCCGCGGCGCGATGATCGACGAACTGCGCGCCCTGGACTGGATCCCGCGATCCGTACGCCAGAAGGCCCGGGCAGTGGAACGTGCCTACGCCACCCTCGAAGCGCAACTGCGTCGCACGCCTACTGAGGCGGAGGTCGCCGACGAGATGGGCATCCCGCTCGAAGAACTCCACGGCGTCTTCAGCCAACTGTCCCTGGCGAACGTCGTCGCGCTGGAAGAACTCCTCCACGTCGGAGGCGAAGGCGGAG
The DNA here is from genome assembly GCF_028898845.1 of Streptomyces sp. WZ-12. Classification (NCBI taxonomy): domain Bacteria; kingdom Bacillati; phylum Actinomycetota; class Actinomycetes; order Kitasatosporales; family Streptomycetaceae; genus Streptomyces; species Streptomyces sp. WZ-12. The sequence continues at coordinate 2,943,224 of NZ_CP118574.1, read as the reverse complement.
AACGCCTGAGCCTGATGGACACCCTGGAGGACACCGCCGCCGAGAACCCGGTAGAGATCGCCGAGGACCGCGAACTGCGGCGGCTGCTGGCGCGCGCCATCAACACCCTGCCCGACCGCGAGAAGACCGTGGTCACCCTCTACTACTACGAGGGCCTCACCCTCGCCGAGATCGGCAACGTCCTCGGCGTCACCGAGAGCAGGGTCAGCCAGATTCACACCAAGTCCGTACTCCAGCTCCGCGCGAAGCTGGCGGACGTTGGGCGTTGAGGGCAGCGGGCGCGTCCGGGGGATGCCGCGGGTGAGTGATGGTCCGTTGTATGGACGTGGTGGGCTTCGGGGGCCGCGGGGGCTACTGGGTTGTTCGCCGGATCACGGGCCGCGGTAATGGGTGGGCTAGGGGAAAGGCATAACGGTCGGGAGGTGTGAAGTCGCGATATCGATCCTGCATCGATGTCGCGATGACCCGTGTCACGACGATCCATGTCGCGATGCGGAGTGCCACGACGAGGACGCCATCCGTACAGTGGTGACGTGCCCAGGATTCGAGCGGCCTCGGTGGCCGAGCACCGGACGATGCAGCGCGGCGCCCTCTTGGACGCCGCCCGCACCCTGCTGTCCGAGGGCGGAACGGAAGCGCTGACCTTCCCTGCCCTCGCCGAGCGCACAGGACTGGCGCGCTCCTCCGTATACGAGTACTTCCGCTCCCGCGCGGCCGTCGTCGAAGAACTGTGCGCCGTCGACTTCCCCGTATGGGCCGCGGAGGTCGAGTCGGCGATGGAGAGCGCCGAGACGCCCGAAGGGAAGGTCGAGGCGTACGTGCGCCAGCAACTCGCCCTGGTCGGCGACCGTCGCCACCGCGCCGTCGTCGCCATCTCCGCTGGTGAACTCGACGCCGGCGCCCGGGAGAAGATCCGCGCGGCGCACGGCGGACTGATCGCCATGATCGTCGAGGCGCTGGCCACCCTCGGCCACGCACAGCCCCGTCTCGCCGCGATGCTGCTTCAGGGAGTCGTCGACGCCGCGGTCCGCCGCATCGAACTTGGCGCCGCCGAAAACCCGGAAGAGATCACGGAAGCAGCGGTGGCAATGGCCCTTAACGGGGTGCGCGGCTGAGTTCCGGTGTGAGGTGGGGGCCTCCGGCAGAGCGGTGAGGTCGCGGGCGCTGGAGGTGAGGGTTGGTTGTTGGGGGAGGGACTGGCTCGCTCCTCCGGAGCTTTTGAGCTTTCCTTCCCCCGCCCCCGCCCCCGCCCCCGCCCCCGCCCCTCCACCTCCCCTAACTGGTCGTTTGCCCGCAGCCCGCAGCCCGCAGCCCGCAGCCCGCAGCCCGCAGCCCGCAGCCCGCAGCCCGCAGCCCGCAGCCCGCAGCCCGCAGCCCGCAGCCCGCAGCCCGCAGTGCGCAGCCCGCAGTGCGCAGCCCGCAGTGCGCTCCGCGTGTTGGGCGGCCCTGCAGCGTTGCGCGGCCAGTGCCAGCAGGCTCAACCGGGCTGTACTGGGCGGCCGTACGGGGTAGCGCATCTCTGTATTGGTCGGAGCACCTCGCGCTGAACTCGCCCTACGCCTCCTCTCCCACTACGTGTGTTTCGGTCTCCACCGTTTCGGTCCTCCGCCACGCCGCAAGAGGCCCAACCGCCGTCTCTCACTGCGGGTGCACGGGACAGCGCCGTGCCGCTTAGCTCGTTCCTTCCTTTCTACGGATCCGCGCAGGCGGCCCAACGCCCACAGGGCGGCGCCGGCGAGAGCGAGTGTGCCGAGTAGGGCTGCACCGGTAGCGTCCGCCGATGTGCTCGTCCCTTCACGGTTGGCGAGGGCTGGTTGTTCGCGATGTGGACGAGAGAGTCCGACTTCCGGTACGGCGTTGGGTTCGGGGATGCCGAAGACCGGAAGCAGGCGCGAGTGGGCGCCGTGGAGTATGGCCGGTGGCAGTAGCGAGAGCGGGTCAAGGTAGGTCGTGCCACGTAGTAGGCCCCAATGAAGGCATGGGGCGCGGCAGTGGTAGGGGCCGCCCTCCAGCACACCGACGGGCTGGCCGGCGGCGACCTGTTGGCCCTTGTGGGCGGAGGCGCGGACCGGTTCGTAGGTGGTGCGCAACGGTGGGTGGCCCGAGTTGGACACCTCGATGGTGAGAACGCCGCGGCCGGCGACGGTGCCGGCGAAAGTGATCCGTCCGGGCGCAGCAGCTTTGACGACTGTGTCTGTGGATGCCGCAAGATCGACGCCCCTGTGTCCTGCCGACCAGGGTGTTGGAGGCGGCTCCCAGCCGCGCAGCACCGTGGGCGGTGCCCCGCCAGGGCCGTCGACTGGCCAGGAGCGGTCCGCCGTCGAAGCTGCCGGTAGGGCAGCCAGCTTCACCCCGGCCTTGGCCAAGGGAGGCGCCACGCTGGCCATCGGCGACGCCTCGTTGGCCACCCCTGCCGTACTGATCGCTTCTCTAGATGCCCCGAGGCACAGTACGCACAGGCAGAGAGCGCACAGGGCACACAGAGCGCACAGCGTGAGTGGGGGGAGCGCCGGAGGGAGTGGGTGCCGGCCGCCGTCTTGGCGGTTTCGGCTTGATGACACCTCCTGTCCCCGCGTTGCCCGGCTTTGGGTGGCAACTCCTGTGGCCTTCACCTGGGCACGATCTTGGCTCGGTTCTTGAGGCGACGCCGAGGCGGATCCGTGCGCGGGAGCTGGAGTTGGGACTGGGGCCGGAGCTGATGCCGAACCCGGATCCGGCCCCGAGCTCAGCCCTGGATCTGAAGTCCGCCCCGAACCCGTCACGGACACAGGCACGGACACAGGCACGGACGCAGGCATGGAAGAGGCAACCGGCGTGGACTCGGCGCGGGGCCGCGCCGTTTGGAGTGAGCGCTCACCGACCAGATCCATCCCAGCCTCTCGTTCCACAGGCGGTCCGTGGCGGCACTGCCGGTCAGGGCGGAAGCCCGGTGAGCCTCCGTACCCAGGGAGTTGCCTTCGTTCGATGTGGGGCCTTCTGGCAGGGGCGGAGAGTCGTGGGTGGGTCACGTTGCGTCGTCGGTGTGGTGGGAGCGTGGCATGAGGCCGTCGGTTGGTCGGGCCGGTGATTCGTCGCATGTTTTGACGATCGCGGATGCGGAGCAGGCGCGGGGATCTTGGTCAAAAGCTGTGGACGGAAGGGTGGTTGTGGATAACGGCGTCACCCTGAAGGGGCGCGGAAATGGTGCGTGTCGCCTGGTGCATCGCCCGTCCCGTACACTTCTGATGGCGATCCGGGTCACCGGGTCGACTTCGCACGCCCCGCCGCCAGTGCAGTAGTCCCGTTCGGGCAGCACGTCGGCCGCGCTCCTCGGTCCTCGGAAGGTTCCACCCGGTTCCTCCCCTGGCAGGCGCGTCGGGGCGTCAGGCACTGCGATCAGCCGGTCGCGGTGGAACCGAGATAACAAGGAGTACGGCCATGGCCGTCGTCACGATGCGGGAGCTGCTGGAGAGCGGCGTCCACTTCGGGCACCAGACCCGCCGCTGGAACCCGAAGATGAAGCGTTTCATCTTCACGGAGCGCAACGGCATCTACATCATCGACCTGCTCCAGTCGCTGTCGTACATCGACCGCGCCTACGAGTTCGTCAAGGAGACCGTCGCGCACGGCGGCTCGGTGATGTTCGTCGGTACGAAGAAGCAGGCCCAGGAGGCCATTGCTGAGCAGGCGACCCGCGTGGGCATGCCCTACGTGAACCAGCGCTGGCTCGGCGGCATGCTGACCAACTTCTCGACCGTCTACAAGCGTCTGCAGCGCCTCAAGGAGCTTGAGCAGATCGACTTCGAGGACGTGGCCGCCTCCGGCCTCACCAAGAAGGAGCTCCTGGTCCTCTCCCGCGAGAAGGCCAAGCTGGAGAAGACCCTCGGTGGTATCCGCGAGATGCAGAAGGTGCCCAGCGCCGTCTGGATCGTGGACACCAAGAAGGAGCACATCGCCGTCGGCGAGGCGCGCAAGCTCAACATCCCGGTTGTCGCGATCCTCGACACCAACTGCGACCCGGACGAGGTCGACTACAAGATCCCGGGTAACGACGACGCGATCCGCTCGGTCACCCTGCTCACCCGCGTGATCGCCGACGCCGTCGCCGAGGGCCTGATCGCCCGCTCCGGTGCCGCGACCGGCGACCAGAAGCCGGGCGAGAAGGCCGGCGAGCCGCTGGCCGAGTGGGAGCGCGACCTGCTCGAAGGCGACAAGAAGTCCGACGACGAGGCCGCCAAGGCCGAGGCCCCGGCCGCTGAGGCCGAGAAGCCCGCCGCCGAGGCCGAGAAGCCGGCCGAGCAGGGCTGACCTCTCAGACTGGTTGGTTGACGGCGGGGGAAGGTGCCACAGGCGCCGCCCCCGCCGTCCACCCGTAGATCTTTCGACTTTCGCGATTTCGAGAAGAGATTCACAGACCATGGCGAACTACACCGCCGCTGACGTCAAGAAGCTCCGCGAGCTCACCGGCGCCGGCATGATGGACTGCAAGAAGGCCCTGGAAGAGGCCGAGGGCAACGTCGACAAGGCCGTCGAGGTCCTGCGCGTCAAGGGCCAGAAGGGCGTCGCCAAGCGCGAGGGCCGCTCCGCCGAGAACGGCGCTGTGGTCTCCCTGCTCGCGGACGACAACACCTCCGGTCTGATCCTTGAGCTCAAGTGCGAGACCGACTTCGTCGCCAAGGGCGAGAAGTTCCAGGCCGTCGCCAACGCTCTGGCCGCGCACGTCGCCAAGACCAACCCGGCGGACCTTGAGGCCCTGCTCGCCTCCGAGATCGAGGCCGGCAAGACCGTCCAGGCGTACGTCGACGAGGCCAACGCGAACCTCGGCGAGAAGATCGTCCTGGACCGCTTCGCGCAGTTCTCCGACGGCTACGTGACGGCGTACATGCACCGCACGATGCCCGACCTACCGCACCAGATCGGTGTCCTTGTCGAGCTCGACAAGGACAACGCCGAGATCGCGAAGGGCATCGCGCAGCACATCGCCGCGTTCGCCCCGAAGTACCTCTCCAAGGAGGACGTGCCGGCCGAGGTCGTCGAGGCCGAGCGCCGCGTCGCCGAGGAGACCACCCGCGCCGAGGGCAAGCCCGAGGCCGCGCTGCCGAAGATCGTCGAGGGTCGCCTCAACGGCTTCTTCAAGGACGCGACGCTGCTCGGCCAGCCGTACGCGCTCGACAACAAGAAGTCCGTGGAGAAGGTTCTCCAGGAGGCCGGCGTCACCCTGAAGCGCTTCGCGCGCATCAAGGTCGGCATCTGAGCCTGCCGCGAGGCAGCGAATGACCTACGGCCCCGCTAGGGTCGTACGCAGTCGGCCGCTCATCGGTCGGCCGCAGATGTGACGAGGAGGCCATTGCCGGACAGGGATCTGACCAAGACCCACGGCAATGGCCTTCTTCGTATGTGCACGAGGAGAGCTCAATGAATCACGGTGCCGACGGCGCAGACACCCACAAAGCCGGTAAGCGACGCTTCCTTCTGAAGCTGTCGGGCGAAGCGTTCGCCGGTGGCGGCGGACTCGGTGTGGACCCCGATGTCGTGCACGCCATCGCCCGCGAGATCGCCGCGGTGGTCCGTGACGGTTATGAGATCGCCATCGTGATCGGCGGCGGCAACTTCTTCCGCGGTGCCGAACTCCAGCAGCGCGGCATGGACCGGGCCCGCTCCGACTACATGGGCATGCTCGGTACGGTCATGAACTGCCTGGCCCTCCAGGACTTCCTGGAGAAGGAGGGCATCGACTCCCGGGTCCAGACGGCCATCACCATGGGACAGGTCGCGGAGCCGTACATCCCGCTGCGCGCGGTGCGTCACCTGGAGAAGGGCCGCGTCGTCATCTTCGGCGCCGGTATGGGCATGCCGTACTTCTCCACCGACACCACCGCCGCCCAGCGCGCCCTGGAGATCGACGCCGAGGCCATGCTGATGGGGAAGAACGGCGTGGACGGCGTCTACGACTCCGACCCCAAGAAGAACCCAGACGCGGTCAAGTTCGACGCCCTCGAATACGGCGAGGTCATCACCCGCGACCTGAAGATCGCCGACGCCACCGCCATCACGCTGTGCCGGGACAACAAGCTTCCGATCCTCGTGTTCGAGCTGCTCGCTGAGGGGAACATCGCGCGTGCGGTGAAGGGTGAGAAGATCGGCACGCTCGTCAGCGATCAGAACACCCGGGCCTGACGGCCTCAACTGCCTGATTCCGTACGGGTGTCGGCTCGTACGGGCGGCAACCCCCGGTCGTGGGAAGACCTCGGTACGGGGATGGACAACCGCCTGCCGGTCGGACACCGTGCAGGAGAAGACGCGCGGCAGGGGCGAGGCTCTGCTTCTTACCGATAAGACCAGGAGCAAGTGGTGATCGAAGAGATCCTCCTCGAAGCCGAGGAGAAGATGGAGAAGGCCGTCGTGGTCGCCAAGGAGGACTTCGCCGCGATCCGCACCGGGCGTGCGCACCCGGCGATGTTCAACAAGATCGTGGCCGACTACTACGGTGCCATGACGCCCATCAACCAACTGGCGTCGTTCTCGGTGCCGGAACCGCGGATGGCCGTGGTGACCCCCTTCGACAAGAGCGCGCTGCGCAACATCGAGCAGGCGATCCGCGATTCGGACCTCGGCGTCAACCCGAGCAACGACGGCAACATCATCCGCGTGAACTTCCCGGAGCTCACCGAGGAGCGCCGGCGCGAGTTCATCAAGGTCGCCAAGAACAAGGCCGAGGACTCGAAGATCTCGATCCGCAGCGTGCGGCGCAAGGCCAAGGAGTCGCTCGACAAGCTCGTCAAGGACAAGGAGTCGGGCGAGGACGAGGTGCGCCGGGCCGAGAAGGAGCTCGACGACACCACCGCGAAGTACGTCGCGCAGGTGGACGAGCTCCTCAAGCACAAGGAATCCGAGCTCCTAGAGGTCTGATGAACGAGTCATCCTGGGGGACCCCGGTCGGCGCCGGACACTGGGGACCGCCCGATCACGGACCGGCCGCCTCGCTGCGCGGGGCGGCGCCCCCCGCCCCGGCGGGTCCCGTGCACGGCAGGGGCGGCGCGGCGCAGACTCGGCCCATGCCCATCGTGCCCGAGCCGGGCGGACACCAGGACGACCATCGGGACATCCGGGATGACCAGGACAACCTGGACGACCGGGGGGCTGCTCGACTGAGCGGCCCCCTGTTCCGCGACGACAGGCCGCAGGAGCCCATGCCGACCTCGCTCCCCGGGTCCGACAGCGACCCAGTGAAACCGCAGAAGAAGAGCGCGGGGCGCAATCTGCGCGCCGCCATAGGGGTCGGCGTCGGACTCGGCGCGGTGATCCTCGCCTCGCTCTTCGTCTACAAGCCGGTGTTCATCGGTGTCATAGCGCTCGCCGTCGTCGTGGGTCTGTGGGAACTGACCTCGCGGCTGGCGGAGCGCAAGGACATCCGGGTGCCGCTGGTCCCGCTCGCGGTCGGCGGCACCGCCATGGTGATCGCCGGGTATGTGCGCGGTGCCGAGGGGGCGTGGGTGGCGATGTCGCTCACCGCGCTCGCCGTCCTGGTCTGGCGGATGACGGAGGCGCCGCAGAACTACCTCCGGGACGTCACGGCCGGGGTCTTCGCGGCGTTCTACGTACCGTTCCTGGCGACGTTCGTGGCCCTGATGCTGGCGGCCGCGGACGACGGGCCGCAGCGGGTGCTGACGTTCCTGCTGCTGACGGTCGTCAGCGACACCGGTGCCTACGCGATCGGCTGGCGCTTCGGGAAGAAGAAGCTGGCGCCGCGGATCAGCCCGGGCAAGACCCGCGAGGGACTCGTCGGTGCGGTGCTCTTCGCGATGGTGGCGGGCGCGCTGTGCATGCAGTTCCTGATCAAGGGCGGCGTCTGGTGGGAGGGGCTGCTGCTCGGCCTGGCGGTCGCGGTCAGCGCGACCCTGGGTGACCTCGGCGAATCCATGATCAAGCGGGACCTGGGCATCAAGGACATGGGCACCCTGCTGCCCGGCCACGGTGGAATCATGGACCGGCTGGACTCGCTGTTGCCGACCGCCCCGGTGGTCTGGCTGCTGTTCGTGATCTTCGTGGGAGCGGGCTGACCGCAGCCGGTTACCCTTGGAGGGCGCGCCGCTCGTTCGCGGCGCGCCCTTCCCGTTCCCGCGACCGCGGGGACGATCCGTGAGGTCCCCTGGTTCCGGCCCCGTCCGGCCCCTGGCTCCGCGTCGGCGGAAGCCGTCCGGCCTCGTCGCACAGAGGAGTTTCCGCCCATGGCACGCCCGGCCCCGGGAGAACTGACGTTTGTCGCCCCCCGCGGCGCCAAGAAGCCCCCACGGCACCTCGCCGACCTCAGCCCGGCCGAGCGCCGCGAGGCGGTGGCCGCGATCGGTGAGAAGCCGTTCCGTGCCAAGCAGTTGTCGCAGCACTACTTCGCCCGCTACGCGCACGACCCGGCGCAGTGGACCGACATCCCCGCGGCGGCGCGCGAGAAGCTGGCCGCGGAACTGCTGCCGGACCTGATGTCGGTGGTGCGGCACATCTCGTGCGACGACGACACCACCCGCAAGACGCTGTGGCGGCTGCACGACGGCACCCTCGTCGAGTCCGTTCTGATGCGCTACCCGGACCGGGTCACCATGTGCATCTCCTCGCAGGCCGGCTGCGGCATGAACTGCCCGTTCTGCGCCACCGGCCAGGCCGGGCTGGACCGCAACCTCTCCACCGCGGAGATCGTGCACCAGATCGTCGACGGGATGCGGGCCCTGCGCGACGGCGAGGTTCCCGGCGGCCCGGCGCGACTGTCCAACATCGTCTTCATGGGCATGGGCGAGCCGCTCGCCAACTACAAGCGCGTGGTCGGCGCCATCCGGCGGCTGACCGACCCCGAGCCGGACGGGCTGGGCCTCTCCCAGCGCGGCATCACCGTCTCCACCGTCGGGCTGGTCCCGGCGATGCTGCGGTTCGCCGACGAGGGCTTCAAGTGCCGGCTCGCGCTGTCGCTGCACGCGCCCGACGACGAGCTGCGCGACACCCTCGTGCCGGTCAACACCCGCTGGAAGGTCCGCGAGGTGCTGGATGCGGCATGGGAGTACGCCGAGAAGTCCGGCCGCCGGGTCTCGATCGAGTACGCGCTGATCCGTGACATCAACGACCAGGCATGGCGCGGTGACCTGCTGGGGCGGCTGCTCAAGAACAAGCGGGTCCACGTCAACCTCATTCCGCTCAATCCGACGCCGGGCTCGAAGTGGACCGCCTCGCGGCCCGAGGACGAGCTGGCGTTCGTACGGGCCATCGAGGCGCACGGCGTGCCCGTGACCGTCCGGGACACCCGGGGCCAGGAGATCGACGGCGCCTGCGGGCAACTGGCGGCCTCGGAACGCTGAGCACCCGCTGGTACGGTGGCGTGGGAAAAACGCACATTCATTCCGACAGGGGAGCGCCACAGCGCTGAGAGTGCGGACGCGTCGTAGCCCTACGGCGCCCGCAGACCCTTGAACCTCGCCCGGGTCATTCCGGGTAGGAAGTTCGGTCGTCACTCATGCTGTTGCGCCCCGCCCACCGCTCGCTGCCGAGCGTCATCGACGCAGAACGCAGTGGACACCGGGCGGGGCCGCGTCTCTTCCTGGCCAGCCAGGAGGAACTCAGTGAGCACCACCAGCAGGATCACCGCGGCAGCGCTCACCGCGGTGGCCGGCATCACCGCACTCGCCGGGTGCGGTAGCTCCGGCACCGGCGGCAGCGCGGATGCCAAGACCGTCACACTCGTCAGCCATGACTCGTTCAACGCCTCCAAATCCGTCCTGGCCGCCTTCGAGAAGGAGACCGGCTACAAGGTCAAGGTGCTCAGGGGCGGGGACGCGGGCAAGGCCGTCAACCAGGCGATCCTGGCCAAGGACAACCCGCAGGGCGACGTCTTCTTCGGCATCGACAACACCCTGCTCTCGCGCGGCCTGAACGCCGGCCTCTTCACCTCCTACAAGGCCAAGGGTCTGGAGAACGTCCCGGCCGACCTCCAGCTCGATAAGGACGCCCACCGCGTCACGCCCCTGGACTACGGCGACACCTGCGTCAACTACGACCGCGCCTACTTCACCCAGCACAAGCTGGCGCCGCCGCAGACCTTCGACGACCTGCTCAAGCCGCAGTACAAGAACCTGCTGGTCACCGAGAACTCCGCCACCTCCTCTCCGGGTCTCGCCTTCCAACTCGGCACTATCGCCACCCACGGCGAGGCCGGCTGGCCGGACTACTGGAAGAAGCTCAAGGCCAACGGCGTCGAGGTCGTGGACAGTTGGGAGCAGGCGTACAACGAGCGCTTCTCGGGCTCCGCGGCCGGCAAGGGCAAGGGGGACAAGCCACTGGTGGTCTCCTACGCCTCCAGCCCGCCCGCCGAGGTGCTGGGCAAGAACCCCGCGCCCAAGGAGGCCCCGACGGGCGTCTCGACGGGCACCTGCTTCCGGCAGATCGAATTCGGCGGTCTGCTCAAGGGCGCCAAGAACGAGAAGGGCGGCAAGGCGCTGCTCGACTTCCTCCTGTCGAAGAAGTTCCAGGAGGACATGCCGCTGCAGATGTTCGTCAACCCGGCGCGCAAGGATGCCAAGGTGCCGGAGCTGTTCACCCGCTACGGCACCGCGATCGACAAGCCGGCGACGCTCGCCCCGGCGACGATCACCAAGAACCGTGACCAGTGGATCAAGCAGTGGTCCTCGCTCGTTCTGAAGTAGCCCCCGCCCGGCCCAGGAGGCCCGCGCGCGGAACGGCGGTGCGGCTCGGTCTGATGGCCCTGCCGCTCGCCTTCTTCGCGCTGTTCTTCGCCTATCCAGTCGCCGTGATCGTCGGGCGCGGACTGAAGGACGGCGGGCAGTGGCAGTTCGGGAGGTTCGCCGCCGTGCTCGGCGACCCGGACGTCCTCCACGTGCTGTGGTTCACCGTCTGGCAGGCCGCCGCCTCGACGGGGCTGACGCTGTTGCTCGCGCTGCCCGGCGCATACGTCTTCGCCCGCTTCGACTTCCCCGGCAAGCAACTGCTGCGGGCAGTGGTCGCGGTGCCCTTCGTGCTCCCCACCGTTGTCGTCGGCTCCGCCTTCCTGGCGTTGGTCGGCCGGGGCGGGCTGCTGGACAACCTGTGGGGCGTCCGGCTGGACACCTCGGTGTGGGCGATCCTGCTCGCGCACGTCTTCTTCAACTACGCGGTCGTCATCCGTACCGTCGGGGGGCTCTGGGCCCAACTCGACCCGCGTCAGGAGGAGGCGGCCCGGGTCCTGGGAGCCGGACGGTTCGCGGCCTGGCGGAGGGTGACGCTGCCCGCGCTGGGACCTGCCGTGGCCGCCGCGGCGCTGATGGTGTTCCTCTTCACCTTCACCTCCTTCGGTGTCGTGCAGATCCTGGGCGGCCCCACCTTCTCCACGTTGGAGGTGGAGATCTACCGGCAGACCGCCGACTTCCTGGATCTGCCCACCGCCGCCGTGCTGACCCTGATCCAGTTCGCCGCCGTACTGGGCCTGTTGGGGCTGCACGCCTGGACCGTGCGGCGCCGCGAATCGACCCTGCGGCTCGTCGACGCCTCCCGCACCGCCCGTCGGCCGCGGGGCCGCGGCCAGTGGGCGCTGCTCTGGAGCACGCTCGCCGTCATCGCCGTGCTGCTCGTCCTGCCCCTGGCCGTGCTCGTCGAACGGTCCTTCGCCGGGCCCCACGGCTACGGGCTGGTCTTCTACGAGACACTGCACTCCGCCGCGTCCGCCGACAGCACCTTCGCCGTCGCCCCCCTCGACGCCCTCTGGAACTCCCTCTCCTACGGTGCCGCGGCCACCGCGATCGCCCTGCTGATCGGCGGCCTGGCGGCAGCTGCACTCACCCGCTCCCGGCCGGCGGCCGGCCCGTCGGGACGCACCCCCGTGATCGCCCGGCTGCTGCGTGGCTTCGACGGGCTGCTGATGCTGCCCCTCGGCGTCTCCGCCGTGACCGTCGGCTTCGGCTTCCTGATCACCCTCGACAAGCCGCCGCTGGACCTGAGGGAATCGTGGTGGCTGGTGCCGCTCGCCCAGGCCCTGGTGGGCGTGCCGTTCGTGGTCCGCACCATGCTGCCCGTCCTGCGGGCGGTAGACGGCCGGCTGCGGGAGGCGGCGGCCGTCCTCGGCGCCTCGCCCTGGCGGGTCTGGCGCGAGGTGGATCTGCCGATGGTGCGGCGAGCCGTGCTCATCGCGGCGGGCTTCGCGTTCGCCGTCTCGCTCGGCGAGTTCGGCGCGACCGTGTTCATCGCACGGCCCGATCAGCCGACCCTTCCGGTGGCCGTGGCGCGGCTGCTGGGCCGCGCGGGGGAGTTCAACTACGGCCAGGCGATGGCCCTGTCGACCATGTTGATGGTGGTGTGCGCGGGCGCCCTGCTGGCCCTGGAACGGATCCGTCCCCAGCCGCGGACCGGCTCTGCCGGGGGCAGCCCCATCGACCACTCCGGGGAGTTCTAGATGACGACACAGACCGGGACCACGACATCGGAAATGCTGCGGCTGGACGGCGTCACCGTCCGCTTCGGCACACCCGGTGCGGCCCCCGCTCTCGACGCGGTCGACCTGGACGTCGCGGCGCACGAAACCGTCTGCGTCCTCGGCCCCAGCGGAAGCGGCAAGTCCACCCTGCTGCGGGTGGTCGCCGGGCTGCAACACACCGACGCGGGCGCCGTGTTGCTGGAAGGCCGCGACCAGACGGGGGTGCCCACGCACCGGCGCGGTGTCGGGCTGATGTTCCAGGACCACCAGCTCTTTCCGCAGCGTGATGTCGCGGGAAATGTGGCGTTCGGGCTGCGGATGCGGCGTTCCTCGCGCGCCGAACAGGAGCGCACGGTCGCGGAACTGCTGGATCTCGTCGGCCTGCCGGGGGCACAGGGCCGGGCCGTGGCCTCGCTGTCCGGTGGTGAACAGCAGCGGGTTGCACTGGCCCGCGCACTCGCACCGAGCCCGCGACTGCTGATGCTGGACGAGCCGCTCGGGCAGCTTGACCGGGGGCTGCGGGAGCGACTGGTCGTCGAACTGCGGCGGCTCTTCCGCGAGTTGGGGACGACCGTGCTGGCCGTCACCCACGACCAGGGCGAGGCGTTCGCGCTCGCCGACCGGGTCGTGGTGATGCGGGACGGCCGGATCGCCCAGAGCGGCACCCCTCTGGACGTCTGGCAGCGGCCCGCCAACGCGTTCGTCGCCCGCTTCCTCGGCTTCGACAACGTGGTCGAGGCCACCGTACAGGGCGGGGCCGCCGCCACCCCCTGGGGCAAAGTGCCGGTCCCGGAGGGCACTTCGGACGGGCCGTGCCGCCTGCTTGTGCGCCCGGCCGGCGTCCGGCTGACCTCTCCGGAGGACGGACTGCCCTGTCTGGTCGCGGCGCGCACCTTCCGCGGCACGCACGTGGCGCTGCTGCTCCAGCCGGCGGGCGCACCGCAGGTGGAGGCGGCCTGCCCACTGAGCCAGGCGCCGGAGACGGGGGAGCGGGTGGGGATCTCCTTCGCCTCCGAGGACGTGGTGGTGCTGGATGCCACGGTGGAATAACCGTGTCGCATACCGCAGTTGTGCCATGACTCGCTCCTTTCGGGTCGGGTGCCACTAGATGCGCGGGGGAGGGGTGGGGCGTCGGCCCTGCGGGACGACCAGCCCCAGCTCATAGGCGAGGATCACCGCCTGGGCGCGGTCGCGAAGGCCCATCTTCGTGAAGAGCCGGTTGATGTGGGTCTTGACGGTGTGATCGGTGATCGTCAGCCGTGTGGCGATCTCCGTGTTCGACAAGCCCTGGGCGATGTGGATGAGCACCTCTACCTCACGGCCGGTCAATTCCCGCACCGTGCGCACCGGAACGGGTGCCGACCGCTGCTTGACGAACTCCCCGATCAGCCGCTTGGTCAGTTCGGGCGCCAGCAGCGCATTGCCCTCCGCCACCACCCGTACGGCATGCAGGAGTTCGGGGAACGTCGTGTCCTTGAGGAGAAAGCCACTGGCCCCGGCAGCGAGCGCGTCATAGACGTATTCGTCGAGGCCGAACGTCGTCAGCATCAACGCCTTGGTGGCACCCCTCGATGCCTGGGTGATCTCCCGTGCGGCCTCGATGCCGTTCTTATGCGGCATCCGGATGTCCAGCAGTGCCAGATCAGGGCGCCGCTCCGCGGCGATCCGGACCGCCTGGGCACCGTCCTCCGCCTCACCCACCACCTCGATGTCGTCCTGAGTGGCCAGGAGATTGACGAACCCGGTACGGACGATGGCCTGGTCGTCGGCCACGATTGCTCGGATCACCACGGGATTTCCGCCTCTACGAGAAAGCCACCGTCCGGGCCCGGACCGACGGTCAACGTCCCGCCGAGCAGTGCCGCCCGCTCCCGCATCCCGGCGAGGCCATGACCGTTGTGGACCAGGCCTGGCGGGCCCGGCCCGTCGTCGGCGATCCGCACCGCCAGCCGATCGGGCTGATAACCGATCTCCACCCACGCATGGGCTCCCGGCGCATGCCGGCGCACATTGGTCAGCCCCTCCTGCACGATGCGGTACGCGGACAACTCGCAGGACGTGGGCAGCACGACCCGGTCACCGTTGAACTGCAGTTCCACCTCGCCGCCGACCGAGCGGTGTTGCGCTATCAGCTCACCCAGTGCGTCCAGCGTCGGCTGCGGTGCCGTGCCGGTGCGGTCCTCGGGGCCCGTGCGCAGCACGCCCGACAGTCGACGCAGCTCGGCCATCGAGGCGCGGGCCGACGCCGCGATCTGCTGGAAGTCATCGCGGGCCTGCGGCGACAGGTCCGGTGTGGTGTATGTCGCACTCTCCGCCTGCACCGCGATCACCGAGACCGAGTGCGACACCACGTCGTGCAACTCGCGGGCGATCGCCGCCCGTTCGGCCTCGGTAGCCTGCCGCCGTTCCACCTCCAACACTCGGGCCTGCGCGACCGCCCGTTCCCGCTGTGTCTCTTCGCGCGCGCGTACCGCGTCGCCCATCGACACCGCGGCCAGCGTCGCCATGGTCAGCACGCACCACTCGTCGAGTAGACCGAGGGAGTACGACCCTGGGTGCCAGGAGACGATGTGCCAGGCATTCACCGCCAGGGAGAGCGCCGAACCGCTGCCGACGATCAGCGCCGGATGCGCGATTCGGTGGCGACCGAGGGTGTAGCACGCCAGCAGGCCGCTGACCGCCGCGGCAATATAGAGGTCTGGTCCGGCCGCGAAGCTCACCAGGACCGCGACGGCCGAAACGGCTGCCGAGGCCGGGTACACACGACGCCATGACAGCGCCGCCGCAGACAACAGCACGCCGAGCGCGATCACCGCCGAGTGCCGCGGTACCACGACGAGTTCCGCGGCTGATAACGCCGTGAGGGCCCCGCCGGAGATCCAGGGATAGAGCGGCGACGCGATCCATGCGCGCAACCGCTGTCGGAGAGAAGTGCTCATGCCGCTATTTTTTCGGCTCGCGGTGGTGACAGCGTCGCCGTACGGGTTGAACCACGGCGACGCTGTCATGCCACGGGTTGACGTCGAAGTTCGGTTGCTCGTTTGACGCTTCATGATCCGGACGCCCATAGCCTCGTGATCAGGACAAGGACGGGAGCATCATGAAGAATCAACTGGCTCGCGAATCAATGGACTTGACGCCATTTGGCGACCCGACGGGAGTCGCGAGTGCGCCGCGAGGCCCGGGCGACGGACACCGCGGACGGAGAATCCTTGAGGTGTGGGTGTGGGTGTGGGTGTGGGCGTGGGCGTGGAGCGCGTGCGCGGTCGTCGCCGCCGGGCTTGTCACCACGCTTTCCCTGTACCGCACTTGGGGCTTCTGTGCCGCAGCCGGCTGCGGCTGCGCGGGGGTGGCAGCCGCACTGCGCGCGAGAAGCCGGCACCTACCCCGTGCTCCTGCCCTCTCTGCTCGACTATCGGTGGTACTCGCCGTGATGGGCGCCGTGGTTCCGCCGTTCCTCATACTCGTGTTGACCGACAGCGCGCGTTTCGAGGCTGCGGTCGTCGAGCGCTCGGCTGACCTGCTGCTGGACTCCGGCAGCCCCTACATATCTGCCCCGCCACGGTGACGGACCACAACCCGTACTTGCCAGGAATGACGTTCTTCAGGCTGCCGCACGTGGTGTTCGGCGGGGGGCGTTGACGGATGCCCGATGGCAGATGGTGATGGCCGGAGCCATCCGCCTGTCGATGGCCGGTGCGGCGACCGTGCTCGTCCGCCGGGTGCGCACTGAGCGCGATCATCGCCATGGTGTTGATCGCGAAACGCGGTCGCCGCCGTCGCCACCGCTATTGCCGGCGACGGACTGCGGGCGCGAGTCGGCACTCATCGACGGTATGGCCTCAAAGCCCCGCGCGATCCGTGCCTTCCGCAGGTGAGCCCCCACTCGCCGCTCCTGCGAGCCCGTCCGATCCGTCTCACTCAGTCGAGCCGGATGCCTGGCCCGCGAGGCGTCCCTGCTCCGTCCTGGACGCCCCCGCGTCATCCGGCTTGTGTTCCGCGTACGTTTCTCGCTCAGCCTCCGACTCCGGTGCGATCTCCGGTTCGCCGAACCAGGCAACCGCCACGGCTCCGGCCACCGCGACCACAAATCCGAGGATCGCCATCCACGCGAAGCCCGGACGGGAGGAGTCACCCAGCCACAGAACCCCGAGGATTCCGGGCACGACGGTCTCGCCCACCACCAGCGCCGCCGTGGCGCCGTTCACCGAACCGATCTGCAGGGCGACGGTGTGGAGGTACATCCCGCCGATGCCCGCGACCAGGATCGCGTAGAACGCAGGATCGCCGAGAAGGGACGGCAGATGGAACGGATCCACACCGTTCAGCACGCGCACGCCGACGCCGAGCGCGCCGAAGCCCAGGCCGGACAGCAGACCCGCGAGGATCGCGGCTCGTCCGCCGAGCAACCGTACGAGCAGGGTCCCGCCCCCGATGATCACGATCGAGGCGATCAGCAGCCACCAGTGGGTGCTGACCGGTGTATGACCGCTGCCCTCTGGTCCGGCGGCGGTGGCCAGCAGCACCAGCGCCGAGCAGACCACGGCGATGGAGGTCCACTCGGGACGGGTGAGCCGGATGTTCAGGAGCTTGATGCTGAGCACGGCCGTGATCACCAGGTTCGCGCTGATCACCGTCTGCGAAAGGAACAGCGGCAGCATTCGCGCCGCGAGCGCGCCCAGCCCGAAACCTATGAAGTCCAGCACGGTGCCGAGCATGAATTCCCAGGTCACGGCCGCCTTGGCGGTCGAAGACAGGCTCGGGCCGCCGTGCTGGGTGAGGGCGCTGCTGGATGCCTTCGCCGCCTCCTGACGAGCGGACTTGCGCGAGCCCACCGCCTGCAAGACCGAACCCGTGCCGTAGCAGGCGGATGCCGCCGTGGCCGTCAGAAGGCCGATGATCACCGAGAGCTCCGTTCGCGTGCTGCATTACCTGTTCATTACCTGGCCTGGCAGACGCGCATTTCGGGAGGTGAGTTGCCTCGATGGGCAAAAAGTTCTTCGGTCGGTCCTGCCGCGGCGCGGAATGGGGTGGAGGCCACGCTGGTGGAGGGGTTGATGGGACGCCTTCTTCCGATGGTTCCGGTGCATCGGGTGGCCTGGCCGTACGCGGTCGTCGGTCGGTGCGTGGACTCTCTGACGAGCGATGACGTCCATGGCGATGGGGCCTCCCGCCTGCGGCCCTACCTCGCTCTCCCGATCTTCCGCACCCTCGCCAAGAGCACGCCGACGAAGAGAGCGTCTCCGACGAGCGAGTTCACGACCCGCCGTCGGGGCCTCCGTGCTCGGCGGCGAGGCGAGCCAATGCCTCAGGGGCGTCGTCCACGGAATCGACCAGGGCGATCTTGGCGGCCATCGGGTGGTCGGTGGCCAGCGTCCGGAGCAACGGCCAAGCCGGCAACGTCTCGGTCCAGTGGCGGCGGTTCACCAGCACCATGGGCGACGGCGTACCGTGCGACCGGTAGTAGTTCAAGGTCGCGGCGTCGAAGACCTCTTGCACGGTGCCGGCCGCGCCCGGCAGGAACACCACGCCGGCGTTCGCCCGGGCCAACAAGCCCTCCTCGCGCAGCGCGTTGACGAAGTACTTCGCAATATGGGTCGCGAAGGCGTTCGGCGGCTCGTGCCCGTAGAACCAGGTGGGCATGGCGACCGAGGGGCCACCGTTGGGACGGCTCCGGAGCACCTCAACGGCGGCGCGCGCCCATTTGGTGACCGAGGGCCTGAAGTGCGGTGCTTTGGAGAGGAGTTCCAACGCCTCGTCGAGCGCGGCGTCGTCGTGGGGCGCGGTGTACGCCCCGAGGTTCGCCGCTTCCATCGCGCCGGGACCGCCGCCGGTAGCGACGGTCAGGCCGTCGCGGCTGAGGCGGCGCCCGAGCCTGGCCGCGCCCGCGTAGGCGTCGGAATCACGCGCCACGGAGTGCCCGCCCAGGATGCCCACCACGCGTGCGCCGGCGAGATGGTCGTCCAAGGCGTCCGAGACGGCATCGTCGTGGATGCTCCGCAGCATGCTGGCGACGACCTCGCCGGCCGCCTTGGTTTCCTGGAACCAGCGATACGTACGCGCATCAGGCGTGGCGTCGTAACCGACTTCGAGCAGTCCCGAGAAGAGGTCGCCCGGTGTGTAGAGGGCGCGGTGGTAGGGATCGAACGGCAGGCCCGGCACGGGCGGGAAGACCAAGGCGCCGCTGGCCCGCACCTTCGCGGCGGCATCCGGTTCCATCTCGCAACCGAGGAAGACGGAATCCGTGGTGTCCGTGGCCAGCAGCGTGAACGTACGGGTCGTCAGATCGAGGGACTGGAGGCGGTACCCGGCGAGGCTGCCGGATGCGGCGGCCTGGTCGAACTCCGCGAGCGAACCGATCTCTTGGCGGCGCTCGCGGGGGCCGAGACGGGCCGAGTGCTCTGCATTGGGCTGCACGTCCACCATGTTAGGGCCGCAGGGACTTCACCAGGGGCCCGAGCAGACCGTCTTCGGACGCGGAGTCGAGGGCGGCGCTCAGCGCGCTGTCGTACGTTGGGCGCGCCTTGGTCTGCGCCTCTCGGCCCTCATCGGTGATCACGCTGTAGACGCCGCGCCGGTCGTCGGGACACAAGTCCCGGCGGGTCAGGCCGGACGATTCCAGCCGCGAGGCCAGTCGGCTCACCGAACTCTGGTTGAGGCCGATCAGATCGGCGAGTTCCTGCATCCGCAGCTCGCCGTCCTCCGACTCCACCAGGCGCGCCAGCGCACGGTACTCGGACAGCCCGAGCTGGTGGTGCTGTTGCAGGGCCTTCGCCAGTTCCTGCTCGACGCGGGTGTGCAGTGCCCCCAGCCGGTCCCAGTGCTCCGCGTCCATCCTCTTCCGTTTTCTTCCGTCGTTCGCCATCTCCGGCGTCCCTTCCCGACATCCTCCGAGGCTTTTTCCGCTGAGCCCTTGACAGCAGCGTACATGCATCTGAAACTTATGTATGTGCATGCAAGGGATGTATGTGCATGGAGAATTCAAGGGGAGTGTCATGTCGTCGACCGAAGCCGTGGCAGCGGCAAGCGCGCGAGGAATCCAGCGCATCTCCACCACGCCGGACTGGTACGAGCCGTACAAGATCTCACAGGCCATCAAGGCCGGCGGACTGATCCATGTGTCCGGGCAGGCGGGAATCGACGAGCGCGGACGGACGGTTTCGGATGACTTCCTGGCCCAGGGGCGGCAGGCGTTCGCGAACGTCGAGCGGGTCCTCGCCGAGGCTGGTGCCTCGCTCGCCGATGTCGTGAAGGTCGGCATCTTCGTCACGGACATGGCGGCCAACCTCCGTCATGTCATCGCGCTGCGCGAGGAGTTCCTCTCCGAGCCCTACCCTGCGGACACCCTGCTCGAAGTGTCGTCGCTGGCCCAACCGGAGTGGCGAATAGAGGTCGAGGTCACCGCCCTCGCTCGCTGACGCCTGCTGCACTGCCGCTCGACAACGGACCTGCCTCGCACGGCCACATGGTCCCGCCGCGATCCAGCGCTCCGCGAACGATCGTGGCTCTGTACCTCCGCTCGGCACCGCATGCTGCCGACACCGACGGCCGTCAGGCACGCCGGACGCGGGCGCTGCCACGTCAGATCCCCCGCTACAACGCCTACGACGACCACATCAACTACACCAAGGAGCCGACCAACCGCATCACCCCGGTAAACGGGCTCAATCCCAACGATCGAAGCCGCTGGCCCAGAACACACCCGCGTCGCAACGAGCCGCTGCCGAGAACCCTCACCGCCTCAGGAGCACGGAACGGCAGAAGAACCCCCCTATTCCGCGAGGGACTTCAGCTCCCCTCGGTTTCGACACGCCGCCCCTCGGCACCAGCCTGCAACGCCGCGCCAGCCAGGGAGCGCCGCCGCGAGCCCCGGGAGCTGGCACATCCGAGCCCAGCGAGCTCGTGGTTCACCGCACCCGGCACACCCCATGCGCCAAAGACCAAGCCAGCTACGCTCAACATTCCGGAGGTCAACGAGCCAAACCCAAACGCGCCCGAGCCCAACACCCCAAGGCCCAGCGCACCATTGCTCAACGCGCGACGGTCCCATCTGCCGAATGTCGGGACACCCGAACTCAACGAGCCCGCCCTCACCGCATCGCAACGCGGCGCCTCGGCGCCCAGCGCATCCGCGCCTCTCACGTCAGCCCCCACCACATCAGTGCCCATAACGTCGGCACGGTTCACGTCCCCACCCATCCCTCAGGCACTCAACCGTCGAACGAGTTGGTCGGCGCCCCCTGCGTCGAACCGCACCGCGCCAACATCGTCCAACTCATCAGAGCTCAACTCACCAGAGCCCTATAGGCCGAGACTGAGGCTGAGAACGGGACCAAGGTCGGTCCTCGCCCTGTCCACTTCGCGCGCACCGCCTCCATCACCGCCGAGGCCCACCACCTCGCCCGATCGCACCGGACTCCCGGCTCAGTGCACCAGCGGCAGGGTGGCCATTTCGGCGACGGTCCATGTCAGGGGGCCCAGGACGAGGAGCAGGGCCAGGGTGCGCAGGGCCGTGGCGCGGTGGAGGACGGAGGCGGAGGCGCCGAGCCGGCGCAGGGCCGCCGTGGTGTGGGCGCGGGCGGTCCGGGATTCCCAGGCGGCGGTGAGGGCGCTGGCGCTGACGCAGGCAAGGATGACCGCCGCGCCGATGGCGGTGAAGGGGCCGAGCGGACGGGAGGGGGCGGCCTCGTACACCGCGGCGGCGGCATAGGCGGCGGAGGCGACCGCGCAGAGGACGCCGATCGGGCGGCCCAGGCGGTGGGACTCCTCCTGGAGTACGCGGCCGGAGAGCAGCCGCAGTGCGCCGGGGCGGCCCGCGCACAGCAACTGCCCGGAGAGGTACACCAGGCCGGGGCCGGCCAGCACCAGGCCGAAGGCGGCGAGGCCCCAACCGATCAGAATATTTGGTGGGCTGACGATCAGTCGGCCGGGGAGGGGTAGTAGCCCGCCGGGGGTGCCGGCGGCTGGGCTGGTGTAGGCCTCGACGGCCAGACCGGCGGCGGTCAACGCGACGCCCCAGGGGAGGCCGGAGGGGGCTGTGGTGGTGGCAGGGAGTGCGAAGTTGATGGCGCCCGGTTCGGTGCGGGGGCGGAGCGCGAAGGCGGTGGCCGCGGCGGCGGTCAGCGGGATGACGGACAGCAGGATGAGGGCGCCGACCAGCGGCACGGGGTGGCCGGCGCCGAGCAGGTTGGCGTCGACGAACCGGTGGCCGGTGCCGGTGCCACCGAGGTTGTTGCGGAGGGACAGGAAGGCGGCGAAAGAGAGGAGGACGCCGAGGAGACAGGAGAGTGCGGTCGAGGTCGCGGCGAGCAGGGTGAGCCGCAGCGGGCCCAGGCCGGCGGCGGTCATGCCCCGCTGGAGGCGGGCGGCTGGGTCGGTGCGGGCCACGGACACCGCGAGTTGTGTGGTGGCCGCGAGCGGGACGGCGCACCACAGGAGTCGGGCCAAGGAGTCGCCGGCCGTGTCGGGGTGGGCGGCGGCGTGACCGAGGGCCCCCAGCACCAGGAAGCCGGTGCCGGCCGCTGCGGTGGCGACGAAGAGTCGGCGCAGCAGGACGAGGGGGTGAGCGCCACGGGCTAGGCGGAGAGCGAGCACGCTGCCCTGCTTTCCTCATCGGGGGTGCCGGTGGCCTCGGGGACGGCGCCGGAGCGGCGGCCGTCGAAGAGGGTGAGGGTCCGGTCGGCGAGTGCGGCGACCTGGGGGTCGTAGGTCGCCAGGACCACGGTGATGTGGTGCGAGCGGGCGGCGGTGGTCAGGGTGCGGAGCACCTGGGTGCCGTCGGCGCTGTGCAGCGGGGCGGTCGGTTCGTCGGCGAAGAGCACCTGCGGGGCGGCGGCCAACGCGCGGGCGATGGCGACGCGTTGGCGCTGGGTCTGGTCGAGCCGGGCGGGGCGGTGGCGGGCGCACATGCCGACGTCGAGGCGTTCCAGCCATTCGATGGCGGTGTGTTTGGCCTCGCGGTGACTCGTGCCGCGCAGCAGGAGGGGGAGGGCGGTGTTCTCCCAGGAGGTGAGTTCCGGGACGAGGTGGGGCTTGGTGTCGATCCAGCCGAACCGATCGAGACGCAGCCGTTCGCGGCTGGGGGAGGAGAGGGTGTGTACGGGGGCGCCGTTGAACCAGATCTCGCCCTCGGTCGGGACGAGTTGGCCGGAAAGGCACGCGAGGAGCGTGGTCTTGCCGCTGCCGCGGGGTCCGGTGACGGCAAGGATCTCGCCCTCGTGCACGCCGAGCGAGACATCGGTGAGGGCGGGGGTGGAGCCGTGCATGTGGTGCAGGCCGCGGGCCCAGAGAACGTCGTTGTCAGGCGGGGCCACCATCTGCACACCTCTCGCTGGTTCGCTGGTCGTTCCGCCGGCCGGGGGAACGAACACGGAGGGTATCGGTCACCAGCACGGTAAGGAATCGGGTCCCCGGTCATTTGTGGCTCGGCAGCCACAACGGCCCAGAATCACTCGTATGGGTGGGGGACGAGTGAATCCGGGCCGTTGGATGTTCAGTTGTCTCCCAGCGGACCAGGAGGGGGTGCCGTGATCAGAGCTTGGCCCAGGCCTCGGTGAGGACGGAGCGCAGGATCTGCTCGATCTCGTCGAAGACCGGCTGGTCGGCGATGAGCGGCGGGGCGAGCTGGATGACCGGGTCGCCACGGTCGTCCGCGCGGCAGTAGAGACCGTTGTCGTACAGCGCCTTGGAGAGGAAGCCGTAGAGGACGCGCTCGGTCTCCTCGTCGTTGAAGGACTCCTTGGTGGTCTTGTCCTTGACGAGCTCGATGCCGTAGAAGTAGCCGTTGCCGCGGACGTCGCCGACGATCGGCAGGTCGTGCAGCTTCTGGAGGGTGCTCAGGAAGTTGCCCTCGTTGTCGAGGACGTGCTTGTTGAGGCCCTCGCGCTCGAAGATGTCGAAGTTCGCCAGCGCCACGGCCGAGGAGACCGGGTGACCGCCGAAGGTGTAGCCGTGCAGGAAGGTGTTGTCGCCCTTGTAGAACGGCTCGGCGAGGCGGTCGGAGATGATGCAGGCGCCGATCGGGGAGTAGCCCGAGGTCATGCCCTTGGCGCAGGTGATCATGTCCGGGACGTAGTCGAACTTGTCGCAGGCGAACATGGTGCCGAGGCGGCCGAAGGCGCAGATGACCTCGTCGGAGACGAGCAGCACGTCGTACTGGTCGCAGATCTCGCGGACCCGCTGGAAGTAGCCGGGGGGCGGCGGGAAGCAGCCACCGGCGTTCTGGACCGGCTCCAGGAAGACGGCGGCGACGGTCTCCGGGCCCTCGAAGAGGATCTGCTGCTCGATCTGGTCGGCGGCCCAGCGGCCGAACGCCTCGGGGTCGTCGCCGAAGAGCGGGGCGCGGTAGATGTTGGTGTTGGGGACCTTGTGCGCGCCGGGGACCAGCGGCTCGAAGGGGGCCTTCAGGCCCGGCAGGCCGGTGATGGACAGGGCGCCCTGCGGGGTGCCGTGGTAGGCGACCGCGCGGGATATGACCTTGTACTTGGTGGGCTTGCCGGTGAGCTTGAAGTACTGCTTGGCCAGCTTCCAGGCGGTCTCGACGGCCTCGCCGCCACCGGTGGTGAAGAAGACCTTGTTGAGGTCGCCCGGCGCGTAGTGCGCCAGGCGCTCGGCCAGCTCCACGGCCTTGGGGTGGGCGTAGGACCACACCGGGAAGAAGGCCAGTTCCTGGGCCTGCTTGTAGGCGGTCTCGGCGAGCTCGACGCGGCCGTGGCCGGCGTTGACCACGAACAGGCCGGCGAGGCCGTCGATGTAGCGCTTGCCCTTGTCGTCGTAGATGTTGGTGCCCTCGCCGCGCACGATCGTGGGCACGGGGGCGTTCTCGTACGACGACATGCGGGTGAAGTGCATCCACAGGTGGTCGTACGCCGTCTTGGAGAGGTCGGCGCTCATTGCTATCTCGTTCCCCAGGTGTAGGTCTGCTTCCGGAGCTTGAGGTACACGAAGCTCTCGGTGGATCGGACGCCGGGAAGCGTGCGGATCCGCTTGTTGATCATTTCCAGAAGGTGGTCGTCGTCCTCGCAGACGATCTCGATGAGGAGATCGAAGGAGCCTGCCGTCATGACGACGTATTCGACTTCCTCCATGGTCGTCAGGGCGTCGGCCACGGGGTCGAGGTCGCCCTCGACGTTGATGCCGACCATCGCCTGCCGGCGGAAACCGACCGTGAGGGGGTCGGTGACCGCGACGATCTGCATCACGCCTTGGTCGAGCAGCTTCTGTACGCGCTGACGTACCGCCGCCTCGGACAGGCCGACGGCCTTGCCGATCGCGGCGTACGGACGGCGCCCGTCCTCCTGGAGCTGCTCGATGATCGCCAGGGAGACGGAGTCGATCGACGGAGTGCCGTTTCTGTCACGAGTGGCCACATCCCTCACTGTGCACGAGGTTCGACGGTATGGCAACCCTGAATCAATGAAATCAGTTGTCTATCGATGGAGATTTAACTGATTCCGTTGTTCGAAGGGTGTGGGTGTGTTGAAAACGTGGTCCCCGCGACTAGGGTGGGGGCACAACCACCGGACATCTGACACTGACTGAAGGGGGCGCACAGTGACCACCGCACTGCGTCGTCTGCGCAACTACATCGACGGGGAGTTCCGGGACGCCGCCGACGGCCGGACCACGGAGGTGGTCAACCCGGAGACGGGTGAGGCGTACGCCACCGCCCCCCTCTCCGGTGCCGCGGACGTGGACACGGCCATGGCCGCCGCCGAGGCCGCATTCCCGGCCTGGCGCGACCTGATCCCGGCCGAGCGCCAGAAGGTCCTGCTCAAGGTCGCCGACCGCTTCGAGGAGCGCGCCGAGGAGCTGATCGCCGCCGAGTCCGAGAACTGCGGCAAGCCGATCGCCCTCGTGCGCTCCGAGGAGATCCCGCCGATGGTGGACCAGATCCGCTTCTTCGCGGGCGCCGCCCGGATGCTGGAGGGCCGCTCGGCCGGCGAGTACATGGACGGCTTCACCTCCATCATCCGCCGCGAGCCGGTCGGCGTCTGCGCTCAGGTCGCGCCGTGGAACTACCCGATGATGATGGCCGTTTGGAAGTTCGCCCCGGCGCTGGCCGCGGGCAACACCGTGGTCCTCAAGCCCTCCGACACCACCCCCGCCTCCACGGTGCTGATCGCCGAGATCATCGGCGGCGTCCTGGACGAACTCGGCCACTCCCGCGGCGTGTTCAACGTCGTCTGCGGTGACCGGGAGACCGGCCGGCTGATGGTCGAGCACAAGACCCCGGCGATGGCGTCGATCACCGGCTCGGTGCGCGCCGGCATGCAGGTGGCCGAATCCGCGTCCAAGGACCTCAAGCGGGTCCACCTGGAGCTCGGCGGCAAGGCCCCGGTCGTGGTCTTCGAGGACACCGACATCCCCAAGGCCGTCGAGGACATCGCGACGGCCGGCTACTTCAACGCCGGACAGGACTGTACGGCCGCCACCCGCGTGCTCGTCCAGGAGTCCATCCACGACGAGTTCGTCGCCGCGCTGGCCAAGGCCGCCTCGGAGACCAAGACCGGCCCGGTCGACGACGAGGACGTGCTCTACGGCCCGCTGAACAACGCCAACCAGCTGGCCCAGGTCAAGGGCTTCATCGAGCGGCTGCCCGCGCACGCCAAGATCGAGGCCGGCGGCGAACAGGTCGGCGAGAAGGGCTACTTCTTCGCCCCGACCGTCGTCTCGGGCCTGAAGCAGGACGACGAGATCGTCCAGCACGAGGTCTTCGGCCCGGTGATCACCGTCCAGTCCTTCGCCGACGAGAAGCAGGCGGTGGAGTGGGCCAACGGCGTCGAGTACGCCCTGGCGTCCTCGGTGTGGACCAAGGACCACGCCCGCGCGATGCGGATGTCCAAGGCCCTCGACTTCGGCTGCGTGTGGATCAACACCCACATCCCGCTGGTCGCCGAGATGCCGCACGGCGGCTTCAAGAAGTCCGGCTACGGCAAGGACCTGTCCGCCTACGGCTTCGACGACTACACCCGGATCAAGCACGTGATGACCTCGCTGGACGGCTGAACCGGCCGTCCCCGCAAGGGGATCCGCGCCGTCGAGCGACACGGAACGCTCGACACACCGTCGCGGGCGGAGGCCCGGCAACCGACGCTCTGTCTCTTGCCGCCTCCGCCCGCGACGCGTGAGAGTGCTCGCCATGGCTGATCTTTCGCGGCGTTCGCTGCTTCGGGGCATGGGCGGAATCGGTGTGACCGGGGCGCTGGCCGCCATGACGGGATGCGGGGTGCCGCCGGCCTACGTCGAGGCCGCCGACCGCGAGGCCCCGGACCGTTCCGCCCACGACCGCAAGCTGGTCTTCGCCAACTGGCCGCTCTACATCGACGTCGACGACCACGACAAGCGGCGCCGCCCCACGCTGGACGCGTTCCAGAAGCGCACCGGGATCTCCGTGACGTACACCGAGGAGATCAACGACAACGACGAGTTCTTCGGCAAGATCAGCCCCGCGCTGATGAACCACCAGCCCACCGGGCGGGACCTGATCGTCATCAGTGACTGGATGTGCGCCCGCTACGTCCGGCTGGGCTGGGTCGAGACGATGGACCGCGCGGCCCAACCGAACGTCGCCGAGCACCTCGATCCGCTGCTGCGCGGCCCGCACTTCGACCCCGGCCGGCGGCACTCCGTCCCCTGGCAGTCCGGCATCACCGGCATCGCCTACAACCGCCGGAAGCTGGGCCGGGAGATCCGGCACACCTCCGATCTGTGGAAGGACGACCTGCGCGGCCGGGTCACGCTGCTGGCCGGGCTGGACGAGGCGTTCGCGATGCTGCTCCAGGGCAACGGCGTGGACATCACCCGTTGGACCGCCGCCGACTTCCACCGGATGATCGACCAGGTGCGCGCGCAGGTCCGCAAGGGGCAGATCCGCCGGTTCACCGGCAACGACTACATCAAGGACCTGGACTCCGGCGATGTGCTCGCCGCGCAGGCGTACTCCGGTGACGTCATCCAACTCAAGGCGGACAACCCGGACATCGAGTTCGTGGTGCCCGAGGAGGGCGCGGAGTTGTGGGCGGAGAGCATGATGATCCCCAACCTCGCGGCCCACAAGCGGAACGCCGAGCGGCTGATCGACTACTACTACCGGCCCGAGGTCGCGGCCGAGCTCGCCGCCTGGGTCAACTACGTCTGCCCGGTGCCGGCCGCGCGGGAGGTGCTCGCCGCGTCCAAGGACAAGGAGCGGGCGCAACTGGCCGAGGACCCGCTGATCTTCCCCGATGCGGCGCTGCGCGAGCGGCTGGCCATCGCCCGGGACATCACGGCGAAGGAGCGGGTCGAGTTCGCCAAGGAGTGGAACGGGATCGTGGGGTTGTAGGGAGGGGCGGGGGCCGGGGAGCGTCGCCGAGTGGGCTCCGGGCCCCGCGCAGCCGCCGGTCGGCTGCGCGGGTCGACGGCGGGTCGACTAGCCGCGCCACCCGGCCGCGTACGCGTCGATCTCGGTCGACAGGCGGGACTTGGCCGCGTCGTCCATGAACGAGGCGGTGACGGCGTTCTTGGCGAGGGCGGTCAGGCCGGCGGTGTCCAGGCCCAACAGGCGGGCGGCGATGGCGTATTCGGTGTTGAGGTCGGTGCCGAACATCGGGGGGTCGTCGCTGTTGATGGTGACCAGGACGCCGGCATCGACCATCTCCTTGAGCGGGTGCTCCTCCAGGGTGGCGACCGCGCGGGTGGCGATGTTGGACGTCGGGCAGACCTCCAACGGGATGCGGTGCTCGGCGAGATGGGCCAGCAGCTTCGGGTCCTGGGTGGCGCTGGTGCCGTGGCCGATCCGCTCGGCGCCCAGCGCGGTCAGGGCGTCCCAGATGGTGTCGGGGCCGGTGGTCTCGCCGGCGTGCGGGACGGAGCGCAGTCCGACGGCGCGGGCGCGGTCGAAGTACGGCTTGAACTGGGGCCGGGGGACGCCGATTTCGGGGCCGCCGAGGCCGAACGAGACCAGGCCCTCGGGCTGGAGGTCGCAGGCGATCCGGGCGGTCTCCTCGGCGGCCTCCAGACCGGCCTCGCCGGGGATGTCGAAGCACCAGCGCAGCACCACGCCCAGCTCCGCCTCGGCGGCCTTCCGGGCGTCCTCGATGGCCTCGACGTAGGCGGCGTCGGGGATGCCGCGGCGGGTGGAGCTGAACGGGGTCAGCGTCAGCTCGGCGTAGCGGATCTGCTGGCGGGCCATGTCGCGGGCGACCTCGTACGTCAGCAGGCGGACGTCCTCGGCGTCGCGGATGAGGTCCACGACGGAGAGGTAGACCTCGATGAAGTGGGCGAAGTCGCGGAAGGTGAAGTAGTCGGCGAGCGCCTCGGGGTCGCTGGGCACCACGGAGTCCGGGTGCCGGGCGGCGAGTTCGGAGACGATCCGGGGGGAGGCCGAGCCGACGTGGTGGACGTGCAGCTCCGCCTTGGGCAGGCCGGCGATGAAGGCGTCGAGGTCGGACAACGGTTCCTCCTGGTGAGGTGGGCTCGGCGGTGGGTGCGGTCCGGCCATCGTAGGACGGGGGTGGGGCGGGCCCGGGCCGGTGGGGGCGGGCGGACCCCGGGCGTCAGCGGTCGTCGGTCGGGGTGCCGTCCGCCTCGGCCAACTGCTGGCGGGCCGCCATCAGCGCGAAGCCCAGGAGGTTCGGCCCGCGCCAGCGGGTCGGGTCCGCGGCGCGGTCGTCGTCGGCGGCGAGGCCGATGCCCCATATCCGGTCCACGGGGCTGGCCTCCACCAGGACGCGGGAACCGGTGCCCAGCAGGAACTCCCGGAGCCCGGTGTCCTGGCCGAACTTGTGCCGGCTGCCCTCGACGACCAGGGCGAAGCGATGGAGCCGCCAGAGTGCCTCGTCGAAGCCGGTGACCGTCCGGCCGGCGTCCTTGGCCTGCTTGGGGTGGCCGGCGGCGAGCGCCCGCCGCTCCGCCGCCGCGTCGCCGAACAGCCGGGCCTTGCCGGCCATCATCCAGTGCTCCGCGGTGGCGTACCGGACGCCGTCGACGGTGAAGGGGGCGGGCCACCACTGGCTGAGGCAGCTCGCCCCGATGCCGCCGCCGCGGGGCGGGCGGTGGCCCCAGAAGTGGAGGTACTTGATCCGCTGGCCGGTGGCGGCGAGCGCGATCAACTCCTCGACCGTGCGCGGCCCGTCCGCGCTGCGGTCGGCGGTGCTTCCCGGGGCCGTCCCCGGACCGTCGTGCATCATGCCGGGATTCTGTCAGCGGGCACTGACAACGTGTCGGGGTTTTCCGCCACCGAATTCGCAGAATTCGTTGCGTAACCAAAAGGCAACAACGGAATCACTTGTTGGCTGCCTTCTGTTCTGTCAGGATCGGCCATCGATTCCGGAAATAGCTACGCCTGGCAGTGCGGCTGAGCGGCCTTGCGGGCCCGGCGGAGGAGAGCACCATGGACCAGCGATTCGAAGCGGCCGAGCGATTCGCCGAGGGGGCGCAATTCATCGCCGGGAGTCTGCGCAGCGGAACCTCCGGCCGTGCTCAGGACGTCGTGGACCCGGCCACCGGCGAGACCGTCCTGCGGTACGAACTCGCCTCCACCGCCGACGTGGACGCCGCGGTGGCGGCCGCCGCGCGGGCCTTCCCGGGCTGGGCCGGGGCCACGCCCGGTGAGCGTTCCGAGGTCCTGCACCGCTTCGCGGCGGCGCTCGCCGAGGACGCCGAGGAACTCGCCGCCGCGGAATCCCTGAACTGCGGAAAGCCCCTCAAGCTCAGCCGGGAGTTCGACGTTCCCGGCAGCGTCGACAACGCCGCGTTCTTCGCCGGCGCCGCCCGGCACTTGGAGGGGAAGGCGGCCGGGGAATACAGCGGCGACCACACCTCCGTGATCCGCCGGGAACCGATCGGCGTGGTCGGCTCCATCGCCCCCTGGAACTATCCGCTCCAGATGGCCGCCTGGAAGGTGCTGCCGGCCATCGCCGCGGGCAACGCGATCGTCCTCAAGCCCGCCGAGATCACCCCGCTGACCTCGCTGCTGTTCGCGCGGGCCGCGCAGCGCGCCGGGCTGCCCGACGGCGTGCTCAACATCGTCTCCGGTGCCGGCCGGGACGCCGGTGAGCGGCTGGTCGGCCACCCCGACGTCGCGATGACCTCCTTCACCGGCTCCACCGCCGTCGGCAAGCGGGTCGCCGAGATCGCCACCGGGACCGTCAAGCGGATCCACCTCGAACTCGGCGGCAAGGCCCCGTTCGTGGTCTTCGACGACGCCGACCTGGAGGCGGCCGTGCACGGCGCGGTCGCCGGCGCCCTGATCAACAGCGGGCAGGACTGCACCGCCGCCACCCGCGCCTATGTCCAACGGCCGCTCTACGACGCGTTCGTGAGCGGGGTGGCCGACCTGATGGCGACCGTGCGGCTGGGCGACCCGTTCGACCCGTCCACCGACCTCGGGCCGCTGATCTCGCACGCCCAGCGGGACCGGGTGGCCGCCTTCGTCGAGCGGGCCCGCGGCTACGCCACCGTCGTCACCGGCGGCGAGGCACCCCAGGGGGAGTTGGCCAAGGGCGCGTACTACCGGCCCACGCTGATCGCCGGCGCCGCCCAGGACAGCGAGGTCGTGCAGTCCGAGATCTTCGGCCCGGTGCTGGTCGTGCTGCCCTTCGACGGCGACGACGAGGGCATCGCGCTGGCCAACGACACCCCCTACGGGCTGGCCGCCTCCGCCTGGAGCCGGGACGTCTACCGCACCGGCCGGGCCACCCGCGAGATCAACGCCGGCTGCGTCTGGGTCAACGACCACATCCCGATCATCAGCGAGATGCCGCACGGCGGCGCCAAGGCGTCCGGCTTCGGCAAGGACATGTCGGCGTACTCCTTCGAGGAGTACACCCAGGTCAAGCACGTGATGTACGACAACACCGGGGTGGCCAGGAAGGACTGGCACCGGACGATCTTCGGGGACCGCGCCTGACCCCGCCCACCGGGGCGCCCCGCACCACCGGGCGCCCCACCGCCCGCGGCCGGGGCCGCACCACCGACACCACCGGCCGCACGCCGGGCACACCCTGAAAGGCCAGCGCATGGAGCACCACGAGCAGCCCGCGCCCCCGGCACCCGTGTCCGCGGCCGAACTCGCCGCCCTGCGCCGCAGCCTGACCACCGGCCGGCTCGCCATGACCCGCCGCTCGCTGCTGCGCGCCGGCGGTGCCCTGGCGGCCGCGGTCGGCGGCGGCACCGCCCTGTCGGCCTGCGGGATCGCCCCCGCGGGCCGCACCGACGCCGCGCTGACCGTGGACCACTCCGCGGCGGAGCGGCGCCTGCACTTCTCCAACTGGACGCAGTACATGGACGTCAGCGACGACGGCCGGCGCCACCCCACACTGGACGCCTTCCAGCGGCGCACCGGCATCGCCGTGACGTACACCGAGGACATCAACGACAACGACGAGTTCTTCGGCAAGATCCAGGCGCAGTTGGCCAACGGGCAGGACACCGGCCGCGATCTGATCGTGCTCACCGACTGGATGTGCGCCCGGATGATCTCCCTGGGCTGGATCCAGCCGCTCGACCGGGACCACCTGCCGCACGCCAGTGCCAACCTGGCCGCGCAGTTCCGCAACCCCACCTGGGACCCGGGCCGCCGGCACTCCTACGTCTGGCAGGGCATCCCCGCGATCATCGCCTACAACATCGAGGCCACCGGCGGCCGGACCGTCACCTCGATCGGCCAACTCCTGGACGACCCACGGCTCAAGGGGCGGGTCGGCTTCCTCTCCGAGATGCGCGACACCGTCGGACTCACCCTGCTCGACATGGGCAAGCGCCCCGAGGACGTCACCGCCGACGACTTCGACGCCGCCCTCGCCCGGCTCCAGAAAGGCATCGACACCGGGCAGATCCGCCGCTTCACCGGCAACGACTACACCACCGACCTGGACAAGGGCGACCTCGCCGCGTGCGTCGCCTGGGCCGGCGACGTCGTCCAGCTACGACGCGACAACCCCCGCATCCGGTACACCGTCCCCCGGGCCGGCTACATGACGTCGACCGACAACCTGATGGTGCCCAGCAGGGCCCGCCACAAGGGCAACGCCGAACGGCTCATCGACTACTTCTACGAGCCGAAGGTGGCGGCCCGGCTCGCCGCGTACATCAACTACGCCTGCCCCGTCGACGGGGTGCGCGCGGAACTCGCCAGGATCGACCCGCAGTCGGCGGCCAACCCGCTGATCCTGCCGGACGCCGAGATGACCGCCAGGTCCCACTCCTTCCGCGCCCTGAACCCCCAGGAGAACCGGGTGTTCAACCAGAAGTTCTCCGATCTCACCGGTGCCTGAGCCGGTCCCTTCGGCGCCCGGCCCGCGCACCGGGCCGCCCGCCCCGTTCTCCCCCTTTCCGACCCACGGGACGACCACATGACCAGTACCGCGACCCCCCAAAGCAGCGGCGGCGACGTCCGCCTGCACCGGATCAGCAAGACCTACGGCTCCTTCACCGCCGTCCACCCGCTCGATCTCACCATCCCCGCCGGGTCGTTCTTCGCGCTGCTGGGCGCCTCCGGCTGCGGCAAGACCACCACCCTGCGCATGATCGCCGGCCTGGAGGAGCCCACCACCGGGACGGTCGAGCTCTCCGGCGCGGACGTCACCGCCCTGCCGCCCTACAAGCGTCAGGTCAACACCGTCTTCCAGAACTACGCGCTCTTCCCGCACCTGGACATCTACGAGAACGTCGCCTTCGGACTGCGCCGGCGCGGCATCAAGTCGGTGAAGAAGCAGGTCGAGGAGATGCTCGACCTGGTCCAGCTCGGGCCGATGGCGCGCCGCAAGCCGCAGCAGCTCTCCGGCGGCCAGCAGCAGCGGGTCGCGGTCGCCCGCGCCCTGATCAACCACCCCCAAGTGCTCCTGCTGGACGAGCCGTTGGGCGCCCTCGACCTCAAGCTGCGCCGCCAGATGCAGCTTGAGCTCAAGCGCATCCAGACCGAGGTCGGCATCACCTTCGTCCACGTCACCCACGACCAGGAGGAGGCCATGACGATGGCCGACACCGTGGCCGTGATGAACGGCGGCCGGGTCGAACAGCTCGGCGCCCCCGCCGAGTTGTACGAGAACCCCGGCACCACCTTCGTCGCCAACTTCCTGGGCACCTCCAACCTCATCGCGGCCGAGGTCGCCGAGGCGGGCGGCGCGGAGCTCCGCCTCACGGCCGGCGCCGCCACCCTCCGGCTGCCCGCCGGCCGATGTAGCACCACGGCCCGCACCGGCGAGAAGGTGCTGGCCGGCATCCGCCCCGAGAAGGTCGCGCTGGCGCACGCCGACGACGCCGACGCGGTCCCCGACGGGCACAACCGGCTCACCGGCCGGGTCAGGGACGCCAGCTTCATCGGCGTCTCCACCCAGTACGTCGTCGACGTCCCCGGGATCGGCGAACTCGCCGTCTACGAGCAGAACATCGGGCGGGACGGCCGCCTGGTCCCCGGCGCCGACGTCGTCCTGCACTGGAACCCGGACCACACCTTCGGGCTCGACGCGGACCAGTCCCTGCTTGCCGGGACGGTCGGCGACGCCGGCGCGGACCGCGACGAGGAGGTCGCATGACCGCCACCGCCGCCCCACCGGAGGAGCGGGCCGAGGACGGGGCGCCGCCGCTGCGGAGGACCCCGACCCGCAAGCGGCTGATCCCCTACTGGCTGCTGCTGCCCGGCATCCTCTGGCTGGTCGTCTTCTTCGCCGCCCCGTTGGTATACCAGGCGTCCACCTCGCTCCAGACCGGCTCCCTCGAAGAGGGCTTCAAGCTCACCTGGCACTTCGTCACCTACTGGGACGCGCTGGCCGAATACTGGCCGCAGTTCGTGCGCTCGGTCGGCTACGCGGCGGTCGCCACCGCGCTCTGCCTGCTGCTGGGCTACCCGCTGGCGTATCTGATCGCCTTCAAGGCCGGCCGCTGGCGGAACGTGGTGATGATCCTGGTCATCGCCCCGTTCTTCACCAGCTTCCTGATCCGGACGCTGGCCTGGAAGACGATCCTGGCCGACGGCGGCCCGGTGGTCGGCACCCTCAACGCGCTGCACATCCTGGACATCACCAACGCCCTGGGCCTCACCGAGGGGCACCGGGTGCTGGCCACCCCCCTGGCCGTGGTCTGCGGACTGACCTACAACTTCCTGCCGTTCATGGTGCTGCCCCTGTACACCTCGCTGGAGCGCATTGACCCGCGCTTGCACGAGGCCGCCGGCGACCTCTACGCCCGCCCGGCCACCACCTTCCGCCGGGTCACCTTCCCGCTGTCCATGCCCGGCGTGGTCGCCGGCACCCTGCTGACCTTCATCCCGGCCGCCGGCGACTACATCAACGCCGAACTGCTGGGCTCCACCGACCAGAAGATGATCGGCAACGTCATCCAGTCGCAGTTCCTTCGGGTCCTGGACTACCCGACCGCCGCCGCGCTCTCCTTCATCCTCATGGCGGCCATCCTCGCCATGGTCACGCTCTACATCCGCAAGTCCGGGACGGAGGACCTGGTCTGATGGCGGCCACCGACACCACCGCACAGGGCGCGGCCACCACCCCGCCCGCCCCGCGCGCGCCCCGGCGCGGCTCCGTCCCGGGCCTGCGCTGGCTGCGCCGCCACCTCGTCACCCTGGCGGGACTGGCCACGCTGGCCTACCTGGTCCTGCCCAACGTCGTGGTGCTGGTCTTCTCCTTCAACAAGCCCAACGGCCGCTTCAACTACCAGTGGACGCGGTTCTCCACCGACGCCTGGACCGACCCGTGCGGCGTCGCCGACATGTGCGGTTCGCTCGCGCTGAGCCTGGAGATAGCCGTCTGGGCCACGGTCGGCGCGACCGTCCTCGGCACCATGATCGCGTTCGCGCTGGCCCGCTACCGCTTCCGCGCCCGGGCCGGCGTCAACACCCTGATCTTCCTGCCGATGGCGATGCCCGAGGTCGTGATGGCCGCCTCCCTGGCCACCCTCTTCCTCAACATGGGCATCCAGTTCGGCTTCTGGACGATCCTCATCGCGCACATCATGTTCTGCCTGAGCTTCGTCGTCACCGCCGTCAAGGCGCGCGTGATGAGCATGGACCCGCGGCTGGAACAGGCCGCCCAGGACCTCTACGCCACCCCGGTGCAGACCTTCCTGCGGGTCACGCTGCCGATCGCCGCGCCCGGCATCGCCGCCGGCGCCCTGCTCTCCTTCGCGCTCTCCTTCGACGACTTCATCATCACCAACTTCAACGCCGGCTCCACCGTGACCTTTCCCATGTTCGTCTGGGGATCCGCACAGCGGGGCACACCCGTTCAAATCAATGTCATCGGTACGGCGATGTTCCTGGTCGCCGTCGTGTGCGTGCTCGTCGGCCAGTTGGTCGGAGCCCGTCGCAAGCACAGCAAACGCAGCTAGACGCAGCTAGAGGAGCTGAGAACCATGGCACGAGCTGCCATGTCGAAGTCATCGGGGATCTCCCCCGTCCATGCCCTGGCCGACGCCGCCCCCACGCCGTTCTGGCTGGCGGACCCGGCCCGGCCGGCCGCCGAGCCCGCCCTCGTCGGCGACGAGAGGTGCGACCTGCTGGTCGTCGGCGGGGGGTACTCCGGACTGTGGACCGCGCTGATCGCCAAGGAGCGCGACCCGCAGCGCGATGTCGTCCTCATCGAGGGCCAGGAGGTCGGCTGGGCCGCCTCCGGCCGCAACGGCGGCTTCTGCGCCGCCTCCCTCACCCACGGTCTGGGCAACGGGCTGGCTCGTTGGCCCGACGAACTGGCCAAACTGGAGGAGCTCGGCGCCCGTAACCTCGACGCCATCGAGGACGCGGTCGCCCGCCACGGCATCGACTGCGACTTCGAGCGCACCGGCGAGATCGACGTCGCCACCGCCCCGCACCAGGTCGACGAGCTCCGCGAGATGGCCGAGCAGGCCGAGCAACTGGGCCTGACCGGACAGGAGTTCCTCGACCGCGACGCGGTGCGCGCCGAGGTCGACTCGCCCACCTTCCTCGCCGGACTGTGGGACCGCACCGGCGTCGCCATGGTGCACCCGGCCAAGCTGGCCTGGGGCCTGAAGCGGGCCTGCCTCGCCGCCGGCGTGCGCGTCTACGAGCACACCCCCGGCACCCAACTGTCCGCACGCGGCCCGGGGATCGCCCTGCGCACCCCCTACGGCCGGGTCTTCGCCCGCCAGACGGCGCTGGCCACCAACGCCTTCCCGTCGCCGGTCAAGCGGATCCGCCCGTACGTCGTGCCGGTCTACGACTACGCCCTGATGACCGAGCCGCTCACCGAGCAGCAGCTCGCCGCCATCGGCTGGAAGAACCGCCCCGGCCTCAGCGACAGCGCCAACCACTTCCACTACTTCCGCATCACCGCCGACCACCGCATCCTGTGGGGCGGCTACGACATCGTCTACCGCTACGGCGGCGGCGTACGGGCCGAGTACGACCAACACCCGGCCACCTTCCGCAAGTTGGCGCAGCACTTCTTCGCCTGCTTCCCGCAGTTGGAGGGGCTCCGCTTCACCCACACCTGGGGCGGCGCCATCGACACCTGCTCCCGCTTCTCCGCGTTCTTCGGCACCGCCCACGGCGGCCGGGCCGCCTATGCGCTCGGCTTCACCGGCCTCGGCGTCGGCGCCACCCGCTTCGGCGCGGAGGTGATGCTCGACCTGCTGGCGGGGGAGCGCACCGAGCGGACCGAGCTGGAGATGGTGCGGACCAGGCCGCTGCCGTTCCCGCCCGAGCCGGTGCGCTCGTTGGGCATCGGCGTCACCCAGTGGTCGATGACCCGCGCCGACGAGAACGGCGGCCGGCGCAACCTGTGGCTGAAGGCCATGGACGCGGTGGGGTTGGGCTTCGACAGCTGATCCACCGCGGTGCCCGTCGGGGCGGGCGGACCGCAACGGCCGTCCGCCCCGCGGCCGTTGCGGCCACGCCCGCCCGGTGTCCGTGCGGACCGGGTCCGCCCCGGGTCCGCCCCGGGTCCGCGGAAATTTCCCCGCGGACCCGCGTAAGGATCACCGGGCGCCCCCTTCTCCCCTGGGTGACACGGCCCGTCCGGGCCGGGAAAGGGGAGCGGAAGATGACCGCAACGGGGGCGAATGCCGCAGTGGACTGGCTGGTGTCGGCCGCACCGGACCCCGGCGCCTGCCGCCGCGGGTGGGAGCGCAATCCGCTCGGGGTGGCGCTGTTGGAGGCCGGCCGGTGCTGGGACGTCCTGATCGTCGAGGGCCGGCTGGGCCGCCCGGCGTTGGACGTGCTGGCCCGGGGTCGGGACCGCCCCGGCCCGGTGCTCTCCGACTTCCGGGACGCCCGCACGGGCTTCTTCGTCCCGGCGGGGACGGTCGCCCACTGGCTGGGCACCAAGATCCGCGGCGCCGGGCGCGGCACCTGGATGGTGGTGCCCTATCCCGGCCGGGCCACCGGCGGGGTGCGCTGGCTGGTCCCGCCGGACGGCACCGGCACGCTCACCGATCCCGTCGCGCTGGAACTCGCGCTGCACGCGGCGGTGGCGGCCCGCGACCTGGGGGAGTGAGCGTACGGGCTCGGACCAACTGATCCGGGCCCGTACGAGTGTTAGTGAGTTGTTAGTCGATCAACAGTGCCCGCGTGCAGATTGGTGACCGCGAACGCAACACCGCACCGCATAGCCGACCTTCGAGGGGGACCCCATGTCGCACCGCACCACGCTCCGCCACGGCCGCACCGCCGCCGTCGCCGGCCTGCTCACCGCCGCCGCGTTCGGCCTCACGGCCTGCAACGGAACCGGTGGTGCGGACGCCGCCCCGGCCGCCTCCGTCTCCGCCGCGGACTCCGGCGCGCAGGGGAGCACCGGCTCGCAGGGCTCCGGCGGTTCGACCGGCGGTGCGGACGGCGCCGCCCCCGCCACCTCGCACGGCTCCGGCGGCGCGGCGGCCGTCAACGGCGGCCAGCAGGGCGGGTCCGGCAAGGAGATCGCCCGCTGCACCACCGACGGGATGAAGGCCGGCTGGGGCTCGGACGGCGGCGGCGTGCCGGACATGAAGTCCGACCAGCAGCAGACCGCCGCGGTGTGGCTGAAGAACATCAGCGGCGCGCCCTGCCGCATCTCCGGCTTCCCCGGCGTCCAGCTCAAGGGCACCGACGGCACCACCTGGGACCTGCAGCGTTCGAACAAGACGCCGCAGCCCAAGGTGCTGAAGCCGAACGCGCACACCTCGTTCACCATCAGCCTGCTGCCCACCACCCGCGCCGACGACAAGAAGGTCGAGCCCGGTCAGGTGCTGATCACCCCGCCGAACGAGAAGAAGCACTTCCAGCTCCAGTGGCCCTTCGGCGGCGCCATCCTGGACCAGTCCGGGGCCACCCACCCGGGCACGTTCGTCAACCCGATCAACGTGCCGTGAGCGGCGGTTACGGGGGCTAGCCAGGGCGCTTGGGAACGAGCCGGACTTGGGGCCGCGGGGGAGACGGCCTACACGTCCCGCCCGCCCCACCGGTCGCACACCGCACACCACAGGGGCAACAGCACCCCCGCCAGGCACCAGCCGCCGAGCACGTCCAGCGGCCAGTGGTACCCCTGCCGCACCAGCCCCAGCCCGACGCCCACATTGAGCAGCCCGGCCCCCGCCGCGACCACCCGCGCGACGGGGGCCGCGGCCTTGCCCGGCCGCCCGCGCCGCACCGCGTACGCCCGGAGCAGCAGCAGCGCCACCAGCCCGTAGGCGACGGCCGCCGTCGCCCCGTGTCCCGAGGGGAAGAAGCCCTCGTGCACCGCGGCCATCCGCGGCGGCCCCGGCCGGTCCAGCCACGTCTTGAACGGGACGACCAGCGCCGGCACCGCGGCGAGCGCCCCCAGCGCGGCGACCGGCGGCACCCACACCCGGCCGCCGCTGCCCGCGCCGCCCGGCTCCGCGCCCGCCCCGCGCCGCGTCCGCCACCAGGCCCAGCCCGCCGCCGCCACCAACACCGGTAGCGCCACGACCGTGTTGCCGAGATCGGCGAAGAACTGGGCGAGCGGTCCGGGAACGGCGCTCGCCGCCACGTCGCGGCCCAACCGCTCGTCGAACCCGCGCACCGCCCCGTGGGCCGCCACCTGCCAGCCCGCCCACCCGAAGACCAGCGCGCTGCACAGCGCGACCAGCGCGTACCGCCGCCCGAAGACCCGGCCGAGCGCCCGCCCCCAGGACCGCCGCCTCACACCCGACACCTCCAACACCCCGTGTACCACGCCCATTTGTCACGCGCGGGCGTCACCCACGCGCCGGTGGGACCCACCCCACCCGACCAATCCAACCAAAAAAGAAGCGGCCGCTCCGGAACAGGGGGGAGCCCAGGAGCGGCCGCAGGGACCGGTGTTCCGCGCGCCCCGGGGGGTCTGGGGCGGGCGGACATCCGATCGGTGAGGATTCCCGGAGCCCCTCGTGCCAGGGGGCCCGGTGGTGTGCGCGAGGCACGGCCAGGTCGAAGCTGGGGAGCGCCGACCGGGCATCACCCGCAGTCCCTTGCGGGTGGATGTTTCTCTCATCTGGAGAGACCGTACGACACCGGAAGCGCGCCCCGTAAGCCGCATCACGTGCCCGCCATTGCCCTCGCACATCTTCTTCACGCGCCCCCGCGCGCCCTGAACGCGCCCCCGCGGTGGGCCGGATGCGCCCCGTTGTGGGCGTGGACGGGACCACCACGACCGGCCCCTCAGGCGCACATGGCGCGGCCCGGGCCACGGCCGCGCCGCGCCCCGGGCCGCACCCGGACGTCAGTCCCCGATCAGAGCGAGCCGAACGCCCCCTCCAGGATGTCCAGCCCCTCGTTGAGCAGGTCCTCGCCGATGACCAGCGGCGGCAGGAAGCGCAGCACGTTGCCGAACGTGCCGGTCGTCAGCACCAGCAGGCCCTCCTGGTGGCACGCCTTCGCGAGCGCCGAGGTCGCCTCCGGATTCGGCTCCTTCGAGCCGGACTTGACCAGCTCGATGGCGATCATCGCGCCGCGGCCGCGGACCTCGCCGATGATGTCGAACTTCTCCTGGATCGCGGTCAGGCGGCCCTTCATGACCTCCTCGATGCGCTTGGCCTTGGCGTTCAGGTCCAGCTCGCGCATGGTCTCGATGGAGCCGATCGCGGCGGCGCAGGCCACCGGGTTGCCGCCGTACGTGCCACCCAGGCCGCCGGAGTGCGCGGCGTCCATGATCTCGGCGCGGCCGGTCACCGCCGCCAGCGGCAGGCCGCCCGCGATGCCCTTCGCCGTCGTGATCAGGTCGGGCACCACGCCCTCGTCCTCGCACGCGAACCACTGGCCCGTGCGGCAGAAACCGGACTGGATCTCGTCCGCCACGAAGACGATGCCGTTCTCCTTCGCGAAGTTCGCGAGGGCGGGCAGGAAGCCCTTGGCCGGCTCGATGAAACCGCCCTCGCCGAGCACCGGCTCGATGATGATCGCCGCGACGTTCTCCGCGCCGATCTGCTTGGTGATCTGCGTGATGGCCTGGTCGGCGGCCTCCTGCGCGCAGTTCTCCGGGCCGGTCAACCAGCGGTAGGGGTAGGCCAGCGGCACCCGGTAGACCTCGGGGGCGAACGGGCCGAAGCCGTGCTTGTACGGCATGTTCTTCGCGGTCAGCGCCATCGTCAGGTTCGTGCGGCCGTGGTAGCCGTGGTCGAACACGACGACCGCCTGGCGCTTGGTGTACGCGCGGGCGATCTTGACGGCGTTCTCGACCGCCTCCGCACCGGAGTTGAACAGCGCCGACTTCTTCGCGTGGTCGCCCGGCGTCAGCTCGGCCAGCAGCTCACAGACCTCGATGTACGGCTCGTACGGCGTCACCATCGCACAGGTGTGGGTGAAGTCCGCGAGCTGCGCGGTGGCCCGACGGACCACGGCCTCCGCGCTGTTGCCGACCGAGGTCACCGCGATGCCGGAACCGAAGTCGATCAGGGAGTTGCCGTCCACGTCCTCCAGGACCCCACCGCCCGCGCGCTTGACGAAGACGGGCAGCACGGCGCCGACCCCGGCGGCCACGGTGTTCTGCTTACGGGCCCACAGCTCCTGGGACTTGGGGCCGGGGATCGCGGTGACGACGCGACGCTCCTGGGGGAGGGCGGGGCCTCCGGACAGTTCGGTCATGGCAGTCTCCTGGGGGTGGAACGCGGACGTTCAGGGGTGTTGTTCTCGCAGGTTAGGGGCGGTGGCGCGGGTCTGGCATGTTCCGTTCGGGAGAAGTGCGCGTGTTGCGTTGTCCGCACCGGACATAGCCGCGGCCCGCGGCCAGTAAATTGAGCGGCGGCACGCCGGAGAACGGCGCGCCCGCGCGGGCATCACACCGACAGGCCGGCACACCGCCGCGGCAGGCCACGTCTCAAGGGGGACAAGGGGCACCGGATGGACACCGAGGGCACGCAGGACGCACAGCACACCGCCGCACCCCCGCCGTCCGGGGAACGACGCCCCGACCCGGCGGTACCACGACCGGCCGCGCCGCGGACGCCGCCACGGCCCCCCCTTCCGCCCCCGACCGCCGGCCCGCAGCCGCCGCTGCTGAACTGGCTGCGGGCGGCCCGGCCGGCGGCCCCGCCTGGGGTGTGGACGTATGGGCATCGGCCGCGGGCCAAGGAAGCGCCCGCCCGTACGCCCCTGCGGCAGTTGATCAGCGGGGCCCTGATCGCGCTCCTGTGCGGCTGGCTGTTGTGGTCTCTGTTGTCGAACGGGTACCTCGGCAGTTACTGGCTCTGGCCGTTGCTGCTGCTCACCCCCGACTCATGGCGCTCGGCCGGCGGCGACAAGATGGCCTTCGTCTGGGCCACCTACCTCTACTACGGGCTGGTGTTGGCCCTCCTGGCCGGCTTCTTCGGCCGCCTCGGCCGCTGGCCCGAGTTGATCCGTCGGCTCGGCGGCCCCGCCCTCCGCCGCCTCCGCGCCCACACCCCCACCCCCAAGGCTGAACCCGCCACCGACCCCGCGCAGTGGCCCGAACTCCGCGCGCAGGGCGCCTCGGACGCCGCCGACCGGCTCGCCGCCGAGGCCCGCGCCGGCGCGATGAACGACGTGGACGTGGCCCGGATCGGGCGCGCCTGGCGCTCGGTGCGCTCCGGGCGGAACTCCCCGGCCTCCTTCACCGACACCGTCCTGCGGCACGGCGCCGCGGCCTGCGCCCACCCCTCAGGCCAGCGCGACCTGGCCCGCCGCACCGCGCAGCACGACCTGCTCGCCCACCAGGTCCGGATCGGCACCGCCGCCGACCACCCGCGCAATCCGTACCAACACCGCGGCAGCGGCTGCGCGTTGGAGCCCCGGGTGTTGGGCACCTCGCTGCTGGCCGTCGGCCCGGCGGGCAGCGGCAAGACCACCCGGCTGGTGCGCCCGGTGGTGGAGGCGATGTGCCTCCAGGCGCTGGCTGGGCAGTGCGCGGTCGTCGCCGTCGGCCCGGCCGGCTCCGCGCTCGGCCCCGACGACGCCTTCGACGTGGTGGTCCGCATCGGCCGCCCCGACCCGGCGTGCGACCTCGACCTCTACGGCGGCACCACCGACCCCGACGAGGCGGCCGGCATCCTCGCCGAGGCGCTCGTCGGTGACCTCGCCGAACAGCTCCCCGGCGGCGACAGCCGTCGCGCGGCGACCGCCCTGGCCCAACTGCTCGGCCCGTTCCGCGCCGCCCACGGCCGCTTCCCGACCGTGCCCGACCTCCGTGAGCTGCTGGACGGCGCGCCGCAGGCGGTCGCCGCGCTGCGCACCGCCCTGGAGGCGACCGGCGACGTCACCCTGCTGCGCGAACTCGACGCCCGCGCCCGCCAGTCGGAGCGTCCCGGCGACGTCGCGCTGCTCCTCGCGGACCGCATCGCGCTGCTCGACCGCCCCGCCTTCGCCGCCTTCTTCGACCCCACGGGAGCCACCCGCCAGGTCTCGCTGCGCTCCCTGGACCACCCCCTCCGGGTCCGCATCGAGCTCCCCGAACGCGGCCACGCCGAGGCGTCCCGGATCCTCGCCCGGCTGGTCCTGGCCCAGTTCACCGAGTGCGCGGTGGCCCGCACCGACCGCTCGCTGTTCGCCTGCCTGGTCCTCGACGAGGCCGCGCACACCGTCACCGCGGAGGCGCTGCGCGGCCTCCAGCGGCTGCGCTCGGCCAACGCCGGGGCCGTGCTGACCCTGCGCTCCTTGGACGACGTCCCCGAGGGGCTGCGCAGCGCGCTGCTCGGTTCGGTCGGCTGCCGGATGGCGTTCGCGGGCGTCACGCCCTGGGACGGCGCGCCGTTCGCCGAGGTGTGGGGCAAGGAGTGGGTGGAGACCCGCGATGTGACGGACCGTCAAATCATCGCGCACGGCGCCGGGATGAAGGCGTTCCACCTCGTCCGCCAGTTGGTCACCGGCAAGGCCGCCACCTCCAAGGCGATCACCGTCCGCACCGTCGAACGGGAACGCTGGTCCGCCTCCGACCTCGCGAACGCGCTCCCGGCCGGCCACGCGGTGCTGTCGGTGACCACGGTCGACGGCGAGCACGCCCCACCCGTCCTGGTCGACCTCCGGGCGTAACGGCGGGCGCGCGCCCCCCGATCGGGGAGTGTTCCGCAAACCCTCCGTTGAGGCAGAATCGAGACCAGCCGTTCATACAGGGCGGTGCACACGCCCGCCGTTCATACGGGCGGCGCGGACGATCGGCGGAGGTCGGCAGGAGGCCGGCCGGAGGACCCGGCCGCCGGTCGGGGTCGTGCCGTCCGCCGGAGCCCCCGAAGGTCCCATGCCGCACACCCTCGCCTCCCTGGTCAACCACACCGCGCTCAAGCTGGACGTGCTCGCGGGCGAGGACCGGCTGGACATCCCCGTGCGCTGGGCGCACGCCAGCGAGCTGATCGACCCGGTGCCCTACATGGAGGGCGGCGAACTGTTGCTGATCACCGCGCTGAAGCTGGACGCGGCCGATCCGGAGACCGCCGACCGCTATGTGCGGCGGGTCGCCGGGGCCGGCGTCGTCGGGCTGGGGTTCGCGGTCGGGGTGAACTACGAGGCGGCGCCGGAGGCGTTGGTCGAGGCGGCGCGCCGGCACCACCTGCCGCTGCTCGGGGTGCCCCGCCGGACGCCGTTCATCGCGATCAGCAAGG
Source organism: Streptomyces sp. WZ-12 (assembly GCF_028898845.1). Classification (NCBI taxonomy): domain Bacteria; kingdom Bacillati; phylum Actinomycetota; class Actinomycetes; order Kitasatosporales; family Streptomycetaceae; genus Streptomyces; species Streptomyces sp. WZ-12. The sequence continues at coordinate 2,898,832 of NZ_CP118574.1, read as the reverse complement.
CGGTCTCGGCGGCCGTCGCGGCCGACCAGTACCGCGCGGTGACCGCCGGCTTCGAGGCGCAGCGCGAACTGACCCGGGCCGCGCTCGGCGCCGAGGGCCCGGCCGAGCTGCTGGGCCGGCTCGCCGCGCACCTCAACGGCTGGGCGGCGCTCTACGACGCGTCCGGCGCCGTGGTGGCGGCCGCCCCCGAGTGGGCCGCCCGGCGCGCGGCCCGGCTCGCCGACGACGTGGCCCGGCTCCGGGAGCGGCCCGCGCCGGCCAGCGCCGTGGTCAGCGACGCCGAGGGCGACGACCGGGTGGAGCTGCAGTCGCTGGGCACCGGGCGGCGCTCGCGCGGCGTGCTCGCGGTGGGGACCGGCGCCCCGCTCGGTACCGCCGAGCGGTACGCGGTGCACTCGGCCGTCGCGCTGCTGACCCTGACCACCGAGCGGTCCCGGGCGCTCCAGGACGCCGAACAGCGGCTCGGCGCCGCGGTGTTGAAGATGCTGCTGGCCGGCGAGCCGGACCATGCCCGGACGGTCTCCGGCCGGCTCTACGGGGGGCTGCTTGACGCCCCGTTCCGGGTGCTGGTGGCCGAGCCGGTGCCCGCCGACGACCAGCCGACCGCCACCAAGCCCGCCACCCCGTTCGCACCAGGGGGCGGCCCCCCGGGTGCCGCCGCCACGTCCGTCCTGGAGGCGCTCGCCGACGCCATGGAGGCCGCCGCCGCCCGCACCGGCGAGTCGCTGCTCGCCGTGCCGGACGGCGGCCGGCTGATCGTGCTGGTCGCCGACGGCGGCGCGGCCGCGGACGCCTGCACCGCGTTCGCCGCGGCGACCGAGGCCCGGCTCGGCGCGCAGCCGCGGCCGCGCGGCCGGTCCGCCCGCCCCGGCACCGGCCGGGAACCACAGGCCGAGTCACTGGCCGTCGGCCTCTCCGCGCCCACCGGCCCGATGGCCGCCGCCCACGCCTACCGGCAGGCCGAACAGGCCCTCTCCGTCGCCCGCCGCCGCGGCCGCACCCTGGTCGAGCACGAGGACGTGGCGGCCGGCTCGGTGCTCCCGCTGCTCGCCGACGACGCCGTACGGGCCTTCGCCGACGGGCTGTTGCGGGCGCTGCGCGAGCACGACGCGACCGGGCGCGGCGACCTGGTGGCGTCCCTGCGCGCCTGGCTGGCCCGGCACGGCCAGTGGGATGCGGCCGCCGCCGACCTGGGCGTCCACCGCCACACCCTGCGCTACCGGATGCGCCGGGTGGAGGAGATCCTGGGCCGCTCGCTGGACGACCCGGACGTCCGCATGGAGCTGTGGCTGGCCCTGAAGGCGACCTCGGCACAACCGGGGGAGTAGCGGGGGGCCACGGACCCCTGCGCGTACCGGGACGCGCCCGCCCCGAGGCGGCCGGCACCGACCCGGCGCGCCGTCAACACCCCCCGGACTCCACCACGGAGAGGCGCCCCGACGGATTACGCCGCTTCGGACAAGCGTCAGCGGGCCCCCGCACCCCTACGGTGGGCAGCAGAGTCCGACGCCAAGCCGCTCCCCGAGCTGCGCGCGCACCACCCACCACCACGAAGGGCCGGGATCCACTGTGCCGAACACTGCTACAGCCCCCACCGCCTTCTGGCTCGCCGGCCGCGAGGCCACCGGCGAGGCCACCTTCGACGTCACCTCCCCCTGGGACGGCCGTCTCGTCGGCACCGTGAGCGTCCCCACCGAGGCCCAGGTCGAGGAGGCCATCGCCGCCTCCGTCGCGGTCCAGGACGAGCTCGCCGCGACCCCCGCCCACGTGCGGGCCGCCGCCCTCGACCACGTGGTGCGCGGGCTGGTGGAGCGCACCGAGGAGATCGCCCGGCTGATCTCCGCGGAGAACGGCAAGCCCATGAAGTGGGCCCGCGGCGAGGTCGGCCGGGCCGTCTCGGTGTTCCGCTTCGCGGCCGAGGAGGCCCGCCGCTTCAACGGCGGCGAGGCCCAGCGCCTGGACACCGACGCCGGCGGCGCCGGCCGGCTCGCGCTGACCCGCCGCTTCCCCCGCGGCACCGTCCTGGGCATCGCGCCGTTCAACTTCCCGCTGAACCTCTGCGCCCACAAGATCGCCCCGGCCATCGCCGCCGGCGTCCCGATCCTCCTCAAGCCGGCCCCGGCCACCCCGCTCTCCGGCCTGATCCTCGGCGAGTTGCTGGCCGGCACCGACCTGCCCGCCGGCTCCTGGTCGATCCTCCCGGTCCCCAACGACCGCATGACGGCCCTCGTCCAGGACGAGCGGCTGCCGGTCATCTCCTTCACCGGCTCCGACAAGGTCGGCTACGCCATCCTCGACTCGGTGCCCCGCAAGCACTGCACCCTGGAGCTCGGCGGCAACGGCGCGGCCGTCGTCCTGCCCGACTGGTCCGGCGAGCAGGACCTGGACTGGGCGGCCCAGCGCATCGCCACCTTCGCCAACTACCAGGGCGGCCAGTCCTGCATCTCGGTCCAGCGGGTCATCGCCGACGCCTCGGTCTACGACCGGCTGGTCCCCAAGATCGTCGCGGCCGTCGAGGCCCAGGTCACCGGCGACCCGTCCGACGACGCCACCGAGGTCGGCCCGCTGGTCAGCGAGGACGCCGCCAAGCGCGTGGAGTCCTGGGTCGACGACGCCGTCGAGCGCGGCGCCAAGCTGCTGACCGGCGGCAAGCGCGACGGCGCCGCCTACGCGCCGACCGTGCTGGAGGACGTGCCGGCCGGCGCGACCCTCGCCACTGAGGAGGTCTTCGGCCCGGTCCTCACCCTCCAGAAGGTCGACGGCGTCGACGCGGCGTTCGCAGCCGTCAACGACTCCAAGTTCGGCCTCCAGGCAGGCGTGTTCACCCACGACGCCCAGACCGCCTTCCGCGCCCACCGGGCCCTGGAGGTCGGCGGCGTGATCGTCGGCGACGTGCCGTCCTACCGCGCCGACCAGATGCCCTACGGCGGCGTCAAGCAGTCCGGCGTCGGCCGCGAGGGCGTCCGCTACGCCATGGACGACTACACCTACGAGCGGGTCCTGGTCCTCACCGGACTGGACCTGTAGGCCCCGGGCGATCCCGAGAACGAGCGGGCCGGGCGCACCGGCCCGCCACCCTCGGACCGGCCTGGCCCGGTGGACAGCGACGGCCGTCCCAGGGGCCGTACCGCCCGCCAGGTCGAGGCCGGCGCACCCCCCCAGCGCCGGCCCCTCCCACGCGGCGCGCTCCGGCCCCCTGTTTCCGGAGCGCGCCGCGCCCCCGCCACCCGGCGCTTCCCCCACGCCGGGCCGGACCTCTTGGACGCTACGGCCCCGCTCCGCCCCGGTTCCTCCTGACCGAGGCGGATGCGGGGCCCTGCCGTTGGGGGTGGCACCGCCGCGCGCGTACCACCAGCGCGGTACGCGCCACCCTCCCGAGGCCGGTACGACACCCCCGCGACCGGTCGTTTCCGGCCACGGCGGCGCCCCGCTCCCGGGCTCCGCTCCGCTGGTGCAACCCGCGCGGATCGGGTACTTGTCACAAGTAGCACTGCCCGGCGGCCGACCGGCCCGCCGGCAGACTCCCGATCCGCGGCGAGGTGAGCACCTGATGACCGCTCCGTCCATCCGCAACGTTTCCGAGCGCGAAGCCCGCCGGGTCGCCGAGGCGGCCCGCGAGCAGGACTGGCGCAAGCCCAGCTTCGCCAAGGAACTGTTCCTGGGGCGCTTCCGGCTCGACCTCATCCATCCGCACCCCACCCCCGCGGTGGACGACGTCCGACGCGGCGAGAAGTTCCTCGCCACGCTGCGGGAGTTCTGCGAGACCCGGATCGACGGCGCCCGGGTCGAACGCGAGGGCCGCATCCCGGACGAGACCGTCCGCGGCCTGAAGGAACTGGGCGCCCTGGGCATGAAGATCGACCCGAAGTACGGCGGCCTCGGCCTCACCCAGGTCTACTACAACCGCGCGCTCGCCCTGGTCGGCTCGGCCAGCCCGGCGATCGGCGCGCTGCTCTCCGCCCATCAGTCGATCGGCGTACCGCAGCCGCTGAAGCTCTTCGGCACCCAGGAGCAGAAGGAGACGTTCCTGCCGCGGCTGGCCCGCACGGACATCTCGGCCTTCCTGCTCACCGAGCCCGACGTGGGCTCCGACCCGGCCCGCCTGGCCACCACCGCGGTGCCCGACGGCGAGGACTACGTCCTCGACGGCGTGAAGCTGTGGACCACCAACGGCGTGGTCGCCGACCTGCTGGTGGTGATGGCCAGAGTCCCCGCCTCCGAGGGCCACAAGGGCGGCATCACCGCCTTCGTCGTCGAGGCCGACTCGCCCGGTATCACCGTCGAGAACCGCAACGCCTTCATGGGCCTGCGCGGCCTGGAGAACGGCGTCACCCGCTTCCACCAGGTACGGGTCCCGGCCGCCAACCGCATCGGCCCCGAGGGCGCCGGCCTGAAGATCGCCCTGACCACGCTCAACACCGGCCGGCTCTCGCTGCCCGCGATGTGCGCCGGCACCGGCAAGTGGTGCCTGAAGATCGCCCGCGAGTGGTCCGGCGCCCGCGAGCAGTGGGGCCGCCCGATCGCCAAGCACGAGGCGGTCGGCGCCAAGATCTCCTTCATCGCCGCCACCACCTTCGCCCTGGAGGCGGTCGTCGACCTCGCCTCCCAGATGGCCGACGAGAACCGCAACGACATCCGCATCGAGGCCGCCCTCGCCAAGCTCTACGGCTCCGAGATGGGCTGGCGGATGGCCGACGAACTCGTCCAGATCCGCGGCGGCCGCGGCTTCGAGACCGCCGACTCGCTCGCCGCCCGTGGCGAACGCGCCGTCCCCGCCGAGCAGATGCTGCGCGACATGCGCATCAACCGGATCTTCGAGGGTTCCACCGAGATCATGCACCTGCTGATCGCCCGGGAGGCCGTCGACGCCCACCTCTCTGTGGCGGGCGACCTCATCGACCCCGACAAGTCCCTGAGCGACAAGGGCAAGGCGGCCGCCAAGGCCGGCGGCTTCTACGCCCGCTGGCTGCCCAAACTGGTCGCCGGGCCCGGTCAACTCCCGCGCACCTACCAGGAGTTCGGCGAACTGGCCGGCCATCTGCGGTACGTCGAGCGGACCTCCCGCAAGCTGGCCCGGTCCACCTTCTACGCGATGTCCCGCTGGCAGGGGAAGATGGAGACCAAGCAGGGCTTCCTCGGCCGGGTCGTCGACATCGGCGCCGAACTCTTCGCGATGAGCGCCGCCTGCGTACGGGCCGAGCACCTGCGGATCACCGGCGACCACGGCCGCGAGGCCCACCAACTGGCCGACGCCTTCTGCCGCCAGGCCCGGATCCGCGTCGAGGAACTGTTCCACCGCCTCTGGACCAACACCGACGAACTGGACCGCAAGGTCGTCTCCGGCGTCCTCGACGGCAGCTACACCTGGCTGGAAGAGGGCGTCATCGACCCCAGCGGCGACGGCGCCTGGATCGCCGACGCCACCCCCGGCCGCAGCACCAAGGACAACGCCCGTCGCCCGTTCCGGTAAAGCGCACCGACCTCGTACGGGCGGCCCGCGCGTCGCCCGTACGGGGTGCGGACGCCCTCGGTGGCCGGGGTGCCGCGCCGACCGGCCACAATGGACCACATGACGGACACCCTCGCCCACCCGCACCTGCGCTTCGAGCCGGCCGCCGGCGACTCCGGAGGCCCGCGGGAGATCGTGATCCTCGGCTCGACCGGTTCGATCGGCACCCAGGCCATCGACATCGTGTTGCGCAACCCCGGCCGGTTCAAGGTCACCGCGCTCGCCGCGGCCGGCGGCCGGGTCGACCTGCTCGCCGAGCAGGCCCACCGGCTGCGGGTCGGCACCGTCGCGGTCTCGCGCGAGGAGACGGTCCCGGCACTGCGCGAGGCCCTGGCCGCCCGCTACGGCGCCGGCGAGCCGCTGCCGGAGATCCTGGCCGGCCCCGACGCCGCCACCGAACTCGCCGCCTCCGACTGCCACACCGTCCTCAACGGCATCACCGGCTCCATCGGCCTCGCCCCCACCCTCGCCGCCCTCAAGGCCGGCCGGGTGCTGGCCCTCGCCAACAAGGAATCGCTGATCGTCGGCGGCCCCCTGGTCAAGGCCGTCGCCCGGCCCGGCCAGATCATCCCCGTCGACTCCGAGCACTCCGCGCTCTTCCAGGCCCTGGCCGGCGGCACCCGCGCCGAGGTCCGCAAGCTGGTGGTCACCGCCTCCGGCGGCCCGTTCCGCGGCCGCACCCGCCGCGAACTGGCCGGCGTCACCCCCGAACAGGCCCTGGCCCACCCCACCTGGTCCATGGGCCCGGTCGTCACCATCAACTCCGCGACCCTGGTCAACAAGGGTCTGGAGGTCATCGAGGCGCACCTGCTCTTCGACGTCCCCTTCGACCGCATCGAGGTCGTCGTCCACCCGCAGTCCTACGTCCACTCGATGGTGGAGTTCACCGACGGCTCCACCCTCGCCCAGGCCAGCCCGCCCGACATGCGGATGCCGATCGCGCTCGGCATCGGATGGCCCGAGCGGGTCGCCGACGCCGCCCCCGGCATCGACTGGACGACCGCACAGAACTGGGAGTTCTTCCCGCTCGACGCGGAGGCCTTCCCGTCCGTCCCGCTGGCCTGCCGGGTCGGCGAACTGGGCGGCACCGCCCCCGCCGTCTTCAACGCCGCCAACGAGGAGTGCGTTGAGGCGTTCCTCACCGGCGGGCTGCCGTTCACAGGGATTGTGGATACCGTCGCGGCAGTGGTCGACGAAGGGCTGGCATCCGGAGTGGTGACGAAGCAGACCCAGGACGGCGACGGAACCTCCCTGACCGTTGCGGACGTCCTGCAGGCCGAGAAATGGGCGCGCGCCCGCGCCCGCGAACTGGCCGCCGCGGCGGCACGCACCCCCTCGGAGGCTCGCGCATGACGACCTGGATGACCATCCTCGGCATAGTCGTCTTCGTCGCCGGCCTGCTGTTCTCCATCGCCTGGCACGAGCTCGGCCACCTCAGCACGGCCAAGATGTTCGGCATCCGCGTGCCGCAGTACATGGTGGGCTTCGGGCCGACGATCTTCTCCCGGAAGAAGGGCGACACCGAGTACGGCATCAAGGCGGTCCCGCTGGGCGGCTACATCCGCATGATCGGGATGTTCCCGCCCGGCGACGACGGGAAGCTGCAGGCCCGGTCCACCTCCCCGTTCCGCGGCATGATCGAGGACGCCCGCGAGGCGGCCTTCGAGGAACTCCAACCCGGCGACGAGCACCGGCTGTTCTACACCCGCAAGCCCTGGAAGCGCGTCATCGTGATGTTCGCCGGGCCGTTCATGAACCTGGTCCTGGCCGTGGTGATCTTCATGAGCGTGCTGATGGGCTTCGGCATCAACACCCAGACCACCCAGGTCGGTTCGGTCTCCGACTGCGTCATCGCGGCCTCCGCGCAGACCGACAAGTGCCCGTCCGGCGCCAAGGACTCCCCGGCCAAGGCGGCCGGCCTCCGCGCCGGCGACAAGATCCTCACGTTCAACGGCCACGCCATCCCCGACTGGGACACCCTCCAGGACCAGATCCGCCGGACCACCGGCCCGGCGACCCTGGTCGTCGAGCGGCACGGCACCAAGGTGACGCTGCGCGCGGACCTCATCGAGAACAAGGTCGCCAAGACCGACGGCCACGGCGGCTACGTCCCCGGCGAGTTCGTCACCGCCGGCTTCCTCGGCTTCACCCCGGCCAGCGGCATCGTCCCGCAGACCTTCTCGCAGTCCGTCGACCGCATGGGCAGCATGGTCGGCCAGGGCGTGGAATCCCTGGTCCGCCTCCCCGGCAAGGTTCCCGACCTGTGGAACGCCGCCTTCAACGGCGCCGAACGCAAGCAGGACTCCCCGATGGGCGTGGTCGGCGCGGCCCGGGTCGGCGGCGAGGTCTTCTCGCTGCACATCCCGCCGGAGCAGCGGGTGGCGACCATGCTCCTGCTGGTCGCCGGCTTCAACCTCTCGCTGTTCCTCTTCAACATGCTGCCGCTGCTGCCGCTGGACGGCGGCCACATCGCCGGCGCCCTGTGGGAGTCGCTCCGCCGCGCCTTCGCCAAGGTCGTCCGGCGCCCCGACCCCGGCCCCTTCGACGTCGCCAAGCTGATGCCGGTCGCCTACGTCGTCGCCGGGATCTTCGTCTGCTTCACCCTGCTGGTGCTGGTCGCCGACGTGGTGAACCCGGTGAAGCTCACATAGGCCGCAGAGAGGCCAACAGGGGCCGCAAAACCAGGGCCGGGCACGCCGCCACCGTATGGGCGTGCCCGGCCGCCCCCTTTCGAGGGGCATACGGGTTCGATGTGCCTCCGACGATATGGGTGCCGTAGGCTCGATGACCGGAAGCCCGCCGAATCCGGGCCTTGATCCATCACCTTGGGGTTGCTCGCCAGATGACTGCCATCGCACTGGGAATGCCGGACGTACCGACCAAGCTGGCCGACCGCCGCGTCAGCCGCAAGATCCAGGTCGGTTCGGTCGCCGTGGGCGGAGACGCACCGGTCTCGGTGCAGTCGATGACGACGACCCGGACCTCCGACATCGGCGCCACGCTCCAGCAGATCGCCGAACTGACCGCTTCCGGCTGCCAGATCGTCCGGGTCGCCTGCCCCACCCAGGACGACGCCGACGCGCTGTCCGTGATCGCCAAGAAGTCGCAGATCCCGGTCATCGCCGACATCCACTTCCAGCCGAAGTACGTCTTCGCCGCCATCGACGCCGGCTGCGCCGCGGTCCGGGTCAACCCGGGCAACATCAAGCAGTTCGACGACAAGGTCAAGGAGATCGCCAAGGCGGCCTCCGACGCCGGCACCCCGATCCGGATCGGCGTCAACGCCGGCTCCCTCGACCGGCGCCTGCTCCAGAAGTACGGCAAGGCCACCCCCGAGGCGCTCGTCGAGTCCGCCCTGTGGGAGGCGTCCCTCTTCGAGGAGCACGGCTTCCGCGACATCAAGATCTCGGTCAAGCACAACGACCCGGTCGTGATGGTCAACGCCTACCGCCAGCTCGCCGCCCAGAGCGACTACCCGCTCCACCTCGGCGTCACCGAGGCCGGCCCGGCCTTCCAGGGCACCATCAAGTCCGCGGTCGCCTTCGGCGCGCTGCTCAGCGAGGGCATCGGCGACACCATCCGGGTCTCGCTCTCCGCCCCGCCGGTGGAGGAGGTCAAGGTCGGCATCCAGATCCTGGAGTCGCTCAACCTCCGCCCGCGCCGCCTGGAGATCGTCTCCTGCCCGTCCTGCGGCCGCGCCCAGGTCGACGTCTACAAGCTGGCCGACGAGGTCACCGCGGGCCTGGAGGGCATGGAGGTCCCGCTCCGCGTCGCCGTCATGGGCTGCGTCGTCAACGGCCCCGGCGAGGCCCGCGAGGCCGACCTCGGCGTCGCCTCCGGCAACGGCAAGGGCCAGATCTTCGTCAAGGGCGAGGTCATCAAGACCGTCCCCGAGTCCAAGATCGTCGAGACCCTCATCGAAGAGGCCATGAAGATCGCCGCGCAGATGGAGGCCGACGGCATCACCTCCGGCGAGCCGGTCGTCACCGCCGCGGGCTGACCCTTAGGGCAGGGGGAACAGATCCCGTAGGGGACGCAGACGCCCCCTGCGGGGCCACAACGTGGCGCGGCCGGAGCGGTATTCCCGCTCCGGCCGGCGCACTGCCCCACGGGCCCGCGCACCGATCCGCGGCCCAGCGAACCGATGCACCGACCGCCGGCCCACACACCCGCGCACCGATCGGTACGAGTCGCGCACTGTTGCGCACGGGCCGTGCACTGACCCCGTGCGCGCCGGGTACGAACGCGCACGAGCCGGTCGTCGCCCCCTTCGAGCCGGTCGCCGATTCCCACCAGTCCCGTGCTGACGGGTACGAGCCCCAAGCTGGCCGCCGATCCGCACGAGCCGGTCGCCGTTCCCACGAGCTCCGCGCCGACCGGTACCAGCCCCGCGCCGACCGGTACCAGCCATACCTCCACCGGTACCAGGCACCCCCTCCGGTGCGAGCCGCACGCCCACCGGAGCGAGCCGCGTGCCGACCCGTAGGAGCCGCGCGCAGGTCCCCACGAGCTCCGCGCCACCCGTCCCCACCCCACCTCCGCGGGGTCTTCGCAGGTCCGTCCCGGGGAGCCCGAGTGCGTCCGGCCCGGTGGAGGTACAGTGCCAGGACCCGCTCCGCCTGGCCTCCCAGGCCCCCTACGGTGAGGCTTTCCGACACGTGCTGACGACCACCACCGTCAAGGTCCTCGAACCGGGAGAGCTCGATGAGGCCCTCACGGTCCTGGACCGTGAACCGGTCGCCAACGCCTTCGTCGCCGCCCGGGTCCAGGTCGCCGGCCTCGATCCCTGGCGGCTCGGTGGGGAGATGTGGGGCTGGTACGTCGGCGGCCGACTGGAGTCCCTCTGCTACGCCGGCGCCAACCTCGTCCCGGTCTGCGCCACCCCCGAGGCCATCCGCGGCTTCGCCGAACGCGCCCGCCGCCAGGGCCGCCGCTGCTCCTCCATCGTCGGCCCCGCCGGTCCCACCGCCGAACTCTGGTCGCTGTTGGAACCCCACTGGGGCCCGGCCCGTGAGATCCGCGCCCACCAGCCGCTGATGGTCACCCGCGGCCCGTCCGCCGCGGTCGCCCCCGACCCCCGCGTCCGACGGATCCGCAAGGACGAGCTCGACCTGATCATGCCGGCCTGCGTGGCGATGTTCACCGAGGAGGTCGGCATCTCGCCGCTCGCCGGCGACGGCGGACTGCTCTACCAGGCCCGGGTCGCCGAACTCGTCGGCGCCGGCCGCTCGTTCGCCCGCATCGAGGACGGCAAGGTCGTCTTCAAGGCCGAGATCGGCGCCGCCACCCCGCACGCCTGCCAGATCCAGGGCGTCTGGGTCGATCCCGCACACCGCGGCAAGGGCCTGTCCGAGACGGGCATGGCCGCCGTGCTCCGCTACGCCCTCAGCGACGTCGCCCCCGTGGTCAGCCTCTACGTCAACGACTACAACGCCGCCGCCCGCGCCGCCTACCGACGGGTCGGCTTCGAGGAGGTCGGCGCATTCATGAGCGTACTTTTCTGAGCCGTCGCCTTGTACGCTCCGAGCATGGATGACGTCGCGGTCGGCCCCCTGGATCTCGCTGCCCGCGTGGATGACGCGCTCGCCGTGCAAGCCCTCGCCTTCGGCCTCACCGACGACGAGATCGCCGTCCGCCGCCACATCGTGCTGCGCCACCTCGGCTGCCGCGGCGCCCGTGCCCTCGGCGCCACCACCCCCGCCGGCCGCCTCGTCGGATTCGTCTACGGGATGCCCAACGACCGCACCCACTGGTGGTCCACCGTCGTCGAGCCCTATCTGCGCTGCCAGGGCCTGGACCACTGGCTCGACGACTCCTTCGTCATCACCGAGCTGCACGTCCACCCCGCCTACCAGAGCCACGGCATCGGCCGCTCCCTGATCACCCGCATCACCGACGCCGCCGCCGAACCCCGCAGCATCCTCTCCGCGATCGACACCGAGAGCCCCGCCCGCGGTCTCTACCGCTCCCTCGGCTACCACGACATCGCCCGCCGCGTCCTCTTCCCCAGCGCCCCCACCCCCTACGCGGTCATGGGCGCCCCTCTCCCCCTGAAGCGCCCGTAACCCGCGCACCACCCCACGAACGCGAGCCCCCACCAACCCGACTCCCACCGCACCCCGACAGCCCCGCGCAGCGGCTCCGCGCCGCGGGTGCAGAAGAGCAACTCGCAACTCCCGCGGCGGGACAGTCGACAACGCGGGCAGCCAGCCCGGCGCCGCGGACACGCATTTCCATGCGACACACCCCGCCAGCTAACCTCCAGGGAGTCACCTTTCTTACGCAGGAGAAACTCCCATGGCCAACGCCGCACAGGTCCAGCGCATGTCCCGCTTGATGATCAAGACACTGCGCGACGACCCGGCCGACGCCGAGGTGCTCAGCCACAAGCTCCTGGTGCGCGCCGGCTATGTGCGCCGCACCGCCGCCGGTGTCTGGTCCTGGCTGCCGCTCGGCAAGAAGGTCCTCGCCAACGTCGAGCGGATCGTGCGCGAGGAGATGGACGCCATCGGCGGCCAGGAGGTCCTGCTGCCGGCCCTGCTGCCCAAGGAGCCCTACGAGGCCACCGGCCGCTGGGAGGAGTACGGCGCCGAACTGTTCCGCCTGAAGGACCGCCGGGGCGGTGACTACCTCCTCGGCCCCACCCACGAGGAGATCTTCACGCAGCTGGTGAAGGACCAGTGCACGTCCTACAAGGACCTGCCGGTGATCCTCTACCAGATCCAGACCAAGTACCGCGACGAGGCCCGCCCGCGCGCCGGCATCCTGCGCGGCCGCGAGTTCCAGATGAAGGACTCCTACTCCTTCGACGCCGCCGACGAGGGCCTGGACGAGGCGTACGCCCTGCACCGCGCCGCCTACCAGCGGATCTTCGAGCGCCTCGGCCTGGACTACCGCATCTGCTCCGCCATCGCCGGCGCCATGGGCGGCTCCAAGTCCGAGGAGTTCCTGGCCCCCGCCGCGGCCGGCGAGGACACCTTCGCCGACTGCCCGAAGTGCGACTACGCCGCCAACACCGAGGCGATCAACTACGTCCTGAAGCCGGTGGACGCGGCCGACGCGCCCGCGCTGGAGGAGGTCCCGACCCCGGACACCCCCACCATCGAGACGCTCGCCGCGCACCTCGGCGTGCCGGCCTCCGCCACCCTGAAGAACCTCCTGGTGAAGGTCGACGGCGAGATCGTGGCGGTGGGCGTCCCCGGCGACCGCGAGGTCGACATGGACAAGGTCGAGGCGCACTTCGCGCCGGCCGCCGTCGAGTTGGTGACCGCCGAGGACTTCGTGGGCCGCGCGGACCTGGTCCGCGGCTACGTCGGCCCGCAGGGCCTGGAGAAGGTGAAGTACCTCGCCGACCCGCGCGTGGCCCCCGGCACCTCCTGGATCACCGGCGCCAACAAGGAGGGCGTGCACGCCAAGCACGTCGTCGCCGGCCGTGACTTCGAGGTCGAGGAGTACGTCGACGTCGTCGTGGTGCAGGAGGGCGACCCCTGCCCGAAGTGCGGCACCGGCCTCAAGCTGGACCGTGCCATCGAGATCGGCCACATCTTCCAGCTCGGCCGCAAGTACGCCGATGCCTTCCAGCTCGACGTGCTCGGCCAGAACGGCAAGCCGGTCCGGGTGACCATGGGCTCGTACGGCATCGGCGTCTCCCGCGCCGTCGCCGCGCTCGCCGAGCAGCACGCCGACGAGCAGGGCCTGTGCTGGCCGCGCGAGGTGGCCCCCGCCGACGTCCACGTCGTCGCCGCCGGCAAGGCCAAGCAGACCGAACTCGCCCTGGAGATCGGCGAGCAGCTCGGCGCCGCCGGGCTGCGGGTGCTGGTCGACGACCGTCCCGGCGTCTCGCCCGGCGTGAAGTTCACCGACGCCGAGCTGATCGGCGTGCCGACCATCGTCGTCGCCGGCCGCCGCGCCGGCGAGGGCATCGTCGAGGTCAAGGACCGTCGCACCGGCGAGCGTGAGGAGCTGACGGTCGCCGAGGCCGTCGCCCGCCTCAGCGCATAACCGCACGCGGCGAACGGGCCGGCCGGGCATCCGCCCCGCCGGCCCGTTCCCGTTCCGGACGCGCCCCGCGGCTCCCGGATGCCGTCCCGGCTACAGGTACGCCGCGAACTCCAGCAGCGACTCGCCGCGCCGACGGTCGCCCGTCACCGACTCCCGGACGCCCGCGCGCACCGCCCGGTACAGGGTCCAGTCGCGCAGCCGCTCCCGGTCCACCTCCAGCGAGTCGGCCAGCTTCGCCACCCGCCGCCGCGCCACCGCGGCCGCCCCCGAACCGGCCAGCAGGTCCTCGAAGCGGTCCAGCACCAGCCGCGCCAGGTCGTACGCCCGCTCGCCGACCAGCGGCGACGGGCCCACCGTCAGCCACGGCGCCCGCTCCCCGGCCAGCACCTTCCCCTGCCGGAACGCGCCGTGCAGGAGGTACTTCTCCGCGGCCCCGCCCGGCAGCGACCGGCCCAACTCCAGCGCCTCGTCCACCAACGGGCCGGCGTCGGTCGCCGCCGCGGCCGCCGGCAGTCGCTCGGCGTCCTGCGCGGTCCGCTCCGCCACCGTCGCGAACGGATGCCCCGGCGGCGGTGCCACCCACAGTCGGCGCACCGTGCCGGCCGCCTCCAGCAGCGCCTTGGCCTCCGGCAGTGACCGCAGCGACACCGACCCCTGCAACCGCTCCAGCAGCAGCGCACCGCTCGCCTCGTCGGCCCGCAGCAGTCGTACCGCGCCCCAGCCGTCCCACACCCGCAACGCCGCCGCCTCCTGCGCGGCGGCCGAGCCCGGCACCGGGAACTTCAACGCCGCCGGGGTCCCGTCCTCCTGCCGCACCAACGCCACCAGGCTGCTGCGGCCGCCCGGTGCGTGCACCCGCTCCAAGGTCAGCCGCCATGCCTCCAGCCGCTCCTGAACCAGCGCCGGGAGCGCCGCCAGCCAGGCCCCTACGGGACCCTCCTGATCGCCGCCGAGCGCACTCCGCAGCCTCTGCGGGGGTTCGATGGGTGCCGTTGCCATGCCTGAGCTGTCCTTTGTGTGGGGAAGTGACCGCCGGGCGGCCGGTCGTTCGTCGGGCGTCGCGGTCGCGGCGCGTTGGTGCGCCTACAGCGCGTCGGCGGGGGCGCTCGCGGCGCCCGACGGGGCGGGTGCCGCGGCCCGTTCCACGAGCCCAGGGAAGGCTACGCCGCTGCCGCGCCACCTCACCGCGCGCACCGCCGCCTCGCGGAGCGCGGCCGCGGCGTCCTTGCGGTGCGGGCCGCCGGCGGCCCGCACCAGGTCCGCGTAGACGGCCGCCACCCGGTCCTCCAGCTCCGCCGCCAGGCGCGCGGCGGCGGCCGCGTCCGGCACCGGGAACGGCAACTCGTAGGCGGCGGCCGCCGCTTGGGGGGCTCCGCCGAGGTCCCGTACGGTGCGGCTCAGGGCGTCGCGGCGGGCGCGGTGCGCGTCGTACGCGCTCTGCGCCTCGGGGCGGCGGTCGGTTCCGATCCGGCCGCCGACCACGCCGTAGCCGTAGACGGCGGCGTGTTCGGCCGCCAACGCGGCCTGGGTCGCGCCCAGTTCCTCGCGTGGCGCGTCGTTGCTCGTGGTCGTCGCCATCGTGGTTCTCTCTCGGTGGTGGGTGGCTGGCGTCGCTTCGCCTACGGGCCCCGGCCTTCGGCCGGGAGGTGCCCCCGCGGTGCGGGCGCTTCTGGTCGGTCAGGTGAGAAAGGCCCGGGTGTGTGCTCCGGATCCCGCGGGCGTACTCCGGGGCATCCCCTCCGACCCGGCGCCGCGAGCGGCTGACCCGTCATTGCGGCGCCGGTCGGCAGACGAACGGGTTCCCTGGTGTGCGTTGCCGGGTGCGGCTGTTGTCGTCGGTCAACGCGAACCGGGTTGGCCTTCCTGCGCCAGGAGGTAGGCGTGGGCCGCGCCGGCGGCGGCTACCGAGGCCAGGAGGCGGGCCAGTTCGGGGGGTGCGGAGAGCAGGGCCGTGGTGCGGGTGTCGGCGAGGGTGCGTTCCGCGTCGGCCAGGGCGGTGCGGGCTTCGCGTTCGTCGGCG
The DNA here is from genome assembly GCF_028898845.1 of Streptomyces sp. WZ-12. Classification (NCBI taxonomy): domain Bacteria; kingdom Bacillati; phylum Actinomycetota; class Actinomycetes; order Kitasatosporales; family Streptomycetaceae; genus Streptomyces; species Streptomyces sp. WZ-12. Next base: position 2,883,302 of record NZ_CP118574.1, on the reverse strand, counting down.
GGGACGCGGGGGGTGCCGCCCGGGGCGGGGGAGGCGGCCTTGGGCGTGAACGCCTCGGTGTGGCGGGCGACTTCGGCGCGCAGGGGACGCAGGCGGGGGGCCAGGGCGGGGTGTGCCGAGAGCGTCGCGTCGTAGCGGGCGAGGAGCGTTGCGCTGTCGCGTGCGGCCCGTGTGCGCAGGCGTTCGGCGGCCGCGGAGCGTTCGGCGGCGCGGGGGTCGGGACCGGCGTCGGCGGCGCATCCGGAGAGCAGTGCCGCACCTCCCAGGGCGGCGCCGGCCAGCAGGGTCGTTCTGCGTGTGAGCGCCACTTTCGGCACGTTGCACTTCCCGGGGTCTTCCGTAGTGATCACCGCAGGCGAGGGTATCCGTGCCCGCCCACCGAATCGTCAGTACCCCGCCGGAACCGATAGGCTTTGACCCGACACGCGACCTACCCACAACAGCACACGCGGCCGAGGAGTCACCCGGATGAGCACCACCCAGAGCGAGAGGCTGCGCGGACTGCTTGAACCGCTCGTCGCCGCGCGAGACCTGGATCTGGAAGAGATCGAGGTGACACCGGCCGGCAAGAGCCGGGTGCTGAGGATCGTGGTCGATTCCGATGAGGGCGTCCAGTTGGACGAGTGCGCCGAGCTGAGCCGCGAGGCGTCGCAGGTCCTGGACGACACCGACGCCATGGGCGGCGCCCCGTACACCCTTGAGGTGTCCTCGCCGGGCGCCGACCGGCCGCTGACCGAGCCGCGGCACTACCGCCGCGCCGTCGGCCGACTGATCAAGGTCCGTCTCCACGACGGCGGCGACCTGGTGGCACGGATCATCGCCATGGACGACACCGGCCTGGATCTTGAGATGCCGGGCGTCAAGGGGCGGAAGCCGACCGGGCGCCGGGTCGCGTTCGAGGAGATCGCCAAGGCGCGGATCGAGTTGGAGTTCAACCCCAAGTCCGCGCGACCTGCCAAGGACGAAGCGCCGCAGGACGAGAAGAACACGCAGCAGGACGAGAAGATCGACGAGAACAAGGAGGAGGCGTAGCCGTGGACATCGACATGAGTGCCCTGCGGGGTCTGGTGCGGGAGAAGGAGATCTCGTTCGACCTGCTGGTCGAGGCGATCGAGTCGGCCCTCCTCATTGCGTACCACCGCACCGAGGGCAGCCGCCGCCGGGCGCGGGTGGAGCTGAACCGCAACACCGGGCACGTGACGGTGTGGGCGAAGGAGGACCCGGAAGACCTGGAGGAGGGTGCCGAGCCGCGCGAGTTCGACGACACCCCGTCCGGCTTCGGGCGGATCGCGGCGACCACCGCCAAGCAGGTCATCCTGCAGCGGCTGCGGGACGCCGAGGAGGAGATCACGTTCGGCGAGTACGCCGGGCGTGAGGGCGATGTCGTCACCGGTGTCGTCCAGCAGGGCAAGGACCCCAAGAACGTCCTGGTCGACATCGGCCGGCTGGAGGCCATCCTGCCGGTGCAGGAGCAGGTCCCGGGCGAGGAGTACACGCACGGCACGCGGCTGCGGTCGTACGTGGTCCGCGTCGTCAAGGGCGTCCGCGGTCCCTCGGTCACCCTGTCGCGCACCCACCCCAACCTGGTGAAGAAGCTGTTCGCCATGGAGGTGCCGGAGATCGCGGACGGGTCCGTGGAGATCGCCGCCATCGCGCGGGAGGCCGGGCACCGGACGAAGATCGCGGTGCGGTCGACGCGCTCCGGGCTGAACGCCAAGGGCGCTTGCATCGGCCCGATGGGCGGCCGGGTGCGGGCCGTGATGGCCGAGCTCAACGGCGAGAAGATCGACATCGTGGACTGGTCCGACGACCCGGCCGAGCTGGTGGCGAACGCGCTGTCGCCGGCCCGGGTCAGCAAGGTCGAGGTGGTGGACCTCAACGCGCGCTCGGCGCGGGTGACGGTTCCCGACTACCAGTTGTCGCTGGCCATCGGCAAGGAAGGCCAGAACGCCCGGCTCGCGGCCCGGCTCACCGGCTGGCGGATCGACATCCGTCCGGACACCGAGCACACGGCGGCGGAGCAGGGCTGAGCCCACCGGGCAGCGCGCGGGGCGGAGGCGGACGAAAAAGAGTGGTGCCGCACCGCCCCGCGGGGAATTCTTGAGTAGGGATCGGGCTTTACCCCATCGGGGTGGAGCCGCTGTGGGGAGGTAGACTTAAGCGGTGTCTGGCCGGACGCATGCGCGCGCATGCCCTGAGCGCACGTGTCTGGGGTGCCGGGAGCGAGTGGCCAAGGGCGATTTGCTGCGCATCGTGGTGATCGAGGGCGAGTGCGTCCCCGATCCTCGCGGTACGCTGCCCGGCCGGGGTGCTTATGTGCACCGGACACTGGTCTGCCTCGACCTGGCGGTTCGCCGCCGGGCGTTCCCCCGGGCCTACCGGGGCCGTGGCCCGTTCGAGACGGCGGAGTTGCGCCGGTTCATCGAAGGGGGCGCGCGTTGAGCAGCCGCGATGGCAATAAGGCACAGCAGGAAATGCACAGCGCACGGAAAACCGTGCGGTCAGGTACCTCGCGAGTCGGAAGTAGGTCGAGATTGCGATGAGCACTCGATGAGTACGCGATGAGTACGCCCATGAAGTAGCGACGGTCCGGTGGACACCCCGGACCTAGAAGGAGCGAAGTGGCTAAGGTCCGGGTTTACGAACTCGCCAAGGAGTTCGGCGTTGAGAGCAAGGTCGTCATGGCCAAGCTCCAAGAACTTGGTGAATTCGTCCGTTCGGCGTCCTCGACGATCGAGGCGCCGGTTGTTCGCAAGCTGACCGACGCTTTCCAGGCGGGCAGCGGCGGCGGCCGTTCCGCCGGTAAGCCCGCGGCGCCGCGCAAGTCGGCCCCCGCGAAGCCGTCCGCGCCCTCTCCGGTGCAGGCGGCCCGTCCGGCTGCCCCGAAGCCGGGCGCCCCCAAGCCGGGCCCCGCGGCCCCGGCCGCCCCGGAGGCACCCGCCGCCCCCGCGGAACCGGCTGCCCCCGCGCGGCCCCCAAGCAGCCCGCCGCCGGCCCCACCCCGGGCCGCGGCCGACCCCCCCGGCCCGCCCGCGGCGCCCAAGCCCGGCCCGGCCGCGCCCGCGCAGCCGGAGTTCCAGGCCCCCCGCCGTCGCCGGCGCCCGCCGCGCAGTCGGGCCCCCGCCCGGGTGCCACCCCGGGTCCGCGTCCCGGTGGCCGTCAGGGCGGCCCCGGCCAGGGTCAGCAGCGTGGCGAGCGCGCCCCGCGTCCCGGTGGTCAGGGCCAGCGTCCCGGTGGGCCGCGTCCGTCCGGTCCGCGTCCGGGCAACAACCCCTTCACGTCCGGTGGTTCGACGGGCATGGCCCGTCCGCAGGCCCCGCGGCCCGGTGGCGCCCCGCGTCCCGGCCAGCCCGGCCCGCGTCCGCAGGGCGGCGGCCAGGGTGGTCCCCGTCCGCAGGGTCAGGGTGGCCCGCGTCCGACCCCCGGCGCCATGCCGCGCCCGCAGGGTGGCGCGGCCGGTGGCGCCGGCCCGCGTCCCGGCGGCGGTAACCGTCCGAACCCGGGCATGATGCCGCAGCGTCCGGCTGCCGGCCCGCGTCCGGGTCCCGGTGGCGGCGGCGGTCGTCCCGGTGGCGCCGGTCGTCCCGGTGGCGGTGGCGGTCGTCCCGGTGGCGGCGGCGGTTTCGCCGGTCGTCCCGGTGGTGGCGGTGGCGGTCGTCCGGGTGGCGGCGGCGGTTTCGCCGGTCGTCCCGGTGGCGGCGCCCCCGGTGGTGGCGGCGGCTTCGGCGGTCGTCCGGGCTTCGGCGGTCGTCCGGGTGGTCCCGGTGGCCGTGGTGGCACGCAGGGTGCGTTCGGTCGTCCCGGCGGTCCGGCGCGTCGCGGTCGTAAGTCGAAGCGGCAGCGTCGCCAGGAGTACGAGGCCATGCAGGCCCCGTCGGTGGGCGGCATCATGCTGCCGCGCGGCAACGGCCAGACCGTTCGCCTCTCGCGCGGTGCCTCGCTGACCGACTTCGCGGAGAAGATCAACGCCAACCCGGCGTCGCTGGTCCAGGTCATGTTGAACCTGGGCGAGATGGTCACCGCGACCCAGTCCGTCTCCGACGAGACGCTCCAGCTCCTCGCCGACGAGATGAACTACATCATCGAGATCGTCAGCCCGGAGGAGGAGGACCGCGAGCTCCTGGAGTCCTTCGACATCGAGTTCGGTGAGAACGAGGGCGGCGAGGAGATGCTGGCGGCCCGTCCGCCGGTGGTGACCGTCATGGGTCACGTCGACCACGGTAAGACCCGCCTGCTGGACGCGATCCGCAAGACCAACGTGGTCGCGGGCGAGGCCGGTGGCATCACCCAGCACATCGGTGCCTACCAGGTCGCGACCGAGGTCAACGACGAAGAGCGTCGCATCACCTTCATCGACACCCCGGGTCACGAGGCGTTCACCGCCATGCGTGCCCGCGGTGCCAAGTCGACCGACATCGCGATCCTCGTGGTGGCGGCCAACGACGGCGTGATGCCGCAGACGATCGAGGCGCTGAACCACGCCAAGGCGGCCGACGTGCCGATCGTGGTCGCGGTCAACAAGATCGACGTCGAGGGTGCCGACCCGACCAAGGTGCGCGGTCAGCTCACCGAGTACGGCCTGGTGGCCGAGGAGTACGGCGGCGACACCATGTTCGTCGACATCTCCGCGCGCCAGGGCACCAACATCGAGCAGCTTCTTGAGGCCGTCGTCCTCACCGCGGACGCCGCCCTCGACCTGCGGGCCAACCCCGACCAGGACGCCCAGGGCATCGCGATCGAGGCCCACCTCGACCGCGGTCGCGGTGCCGTGGCCACCGTCCTCGTCCAGCGCGGTACCCTCCGCGTCGGCGAGACGATGGTCGTCGGCGACGCCTACGGCCGGGTCCGCGCGATGCTCGACGACAAGGGCAACCACGTCGAGGAAGCGGGTCCGTCGACCCCCGTCCTGGTCCTGGGTCTGACCAACGTCCCGGGCGCCGGCGACAACTTCCTGGTCGTCGACGAGGACCGCACGGCCCGTCAGATCGCCGAGAAGCGCGCGGCGCGCGAGCGCAACGCGGCCTTCGCCAAGCGCACCCGTCGGGTGTCCCTGGAGGACCTGGACAAGGTGCTCAAGGCCGGCGAGGTCCAGCAGCTCAACCTCATCATCAAGGGCGACGCGTCCGGTTCGGTCGAGGCCCTGGAGTCGTCGCTGCTCCAGCTCGACGTCGGCGAAGAGGTCGACATCCGGGTGCTGCACCGCGGCGTCGGTGCGGTCACGGAGTCCGACATCAACCTGGCGTCCGGCTCCGACGCGATCGTCATCGGCTTCAACGTCCGGGCCGAGGGCCGCGCGACGCAGATGGCCGAGCGCGAGGGCGTCGACGTCCGGTACTACTCGGTCATCTACCAGGCGATCGAGGAGATCGAGGCGGCCCTCAAGGGCATGCTCAAGCCGGAGTACGAGGAGGTCGAGCTCGGTACGGCGGAGATCCGCGAGGTCTTCAAGTCGTCCAAGCTGGGCAACATCGCGGGTGTTCTCATCCGCTCCGGCGAGGTCCGGCGGAACACCAAGGCCCGCCTGGTCCGCGACGGCAAGGTCATCGCGGAGAACCTCAACATCGACGGCCTGCGTCGCTTCAAGGACGACGTCACCGAGATCCGCGAAGGGTTCGAGGGCGGTATCAACCTCGGCAACTTCAACGACATCAAGGTCGACGACGTCATCGCGACCTACGAGATGCGGGAGAAGCCGCGCGCCTGATGCGCGGGTGACTTTCCGCCCGCCGCCCGGCCACCGTTCCCGGTGGTCGTGCGGCGGGCGGACCGGGGCCGGTCGGCGGGAATTTCCGTCGATCGGCCCCGGCCGTTCCGTGTACGGTTTCGCATGACACGTACGGCTCCGGCGCGCGCCGGGGACGTGCCCTCCAAGGCCCCGCGGGTGGCTTTACCCGTCTTGCATGTACGTAGGGACACTGTCCTTCGACCTGCTTCTCGGCGACGTACGGTCGCTGAAGGAGAAGCGCTCCGTCGTCCGTCCGCTCGTCGCCGAGCTGCACCGCAAATTCGCGGTGAGCGTCGCCGAGGTGGGGGACCAGGACCTGTACCGCAGGGCCACCATCGGCCTGGCGGTCGTGTCCGGGGACGCCGGACACCTGACCGACGTCATGGACCGCTGCGAGCGCCTGGTCGCCGCACGGCCCGAAGTGGAGCTGCTGTCCGTACGCCGGCGGCTGCACGGCGACGATGACTGAACCCGCACGATCGGGCAGGTCATCGTCGGTGGAAGCACAATTGTGGAAGAAGAAGGAGACGGACCAGTGGCCGACAATGCGCGGGCGAAGAAGCTGGCGGACCTCATCCGGGAGGTGGTCGCGCAGAAGCTGCAGCGCGGAATCAAGGACCCGCGGCTCGGCACGCACGTGACCATCACCGACACCCGGGTCACCGGCGACCTGCGGGAGGCGACGGTCTTCTACACGGTCTACGGCGACGACGAGGACCGGGCCAGCGCCGCTGCCGGGTTGGAGAGCGCCAAGGGCGTGCTCCGTTCCGCGGTGGGTGCCGCGGCCGGCACCAAGTTCACGCCGACGCTGACCTTCGTCGCGGACGCGCTGCCGGAGAACGCCAAGACGATCGAGGACCTGCTCGACCGGGCGCGGGCCTCGGACGCCAAGGTGCGCGAGGCGTCCTCGGGCGCCGCGTACGCCGGTGAGGCGGACCCGTACCGCAAGCCGGGCGAGGACGAGGACGACGAGGGCGCAGCGGCAGAATGAAGCGGCAGAGCAACAAGCCGGGCGGTCTTGTCATCGTCGACAAGCCGTCCGGCTTCACTTCGCACGACGTCGTGGCGAAGATGCGCGGGATGGCCCGGACCCGCCGGGTCGGGCACGCCGGCACGTTGGACCCGATGGCGACCGGGGTGTTGGTCCTCGGCCTGGAGCGGGCCACCAAGCTGCTGGGGCACCTCGCGCTGACGGAGAAGGAGTACGTCGGCACGGTCCGGCTGGGCCAGACCACGGTCACCGACGACGCCGAGGGCGAGCTCACCAGCTCCAAGGCGGCGCACGGCCTGGCCCGCGAGGACATCGACGCGGAGGTCGCCAAGCTCAGCGGCGCGATCATGCAGGTGCCGTCCAAGGTCAGCGCCATCAAGATCGACGGCAAGCGCTCCTACAAGCGCGTGCTGGACGGCGAGGACGTGGAGATCCCGGCCCGGCCGGTCACCGTCTCCTCGTTCCTGGTGCACTCGGTGCACGAGACCGAGGCCGAGGACGGCACCCCGGTCACCGATCTGCTGGTCTCCGTCGTCTGCTCCTCGGGCACCTACATCCGGGCCCTCGCCCGCGACCTGGGCGCCGGGCTCGGCGTCGGCGGCCATCTGACGGCGCTGCGCCGGACCCGGGTCGGCCCGTACAAGCTGGACCGGGCGCGGACGCTGGAGGAGCTCCAGGCGGCCGTGGACGACCCGGAGGGCGACGGGGTGCCGATCATGCCGCTCGGGGAGGCCGCGGCCGCCGCGTTTACCCGCTGGGACGTCGCCGAGGCGCAGAGCCGGCAACTGCTCAACGGGGCGCGGATTCCGATGCCTTCCTTCGAGGGCGACGGCCCCGTGGCGGCCTTCGGGCCGGACGGGACGTTCCTGGCGCTGGTGGAGAACCAGGGCGGGCGGGCCAAGAGCCTGGCGGTCTTCGCCTAGGGACGCCCGGGTGAGGTGGTGGAACGCGGGCCGCGCGGACAGGCTTCGAGCCCTCGGCCCGCGCTCCACCATCCCCCTCCTCGACTCTCTGTCCAGCACGTACCGGTGATTCACCCCACCGAGCAGGCGCTCGGAGTGAATCACCGGCGTGGACGGGGGCGCGTTTGCCGATCACTCTGTCGCGGCGATCACTGTCTGTCTACCGTCGTCGCCGTTGAGCACGGACAGTGACCGGTGGGGAGGAGCGCGATGGTGGTGCTGGACGTTGACGGCCCTGCGTGCGGGGTGGCGGGCGAGACCGGTGGGGACGGGCAACTCGGCGCGGAGTGGCGGGAGTTGGTGTGGGCCGCGACGGCTCCCGGGGCGGGCCCGGGAGGCGGGGCCGCCGGTCGGTTGAGCGGCGTGCTGCTGGGGGTGCCGGACGCCACCCCGTACTTGGGCGTGCTGCGGCTGCTCGCCGATCGGATCACCGAACGGTCGGCCGCGGCGGGGGGCTTCGCGGCCACCGGGCTGGCGGTCTTCGGGCCGGTGTTCTGGCGGTGCCTGGCGCTGGCGGCGGGGGACCGGATGGCGCTGCTGCGCCGGCTGCTGCCGGCGGACGGGCCGCGCGCGGTCGGGTCGGCCAAGGCGTCGCGGCCCTTCGCCCGGCCGCCGCGGGTCCGGGTGCACGCCGCCGACGCCGGGGCCGTTGACGCGTGGGTGGACGCGCGGGAGTGGCCGGTCGGGGCCTCGTCTCCGGCGGGCGCAGAAGCGTTCCGCCCCGGGGGCCCGCAACTTCCCCCCGGCCGCTTCCTGGACCTCGCGGCCGAGCTGCTCAAGGCCGACCCGGAGCGGATCCAACCGCTGCTGTGCGGCTGGTTCGACGACATCCGGCCGCTGCGGACGGCCCCCGGGGCGCCGCGCGTGATCACCGTCGCGGACGCCGCACAGGCGCTGCTGCACACCCACCGCACCCGGGCCCTGGACGCCCTCGTCGAGACGCTGGCCGGCACCGCGCACCCCCGGGCCGCGGAGCTGCTGGACGCGCTCGCCGAGGACGAGCCGGCGGCGGTGCGGCGGGTCGAGGCGCGGCGGGGCAGCGGCCCCTCGTGGTGGGGCCGACCGCCGCTGCACGACCCGGCGGGGAGCGCTGCGCGCGGCGGACGGGGTCCGGACGGCGCCGCGGGGTGGCCGATGCAACAGCGGCCAGGCCACCCTTCGCGCGAAGCCGCGCTCCCGGCATGGCAGTCTTAGACCTGCGCCATGCCGAAATGGCGCAGTGGACGGACAACAGTTCGGGCGAGGAGCGGGCAGAGTGCAGCGCTGGCGTGGCTTGGAGGACATCCCCGAGGGTTGGGGACGCAGCGTCGTCACCATCGGCTCGTACGACGGAGTGCACCGCGGCCACCAATTGATCATCGGGCGGGCGGTGGCCCGCGCCCGAGAGCTGGGCGTTCCGGCCGTGGTCGTCACCTTCGACCCGCACCCGAGCGAGGTGGTCCGCCCCGGTACCCATCCGCCGCTGCTGGCGCCGCACCACCGGCGGGCCGAGCTGATGGCCGGGCTGGGCGTGGACGCGGTGCTGGTGCTGCCGTTCACCAAGGAGTTCTCCCAACTGGCGCCCGCCGACTTCGTGGTGAAGGTGCTGGTCGACAAGTTGCACGCGCAACTCGTCGTGGAGGGCCCGAACTTCCGCTTCGGGCACAAGGCCAGGGGCACCGTCGAGATCCTCGCCGAGCTGGGCCGGACCTACGACTACACGGTGGAGGTCATCGACCTCGTCGAGCGCGGCACCGCGGGCGGCGGGGTGCCGTTCTCGTCCACGCTGGTGCGCCGGCTGGTCGCGGAGGGCGACGTGGCGGGCGCGCGGGAGGTCCTGGGGCGGCCGCACCGGGTCGAGGGCGTCGTCGTCCGCGGGGCGCAGCGCGGCCGCGAACTGGGCTTCCCCACGGCCAACGTGGAGACCCTGCCGCACACCGCGATCCCGGCCGACGGCGTCTACGCGGGGCTGCTGCACGTCGAGGGCGAGGCGATGCCGGCGGCCGTCTCGGTCGGCACCAACCCGCAGTTCGACGGCAAGGTGCGCACGGTCGAGGCGTACGCCATCGACCGGGTCGGGCTCGATCTGTACGGGCTGCACGTCGCGGTGGACTTCCTCGCCTACATCCGCGGTCAGGAGAAGTTCGACACGCTGGACGCGCTGCTGGAGCGGATGGCGGTGGACGTGAAGCAGGCCCGCGGGCTGATCGCGGAGTCGGGGCTGGCGTAGCGCACCCCGCCCGCGGCGGGCGACCGACGCGACGAAGGGGCGGGGCCCGGCACCAACTGCCGGGCCCCGCCCCTTCGTTCGCACCCGCTTACTGCGGGGGCGGCTGCTGCGTCCAGCCGCCCTGCTCCGGCAACGGCGCGTCCGGGGCGGGCTGTTGCTGCCAACCGGCCGGCGGCTGGGCCTGCGGCGGCTGCTGCCAACCGCCCTGCTGCGGCGGGTAGCCGGCCGGCGGCTGCCCCTGCTGCGGGGGCTGCTGCTGGGCCTGCTGGGCGTACTGCTGCTGCGCGTACGGGTCCTGCTGCTGCGCGTACGGGTCGCCGGCCATCGGCTGCTGCTGGCCCATCTGCGCCTGTGCGTACATCCCCTGGGCCTGCTGCTGGCGCGCGAAGTCCTCGGCGACCAGGGCGGAGAGGTGGAAGTACGCCTCGCGGGTCTTGGGCCGCATCATGTCGAGGTCGACCTCGGCGCCGGCGGCGAGGTGCTCGTCGAAGGGCACCACCACGACGCCGCGGCAGCGGGTCTCGAAGTGCGACACGATGTCCTCGATCTTGATCATCTTGCCGGTCTCGCGGACCCCGGAGATGACCGTGATGCCGCGCTGCACCAAATCGGCGTAGCCGTGCGCGGAGAGCCAGTCCAGGGTGGTGCTGGCGCTGCTCGCACCGTCCACGGACGGGGTGGAGATGATGATCAACTGGTCGGCGAGGTCCAGGACTCCGCGCATCGCGCTGTAGAGGAGGCCGGTGCCCGAGTCGGTGAGGATGACCGGGTACTGCTTGCCGAGGATGTCGATCGCGCGCCGGTAGTCCTCGTCGTTGAAGGTCGTCGAGACGGCCGGGTCGACGTCGTTGGCGAGGATCTCCAGGCCCGAGGGGGCCTGCGAGGTGAACCGGCGGATGTCCATGTAGCTGTGCAGGTGCGGGATGGCCTGCACGAGGTCACGGATGGTGGCGCCGGTCTCGCGGCGGACCCGGCGGCCGAGGGTGCCGGCGTCCGGGTTGGCGTCGATCGCCAGGATCTTGTCCTGGCGCTCGGAGGCGAGGGTGGCGCCGAGCGCGGTGGTGGTCGTGGTCTTGCCGACGCCGCCCTTGAGGCTGATGACCGCGATCCGGTAGCAGGAGAGCACCGGCGTGCGGATCAGCTCCAGCTTGCGCTGCCGCTCCTCCATCTCCTTCTTCGCGCCCAACTTGAACTTGGACGGCTGGGCGTTGGCGCCCGGCTTGCGCTTCTTGGGCTGGTTGCGCAGCAGGCGGTCGGAGGTCAACTCGACGGCGGCGCTGTAGCCGAGCGGGGCACCGGGGGTGGCCCGCTGCGGCTGCTGCTGGCCCGGCTGGGAGTACTGGGCGTAGTTGGCCGCGGCGTTGGGGTCGCCGAACTGCTGGCCCGGGAGCTGCTGTTGCTGCCCCGGCTGGGCCTGCTGGGGGTAGCCCTGCTGCTGGGGTTGCTGGGGCTGCTGTTGCGGGTAGCCCTGCTGCGGGTAGCCGTAAGCGGGCTGCGGCGCTTGGGGGTTGGGCTGCTGCGGGGCCTGCTGGGGCTGCTGTTGGGCCTGTTGGGGGTAGCCGTAGGCGGGCTGCGGATAGCCGTATCCGCCCTGCTGTTGGGGCTGTTGCGGGTAGCCCTGCGGCTGGGGCTGCTGCGGATGCTGCTGGGGGTAGCCCTGCTGCGGCTGGGCCTGCGGGTGGGTCTGCTGCTGCGGAGCGGCCGGCGGCTGCTGACCGGCCTGCTGCTGCGCCATCCGCGGGTCGACGGGCTGGAACTCCGGCGGCAGCGGCGGCAGTCCACCCTGCGCGGGGGCGCCCTGGGCGGGCACGCCCGGCTGCTGGCCCTCGGCACCGGCCCAGGGCGCGCCCTGCTGCGGCATGCCCTGCGGCGCCCCCTGCTGCGGAGGCATCCCCTGGGGGGCGACGCCCTGCTGCGGCACGCCCTGGGTGGGGGCGCCCTGCGGGGGCGTGCCCTGCTGCGGCTGCTGGGGGTGCGGCGCCTGGGGGTTGGGCTGCTGCGGGGCCTGCGGGGCGGGCTGTTGGGCCTGCTGCGGCTGCCCCTGGACGGGCTGTGCGGGCGGTGTGGGGGCTGCGGCGGACGGGGCGGAGGTCTCCGGCCCGGGAGCCGGTGCGGGCTGCCCTGTGGGGCTTGTGGCGCCGTCCGCGGGGGTGGCGGGCGCGGCCTCCGGCTGCGGCGCCGCGGCGGACTGCGGCTCGGGCGCCGGCGCCGCGTCGTCGTCGCCCCAGAGGTCGGCGGAGGGGTCGGGGCCGTTGCCGGAACGGATGTTGCCGGCCTCGTTGGCGTCCGCGGTCGGGCCGGTCCCGGAGGCACTGGGGGGCGTCGACCCGTCAGTCGGGGCGCCGGCGTTGGTCCCGTCCTGCGGGCGCAGCGTCGGGAAACCGGGGGCCGCGGCCGGGCCGGGTGCGCCCTGCTGGGGGCCGCCCTGCGCGGGGCCGGACAACGGTTGGCCGGTCGGCGGCGGGCCCGCGGTCGCGGCGCCGGTGGCCGGCGCCCCGGAGGGGGCCGCACCGCCCGCGCCGCCGCTGGTGTCGTTGCTGCCGTACCAGGCCGGAGCCGCAAAATCGATCTTGAACTCGCCGGTCAGGTCGAACTCGGACTGGTCGTCGTCAGGATCGTTCCCGTCCGGGCGGAAAGCCTCCTGGTCCTTCACTGTGCCTCCTGGTCTACTGCAACGCACCTGAACGGCAGGACCGGATACAGGCGGATCGATCGGATATCACGGAAGTCGGAGCACGCCACCCGGGGTTGCGCCACCACTGCTCAACTCTCCATCCCCGTATCGACTGCCGTCGTGCACTGCCGAGGTGATGTGCTCGTGCGGCTCTCCCCACAGCCTAATCAACAGTCGGCCCATAACGGCAGTCGATGCCATGTCGTCTTCAAGCCCGGTCGGCACGAGCGACGGGCGCACCCCGCTGGATGCGCCCGTCGCTCGTGCCCGGCGGCCGGTCCCGCGGCCGGCGCACCGGGCGCGGAGCGGACAACCGGCCGGCGTACGCGGTCAGTCCATGCGGCGCGGGCCGCCCAGCAGGTTGGTCTCCGCCTCCGTCGGCTGGGTCATGACGAACTGGTGGCCACCGTCCCGCCGGCACCACAGCATGGCGTTGTCGCTGAGCGTCGGCAGCACCGCGCCGACGTTCTCCGGCAGCCGCATGATCCGCGTCACAACCTCCGCCTCCTCGGGCGACAGCCGCTGGAGGCCGACCAGGTCCACCCGGCTGAGCATCTGCGGCGAGCGCGGCCCGAGGAACGGCAGCACCGTCAGCACCGTCTGCCAGGGGCTCGGCGCGAGTTGGTTGCGCGGAGGGCGCGCGCCCATGTCGCGGACGACCAGCACGGGGCTGGAAACCGACGGCCCCTGCGGAGCGATCTGGCGCACGTCGAAGACCGAGACGCACTGCTGACCGCCGCCGGCGGCCTGCGCCATCTGCCCCCAGGCCGGCGGGCGGGCGGTCTCCACCGCGACCCGGGCACCGGTGGCGACCGTGCGCAGCGCCAGCACCTGCGCCATCCACATGCTGCCGACCAGGGCGACCTCCATCGGCGCCGGGCGCAGCAGGCTCAGCACGGCGGGCTGGTTCTGCGGGTCGATGCCGATGATGACGCCGTCGTCGCCGACCGGCAGGGTCAGGGCGGCCAGCGACTCGGCCGTCAGCACGTGCGGGTTGCGCCGCGGGCCGCGCAGCCCGTAACCGGGCCGCGGGGTGGGACTGGCGGGGCCGGACTGCTCCTCGTCCGGGCGCGGTTGGTGCGAGAGCCGGCCGCCGGAGACGGCCGGGCTCGTCGGGTTGCGCCAGCCGTCGCTGGTGACGTTGACGCGGGGCTGGTACGTGGGAGTGCCCATCAGCGGGTACCTCCGAGGGGAAGCGTGGCCAGCAGGCCGGGCAGTTGCTCGCGGTCGAGCCGGACCAGTCCGACCTTGACCGAGCCGGAGCGGCGCTCCAACTCGTCCTGCGCGGCGAAGAGTTCGTTGTCGCTGCGGGTCGACAGCCGGACGTAGCCGGAGATCGCCGGCATCCGGCCGCCGCCGTGCGTGGCGGTCAGCGCGAAGGTGCTGGCCATCGCGCGGGTGCTGGTCAGTAGCTGCGTGATGGCGGCCAACGGGGCGCCGCCGCGGCCCAGTTGGGGCCACCGGCCGATCCAGTAGGTGGAGTGCCAGCGGTCGTCGCAGCGCAGCGCGCGGGTGGTCTCCTGGGTGCGGCGGGCGGCCCGGCCGTCCCGGCCCATCGCGCCGTTCGCGGCCCGCGGGCTGACGCACACCGCGGTGCCGACCGCGGCCACCACCTCGCGCTCGTCGAGCACCTTGGCGCGCACGCCGCGCGCGGTGAGCCGGCTGACGAGCTGGTCGGCGGCGCGCAGCAGGGAGCGCTGGGCGCCGCCCATGCCGCCGCCGCGGGCCTCGATCGCCTCCGCGCACAGCTCCGGGTCCAACTTCAGGGCGATCCAGGTGAGTTGGACGGCGGGGGTCTGGGACTGGGCCTGGAGCGGCGCGTAGGAGCGCGCGGCGACGGCCTGTTCGGGCAGGTGCGGCGCCGGGGCGGGCTGGGTGTACTGGACGAACTGCACCGACTCCAGGTGGATGTCCTCGACGTCCAGCGCGGTGTGCAGCAGCTCCAGCGGCACCATGTGGCTGCCGCGCTGCGGGCGCAGCGGTTCGTCGCGGGCGTCGACCTGGACGAGGGCGGTCAGGAAGGTGCCGTCGCCGACGAAGCCGACCGCGCGCTGCTCGTTGTCGGCGTATTCGTAGGTGCGCAGCGCCGGATCGCACTCCACCACCGGGGCGAAGGCGGGGTCCACGCCCTGGGTGGCGATGAGGTTTTCGCTGGTCTGCTTGCCGCGGCGGTTCATCGCGCGCACGGTGATGATCCACTCGGGGAGCGGGATCCGGCGGCGCCGGCCAAGCGCGAAGATGACCAGGATGACCGCCACCACCGCGGCCACGGTCAGGACGACCGGGTTGTGCGCCGCGAGGCCCACCAGCACCAGTGCGGCGGCGAGTTCGATGATGGCCAACTGTTGGACGCGGACGCCGCCGATGGTTCCGGCCTGCTGGCGCAGCCGGGGCGACACCGGTCCGGACGCGCCCCGCCCGTCGCCCTCTCTACCGCCCGGAGCTGTACCGTTTTGGCCCTCGTTTTCCGCGTATTGCGGTGCGGCGGAAGGCTGTTGCTGCTGTTGCCGCCCGTTGCGGCGTCGAGCCCTGGTGGCGCTGGACATCCCCCGGCCTGCTCCTCTACTGGTGGTGGTGCCTAATGCGTATCGGCCGCCGCTCGGACTGGTGCGTCGGAAGGTGACACCCGTACGGTACGGCTCGATCGATACACGGCATAGTAGAGGGCGCTACGGCGTGAGTGCCGGGGGCGGTCGATGTGGATCCAACAGGCGGGGAGAGAAAGCGACAATGGCATCACGTCGGGACGAGCTGAATGCGTATTCGTTCGCGCGAAAGCGTACGAATGCGGCATTCCTGAAGCCGCTGCCGAACGGCTCGATCGAGAGCGCGCCCAAGCCCCTGAAGGCAGTGTTGCCCAGTGTGGTGATGGGGGTCGTGATGGTCGTGGGGTTCGGCGCCTGGGGCATTATCCAGCCCGCCGCGCCGGAGGGTTGGGATCAGGTGGGCGGAAATGTCCTCGTCGGGGATCAATCCACCACGCGCTATGTCGTTCTGCCGAGTGAGGACGGCGGGAAAAAGCAGAAACTCCTGCACCCCGTTCTGAATCTCGCCTCTGCCCGGCTCCTTGTCGACCCGAGCAAGTTTCAGGTCGTCAAGGTCAAGGAAGCGGAACTGGACGGCGGAAAGGTGCCGCGCGGCGCGGCGATCGGCATTCCCTACGCCCCGGACCGGCTGCCCACCGCGGTCGACGTGGACAAGCCCAAGACATGGGCGGTGTGCGACCGCCCCGGCAGCGGCACCAACACCAAGTCGCAGCAAGCGGTGTTCGTCCTCGCCGGCAAGGACCGGGACAACATCGACAACCCCAAAAAGGGCAAGCTGGACCTCCATCAGGCGCTGTACGTCGAGGACCCGGACGGCGTGAAGTGGCTGGTGGACCAGAACGGTTTCGCGTTCCAGATGATCGCCGACGAGACGCAGGCCATGACGGAGGCCAAGGCGAACGTCAAGCACGTCGAGACCGAGGCCGACCGCGCGCTGCGCCGGGTCGTCTTCGGCTCCCAGGCCGAACCGCAGAAGGTCTCTGCGGAGTTCATGAACACGCTGATCAAGAGCCCGTACCCGATCGTCATGCCGAAGGTGGACGGCGCCGGTGAGCCGGTCTCCAACTCGGCGATCCCCGCGGAGGCGCGGAAGGTCGGCTCGATCGTCCAGGTCGGCGACGGCGTGAAGTACGTGGTCCTCAAGAACGGCGTCCAGCAGGTCACCAACTTCGTGGCCAACCTCCTGGAGCAGGGCCCCAACGGCGAGAAGGTGGCCGGCTCCCCGGGCAAGGCGCTCCAGCCGGTGAACGTCGCCACCGGCAGCGTGAGCCCCGAGACGGACTCCACCGGCCACGCGGTCACCTTCTACGGCAAGATCCTGGGCACGGGCCTGGACAACCCGTGGCCCAAGGAGACGGTCACCGCGGCCAACGACTTCGCGCACGGCTCCCAGACCGGCGGGGTGACCACCCCCACCCAG
This sequence comes from Streptomyces sp. WZ-12, assembly GCF_028898845.1. Classification (NCBI taxonomy): domain Bacteria; kingdom Bacillati; phylum Actinomycetota; class Actinomycetes; order Kitasatosporales; family Streptomycetaceae; genus Streptomyces; species Streptomyces sp. WZ-12. The sequence goes on along the minus strand of NZ_CP118574.1, from coordinate 2,866,775 downwards.
GACGGCGTCTCGTGCAGCGTCTACAAGGGGACCAACAGCAAGTACCCGGGCGTCGACAAGCTGGGCTTCCCCAACGGCATCCCGGACATGACCACTTGGGTCGGCAAGGACTACCCGGCCAAGATCGCCCCCGGCGCCTCCGCCTACGTCACCCCCGGCAGCGGTCTGCTCTACCAGCAGGCCGCCACCCCCGCGGCGACCTCCGGCAGCCTCTTCCTGGTCACCGACACCGGTCTGCGCTACTCGGTCCCGCGCAACAACGACTCCGCCAACAAGGCCGGTAGCGACAAGCAGGAGCAGGACCAGGCGCAGATCCACCTCGGCTACAAGGACGCGCACCCGCCGCTGCTCCCGGAGGCGTGGTCCAAGCTGCTCTCCGCCGGCCCGTCCCTGGACGTCAACAGCGCCAAGCAGCCGCAGGCGTCCTGACGTCCGCGACCCCCACCGAGCGGCCGTCCATGGCCGATTCGGCGCGCTCTGAGGCCGCGCCCGGCACCCGTTCGCGGGCCGGGCGCGGCCTCGTCCGTCTCGCGGCTCCCGTTGCACGCGTCGGCGTACTCAAATCCCTTGCGTCACAGGGGAGTCGGCGATTCGCGTTGCCTCCGGAACCGCTCCATCTCACCCCCACCTCTCCCCGGAACCTTCACCACCGCTTGCCGGAAACAACCCCATCTGTCCGTTTCCCCTGAACGGCGTTTTCTCGACGCCCAGTTGACATTGTTGTGATCCCGTCACAACGGCCGCACCCCTGTTGGGAACAGGCGTGTGGAGTAGGTAATGTGGCAGGGGGCGTCAGCAGGAGATGCCACCCGCGCGCTGCCCTCGTCGGCGCCGCGCGGCCGACGTATCGAGTCTCATGGGGGACGTTGACCATGGCTGGTCAGTTCACAACCACTCACGAGGAGATGGTCGCGTTCAGCGGCAAAATCGACTCGGTGAACCAGGCGATTAAGGGCGAGATCCAGCGTCTTCAGCAGGTCGTCGACACCATCACGTCGGGCTGGAAGGGCCAGGCGGCCTCCTCCTACCACCAGCTCCAGTCGCAGGTGAACGAGGACGCCGGCCGGATCAACCAGCTTCTGGCCGAGATCAAGGAAGCGATCGACCAGACCACGGGCAACTACAGCTCCTCCGAAGAAGAGCAGGCTCAGTCGATCTCGCACGTCACCGCCCAGGCTTCCCCCTTCGGGTGATGGGGCCGCGCCGCTGACCCCGGCGCACTCGCCCAACCGCCGTGGTCGGGACCGCCGGTGAGTACCGGTGCCGGTCCTCGCCACGGCTGAAGTGAATCGACTAGTCAGCAACAACTCCTGAGGAGACCCCATGTCCGGCCAGATCCTCGTCAATTTCCAGACGATCAGCCAGGCAAGCCAAGACGTGCGCAACACCGCGAACAACGTCCGCCAGCAGCTCGACGACCTTGAGGCCGGCGTCAAGCGGATCGCCGCCAGCTGGGAAGGTGCCGCGCAGGAGGGCTACCAGGCCCGCCAGCGCGAGTGGGACCAGCGCGCCACGCACCTCCAGCAGACGCTGGAGGCCATCGCCAAGGCTCTCGACACCGCCGCGCAGAACTACCAGAGCACCGAGAGCAAGAACGCCAGCATCTGGGGCGGCTGACCCTCGCCCCGCGCGAGGACGCACAGCACGGATGGCATACGGCTGAGCAGCCCCCGACGGCTCGCACAGTGGTCAAAGAGGGCGAGCGCGCTGCACCAGTGCGCTCGCCCTTCTGCCGTCCGTACCTCCAACTGCCCGTCCCCGCGCCCCTGTTCGTTCCCACCACCCCTCGCCCCGTCCCATCCCCACCCACCTAGGGAGAGCAGACAACCCGTGGGATCTCGCGCCATTGGTCTACGAGCCGGGCACCGCCGCCGCGCGACGGGCGCACTGGTCACCGCGGCCTGCGTCGCCGGCCTGTCGTGCGTCGCCGCCCCGCCGGCGGTCGCGGACGACGGGAACGTCCCGCTGCAGAGCGGCGAGTGCAAGTTCGGCACCAGCGACATCAAAGAGACCCCCTGGTCCCTCCAGCGCCTGATCAACAGTCAGATGTGGGCGGGCGGCAACAAGGGCGGGGGCATCCGGGTCGCCGTCATCGACACCGGCATCGACGCGGGCAACAAGCAGCTCCAGGACGCCATCGAGGGCCCCGGCAAGACCTACGTCAAGGACGGCAAGCCGACCCAGGACAAGGTCGGCCACGGCACCAAGGTCGCCGGCATCATCGCCGCCCGCCCCCGCGTGGGCTCCGGCTTCTACGGCCTGGCCCCCGAGGCCAAGGTCCTCCCGTTCCAGCAGACCAGCGACGAGCAGGCGGGCACCGCCGACACCCTCGCCACGGCCATCGACGACGCGGTCGCGGCCAAGGCCGACATCATCAACATCTCGCAGGGGACGGCGGCCAGCGAGGCGCTGCTACCCAAGCTCAAGGCCGCGGTCAAGAAGGCCCAGGACGCCGGCATCCTGATCGTCGCCTCGGCCGGCAACAGCGGTGCCAGCGGCGCGGAGAAGAACATCTACCCCGCCGCGTTCAGCCAGGAGTTCGACAACGTCATGGCCGTTGCGGCCTCCGACCGCAACAACGAGCGCGCGGCCTTCTCCCAGCCCGGCCCCTTCGTTGGCATCGCCGCGCCCGGCGTCGACATGGTCTCCACCGTCCCGCTCGGCGGCAACTGCGTCGACCAGGGCACCAGCTTCTCCGCTCCGTACGCCACGGGTGCCGCCGCGCTCCTGATGGCCAAGCACAAGAGCGACAAGGAGAAGTGGGGGCCGCAGCAGATCATCTGGCACCTGGAGCAGACCGCCGACCGGGTCCGCAGGGGTCGGGACAACAACATCGGCTGGGGCGTGGTCAATCCGATGGCCGCCCTCAACGACGACACCCGGCCCACCGCCGCGCCCACGCCCGACAAGTTCAAGGGCGTGGCCGACGGTTCCACCATCCTGCCGGCCGTCGCCACCCTCGGAGAAACCACCGAGCAGCGGCGCGCCCGCATCGCCATCTACATCGTCGGCGGCGGACTTCTTGCCGTCGCCGCGGTCGTGGGCTCCTCGGTCGCCCTACGCGACTGGCGCCGCAAGACCGGACTGACATCACACGGGGAGGCCGAGCATGGCTAAAGAGGAATACGGCGTTGATCTGGACGCCCTGGACCAGTTGGTCAAGGAGCTCAACCAGATCCTGAAGGACATGGGCGGTCCGAACAACAGAGCCAAGAACCAGACGTATCTGCCGCCCAAGGCCCTGGGGAACTCGTTCGGTGAGCAGAACGACCTGCACAAAGCGCACACCGAAATGCAGCAGTACATCCAGGAACAGATCGTCAAGAAGATCACGGACCTGATCGACGAGTTCGGTCAGAAGTCCAAGAAGACGAAGGAAGCCTACGACGACGCCGAGCAGCGCAACAAGATTCATCACTGATAACTGCGGTGACGGCGTTGACGGTTAGGTGAAGGAGAAGGGGGCCGAGGGGTGAGCGGAAACACGGGCGGAGCGCCCACGGATCGGTACGTGGACACCACGTTCTACACCAAGTTCAATCTCAACGATCTCGACGGACTGAAGAAGATGCTGGACGGCGCCAGCGTTCAGACGGTCCGGGACGTGGCGAACAACTGGCAGGGCCTGCACGACGACTTGGTCGGTGCGGACGGCCAGGGCGGAATCCAGAAGCGGTTCACCGACGCGGTGAACAAGGTGATGCAGTCCTGGCACGGCGAAGCGGCCAACCGCTTCCAGAAGAAGGCCCAGGACATCGTCGACAACTTCCAGAACGGCGCGCCGTTCGCCGTCCAGACGGCGAAGGTCATGGGCGCGACGGCCGACGACCTCCAGAAGGCCATCGACAAGGTCGTTCCGGTCGACGACGGTTGGAACTTCAGCGATGACCTCTGGGGCGAGATGCCCTGGTCCGACCAGATCGACGACGACGATCTGAACAACGCGCTGAAGTCGGGCGCCAGCACCAGCGGCATCCTCGACGCGAACAAGGACAACCTGTCGGGCCACCAGAAGAAGCGCCTTGAGGCCGCGGTGGCGATGGAGACCCTGGGGACTTCTTATCGGGCGCGGGCCACGGGGTTGCAGAAGCCGGGGTCGGGGCCGATTGGGCGTTACGACGACAAGAACACCGATCACCACGACCAGAAGGATCTGGGCGGTATGCCCATGCCCATGCCCACGGGCGGTGGGCTGGGTGGCGGTGGAGGCGGCGGTGGTGGCGGCCTCAAGATCCCCACGCGGGGCATGAAGTCCGCCCCCAAAATGCCCGAGACGCCCAAGATGCCGGATCAGCAGGGCATTAGCGGCGGGCTGGGCTCGATGAAGCCCCACACGCCTGATGTGAAGACTGGTCTGGACGGCCTCGGCGGCACCGGCGTCAAAATCCCCAACACAGGTGGACCGGGCCCGGGCATGGGCGGTGGCCCTGGCGGTGGAAACATCCACGTGCCCGGTGGCGGTGGCCCCGGTGGTGGCATGCCGGGTATTCCCGGCGGCGGTATGCCCGGTGGTGTTCCTCGCGGCCTGCAAGGCGTGAAGGGTGGACCCGGTGGCCCGGGTGGCATAAAGGGTGGACCTGGTGGCCCGGGTGGCGTGAAGAGCGGACCCGGTGGCACGGGCGGTGTGAAGGGCGGCCCCGGCAGCACCGGGACACCGGGAGCCACCGGAGCTCGCGCCGGTCGCCCGGGCATGCCGGGAGGCATGGGCGGCGCGCACGCCGGAGGTGCCGGAAAGGGTGCGGGCGGACGCGGCGGAGGCGCGGCTGGCGGCGCCGGCGGCGCTATGGCGCGGCAGAAGGGCGGGATCGTCGGCTCGACCGGCGGCAAGGCCAGCGGTGGTGGAGCCCAGGGAGGTTCGGGTCTGCACCGTAGCCGCGGTGGCGCCGCGGCCGGTACCAACTCCGGCAGCGGTGGACGCCGTCCGACGGGCATGATGGGCGGCGCCCATGGTGCCCACGGCGGCAAGGGGAAGGGCGAGGGCCAGAACGGGAACCGCCCCGACTACCTTGTGGAGGACGAGGAGACCTGGACGCCGGAGCGTAATGTGGCTCCCCGGGTCATCGAGTAGGAACGGCCGGGCAAGCAATCGGCAGACATGCTTGGGGCCCGCAGCTCTCGGGCTGCGGGCCCCAGTTCTGTGAGGAAGGTGTAATGGCATGAGCTTCACGCGGACGCTGCGTGCGGTGGGCGGCGCGGTAGTGGCGGGAGCGCTGCTCTTCGGCACCGCGCCGGTTGCTTCGGCAGACCAGATGAGAAACGACCAGTGGCCGCTACAAAAGTTTGACGCTGGGTCGATCTGGAACATTTCAACGGGTAAAGGCGTTACCGTCGCTGTTCTTGATAGCCCAGTGGACGGAAGCCACGCAGACCTCACGGGTAATGTCCTCCCGGGAAAGAACCTCATCACAGGTAGTGGTTCTGCGGACCATGGAACCGGTGACGAAGCAGACCACGGCACAGCGATGGCATCGATCATCGCTGGCCATGGACACGGAGCGGGTGGAGCTGACGGGGTAAAGGGGCTCGCCCCTGATGCAAAGATCTTGCCCGTTGCCGTGCCTGACGGTAGTACAGGGCCATTTGGCTTCGGCCCGGCGCTGAGGTATGCCGTTGACCAAGGCGCCAAGGTAGTCAACATGTCGTTTGGCAACGGTGAATCGAGTGTTTCTCCAGAAGAGCAACAGGCCGTTGACTATGCACGTAAGCACGATGTGCTTCTAGTCGCTGCTGCGGGTAACGAAGGTGTCAGTACTCCCGCAATCCCGGCGGCGGTACCAGGCGTTCTCGCGGTGGGAGCAGTCGACGAGCATGGAGATATCTGGAAGAAGTCGAACTTCGGGCCACACGTCAAGCTGACTGCTCCGGGCGTGAATATCAGGTCCGCAGGTTCCGTCGTTGATGTCAATGGCAAGTACCGGTCGGCCAACGGCACCTCCGACGCCACCGCCTACGTCTCCGGCGCTGCGGCCCTTCTCCGCTCCAAGTTCCCTGACCTGACTGCTGGTCAGATCGCTAACCGCCTCATCAAGACGGCCAGCCTCCCGGCCGACCAGCAAGGCATCGCGCTGCCGGACCAGCACTACGGCTACGGCTCGATCAACCCGCTCAGCGCCCTGACCAAGGACGTTCCCGCCGGTTCCAAGGACGGCCCGTTCCCCGCGCTGAGCGGTGGCTCGTCTGGTCCGTCTTCCGACCCCAGCAGCGCAGCCGGCGACACTGGCGGCGGCGTCAAGATCGCGAGCCACAAGGGTCTGAGCGCCCCCTTCCTCATTCTCGTTGGCGTGGTCGTGCTCGTCCTCCTGGTCATCGTCCTCGTGGTGGTGATGGTGGCCAAGAAGAACCGTCGCAACGGTCCGCCTCCCGGTGGCCCGGGCGGCTTCGGCGGTCCTGGTGGGCCCGGCGGCTACATGCCGAACCAGCAGATGCCGTACCAGCAGCAGCCCGGTGCGCCCGGCTCCTACCCGCAGGGCCCGCCCACGCAGCCTCCCGGCCAGTAGGTCTCCGAGGTAGCGCAAGCGAGAAATAGCGAAAACGGATTGGGGTCCGCAGCCCGAAGGCTGCGGACCCCAATCCATTTGAGAGAACGGCGCGGTCGAAGGGGGCGAAGCGCCGCAGCTTTCCTCAAGTCGTCTGAGCTATGGCGAAGTTGACGAACTCAGCCCAGGTGGCGGGACGCACGGCCAGCGCCGACCGCGTCACGTCCTTCGAGTCGCGAATGTGCACGGTGGCGGCACCAGACGCGATCTCGATGCATTCGCCGCCCGAACCGGTGCTGTAGCTGCTCTTGAACCAGGCCAACTCGGGCACGGTCTGTGCAGTCTCTTCGATGGTCATGCTTCTCCCAGCAACTTCTCGATAAAAGCTAGCGATTCGCGGGGCGGGAGCGCCTGCGCCCGGAGGATTCCGTACTGCTCCTCAAGCTCCCGAACCATCTTCCGGTCCGTGTGCAGGCGGCTGTCCTTGTACCCCTCCACGTAGGCGATCCTCCGCCCTTCGTGCGTTTCGATCAAGGTGAAGGGGCCTTCCAGTCCAGCGTGCTCCTCCCGCTCGATCGGCATCACCTGGATCTCGACATTGCGGCGCTGGCTGTACAGCAGGATCTGTTCCAACTGCCCCCTCATGACCGCTTTACCGCCCAGAGGGCGGCGGAGCACTGCCTCCTCGATGACGAAGCTGATCGTGGGCAGCGGTGGGCTACAGGCGAAGATCTTCTGGCGGTCGAGCCGTCCCCTGATGCGCTGTTCGACGGTCTCTTCGTCGAGCAGAGGGCGCCACATGTTGAATACCGCCCTCGCGTACTCCTCCGTCTGCAACAGCCCCGGCACTGCCTTCGTCGCGTACACATGGAGCCCAACCGCCTTGGCCTCCAACCGCGCCGCATCCCGGAAGAACGCCGGGTAGCGGGCCCGTGCCACCTCCTCCTTCATTTCGACGAGGACACCGCGGGCGTCCAGTACCTCGTCCGCCTCGTCGATGAACTCGGGGGGTGGGATGCGCCGCCCCTGTTCGTAAGAGGCGATGGTGGAGGGGGAGTAGCCCATCCGCGCGCCGAATTCGGCGCGCTCCATGCCCGCCCATTCCCGTAGGCGCTTGAGTTGGCGTCCGAACACCCGCAGGATGCCGGACTCGGGCTCGTGCTCCGCCTGTTCTTCGTCGTCCGGCTGCTGGCCGCCGTTGTCCATGTCCGTCGCCTTCCCGGGGCTGACTCCCGCCGCGTACCCGCGCCTCGCGGTGCGTACAACGCACCGTGGTCAGCGCATTACTCCTCGTCAAAGGTAGGTCCGTGGCGGGAGGGTTGGGTCCATGAACAGCACAGTCCGCTCTTCCGGGGTATCTTCCCGAATCCGCGAAACCCACGCCGGGGTGGGGGAGTTCGCGATGCGCTTCACCTCCACGCCGCGCGGCGCCCGGCTGGCCCGTCGTCTGGCGTCGCACCGTCTCGACGAGTGGGGGTATCCCTACGACGGTGAGGTCAACGAGGTGGTGAGCGCCGTCGTCGGGGAACTCGCCGCCAACGCCGTGCTCCACGGCCACGTGCCGGGGAGGGACTTCGCGCTGCGTCTGACGGGTTTCGGCGCGGCGGACCGGCTCGGGTTCCGCGTAGAGGTGTCCGATACGCGGGGTGAGCGGCTGCCCACGGTCACCTGGGGCCGTGGAGCCGGTGCGGCGGCGGATGGCTGTGACGGGCTCGCGGAGGGCGGTCATGGACTGCTGATCGTCGGGCGCCTCGCGGCCGCATGGGGCGTGGTTCCGCGGCCGGGTGGTCCGGGGAAGACCGTGTGGGCGGAGTGCGTCGTTGAGAGGGGCGGGGTGCGGAACTGAAGGGGGTGGTCGAAGTCGGCCTGTTCCGGCTGGAGTTGGCGGAGATGACGGCAGAGCCGCTGCGCCACCGACCCGGGCGGTCGGAGTGCAGCGGCTCTGCGGGAGAAGGGGCAGGGGCTCAGCCGAAGACGTCTTCGACGCTGCCCTTGACCTTTTCCTTGACGGCGTCGGTGGCTCCCTGGTGGCGGGTGGCGGCGCCACCGGTGTGGGCGTCGGCCTGCTTCTGGGCCTCGTTCAGGCCGCGGTCGGTGAGGTCCTTCCGGGCGTGATCGATGTACGTGTTGGGGTTGGTGAGGTCGTCCGCCCCCTCCTTGACGCCCTTGACGTATTCGTCGGCCTTGTCCTTGGCGATGCCGGCGGTCTCGTCCAGCTTGATGCCGTCGCGTTCACCGAAGTGGGTTTCGATGGTTTGCTGGGCGATGTTCTGGCCCATCTCCTTGCCGGCTTCTTTGGCCTTCTCCTTGGCCGCGTCGACGACCTTTTCCTTGACGGTTTCCTTGACCGTTTCCTTGACCTGCTGCTTGGCGTAGTCCGTGACGACCTTGCGGGTCTCCTTGGAGATCGCCTTCTTCGCCAATTTCTTGATGGCGTCCATGGTGGCGTGTTCCATGGCCTTGGTCGCCGCCTGCATGACCTCGTGCTTGATCTTGTCGAGGATCTGGCGAACGATCAGGCGGGTCGCCTGGGTGGCGCCGGCCGCGGCGATTTCGGACGCCCCGAAGGTGAAGGGGGCGGCGGCCTGTGCCGCGATGATTTCGGCGGCCAGCATGACGAGTTGGACGATGACCGCGATCTTGCCGGCGACCACGGCGATGGCCGCCGCGTCGAACGCGACGGCGATGACCTCGGCGGCCTCCGCGGCGTCGCGGAGGTAGTGGTCCCCGGAGCTGCCGCCGGCGCCGCCACCGCCGAATGCGCCCCATTCCTTGGTGAAGCCTTCGACGGCGTCACCGGCGTTGGCGGAGACGACCTGATTGGCCGCCAGCGAGCCCTGCTCTTGCGTCTGGTTTACCGATTCGGCGAAGTTGCGCCAGATCTGGGCGCATTCGTGGAGCTTGTCCTCGTCGGCGCCCGGCCAGTCGTAGCCGAGGAGGTTCAGCACCCAACTGACCTCGCTTGGCAGTGTCAATGCCACGGTGTGTGTCCCCCGCGCGGTGGTAGTCGATTTTTTATTGGGATGGAGAGAGCGGAAGCGGGGGTGCGTCAGATCTGCGGGCGGCCGGCCGCGCTGATGGTGTGGATGCCCTGCTCGTCGGACTCGGTGTACGAACGGGCCATGGTGTCGAGGCCGTGGCCGATGCCTTCGAGGCGCTCACCGAGGGAGTCCATCGATGTGAACATGCCGTCCCGGACGGGGACGTAGATCGTGTCGAAGAGATCGCCGAAGTCGCAATCCTTCCACGGGCTTTCCATGGCCTTGAGGTCGTCCTGGAGTTTCTTCGACGCCTTGCTGAAATCGTTGCCGATCTGGACAAAAGCGTTTCCCTGCGTCCGCAGGACGTCCGGGTCTACGTCAAATTCCTGGCCGGCCATCATCGCCCCCGTCTTTCAGGTGCACTCCGCACCCTGCTCGTCACGCCTAACGGTCTCACATTAGGCGGTCTGTGTGGAGGCATGTCAAGGTGCCCGATGCGGTCATCGCCGAACCGGGTGAGAGGGGCAACGGTGCCGGGAATTTGGTGAATTGGGCCGTCGGCGGCCTTGTCAGGAACTCGTGGAATCGGTGAGTTTTGGGGTGAAGAGGTGGTGAGCGTGGTGAAGGCGTGAGGGTGCGGTGGACGTGTGGTGCACCTGCGTCCGGATATACCGTCCAAGATGGGCGGTGGTGGCGTCAACGGCGTGCGCGTCAAAGTGGCGACAAGGGGCCGAGTGCCCGTCCCGTAGCATTTCCGCTCATGGACATACCCGACGCGACCGATAGTGATCAGCCCGATCGGCGCGATGAGCCCCTCCCGGAGAGCGAGGGTGAGGTCGAGGGTGAGGGCGAGTACGGGGTCCACCATGGACTGACGCCTCGTCAAGCACGCGTCATACGGGTCACGTTGGCCTCGGTGATGATGGCCGCGATGGCGGTGTTGCTCGTGTTGCGGTTGGCGTCCCGCGGGTCGGTGTTGGTCGTCGGGGTGTACGGGGCGGCGCTCGTGCTCTGCGGGGTCGTCATCGAACTCGCGCGTAACGGGCGGACGCGGTTGGGTAGTTGGCTGCTGGGCATCGGGCTGGCCGCGGCGTTGGCGGCGGACTGGTTGCTGTTGCCCTGAGGGGCTGGCGCCTGGGGTACGGATGCGGGCGGGGAGAGTTGCCCTTGAATGTCCGGGCTCGCAGGGGGCGGAACCGCGGACGGCTGCGGTGGTGTCATCCCCTCCTGATACAAGTGAGATCGGTGTGTCGAGATCCGAGGAGTTGCCGTGTGGTTCGGTAAGCGTCAGAAGGTGCAGGGGTTCGGAGCCGTGGTGCTTGCCATGTCCTTCGCGCTGGCGGGGTGCGGGACGAGTTCGAAGCAGAGCGCCGAGAGCGTCCTGCCGTCGGCCGGCAGCATGCCGACGGAGCTCAAGACCGTGACCAACAAGCCGTCCAGCACGCTGCCTCCCAAGAAGTGCAGATCCACCGCGGACAAGCCCTCGGGCTGGTGTGTGAGCGCTGTGGCTGAGAGCCATGTCGCGTACGGGAACGGCGACCGGAGCAAGCGGGCCGTCTTCGACGCGGTTGCGTACCACAACGACACCGCGGCCAAGAAGGCCTTCCGGAAATGGAAGGCCTCCATCGAGAGCCACTCGTCCAAGTACCGGATCCTGAACGGCGAGAAGTTCGGGACCGAGAGCGTGGCGTTCGTGGGCACCACGGGGACGAGCCGGGACGACCAGGGGGTCGTTCTCCTTGCAGGCTCCTTCGTCGGCACGGTGGACTACCGCGGGAGCGGCAAGCAGGACGCCGTCGACGCCACGTTGGGCACGATGTCGAAGACCTTCGCCGAGCGGATGCAGAAGGAGAGCTAGTCCTCTTCCCTCATAGGGCGTCCAGCCCTCTTCCGGCGGGGGTTGCCTCGGGCCGCATCGGCCAAAGGCAACCCCTGTCGGCTCAGGGCGATCAGAACAACCCGTGCCACATCTGCTCGGTCACCAGGGACCACCAGTTGTCGGGGTTGTCCAGGGCCCAGGAGTCCAGGGATACGAGGCGTTCCTGGAAGGTGGCGAGGGCGGCACCCGAGGCGTAGGGGTCGAGGGGCGGGAGCTGTTGGCGGGTGGCGACGAGGAGGGCGAGAGAGCGGAGGTAGGCGGCGAGGGAGCGGTTGACGAAGCGGGCGCCGCCGGTGCCGGGTTGGATCGCCCAGACGGTGCCGAGCTGGCTCGGGTCGTTCTCCGGGGCGGTGCACTGGACGGCGAGGGTGTAGAGGCCGTCGGTGCCGAGCCGGACGTATCCGCTGAGGATGTCGAGGGTTTCCGGTCGGGCGTCGGCGCCGGATTCCCGGAGGTGGGTGGCGACGTCGGCGAACAGGCCGCCGACCGGCGGGGTTTCGGGGGTGTCGGCGGTGAAGAAGTAGGGGACGTGGGCGGGAAGGCCGGCCTCGGTGAGGGTGGTCCGGGTGTCCTCGGGGAGCGCGGTGGCGGCCAGCGCCTCGGCGTCGGGGCGGCGGAGGCCGTCGGGGCCGAAGACCTCGGCCAGGTGGGCGCCGAGGTCCGCGGGGGACAGCGGCGGCGCCGGGGCGACGGCCTGCGGGACGGGCGCGCGGTGCGGCGCGGGCGGGGCCGGGCGGCCGGCGAGCTGGTGCATGGTCTGGATGTGCCCGAGCAGGTCGGCGATGCCCGCGGCGCGCTCCTCGGGGCGCATGCCGTACTCCGCGGTGCAGGAGAACGCGGCGTTGGGGAAGGCCCGTAGGACGAAGTCGCCGGTGTAACCGCCGGGCAGCATCGTCGGGCGCAGGTCGGTGTGGACCGCGCGGACCGAGGCCCCGTCGACGCCCAACCGCCGCAGCTCGTCGTGGAGTTGGTACTCGGCGGGCGGCAGACCGGGCCGGGAGACCTTGGCGAGGCTGCTCTCCTCGCCGGTGGACGGGGCGACGTAGGTCGCCACGGCGGTGTTGCCGGGCCCGGTGACCGGCGGCTGGGCGGCGGCGTCGGCCGGTGCCTGGGTGTTCACGAGGGGTCTCCTTCGGGGCCGTGGGTGCTGCCGGTGGCAGCGGCGGCGTCGGGGGACGCGGTGGGTTGGGCGGGAATGGGGTGAGCCTCGGTGGTCCCGGTGGTTCCTGCGGCCTCTGTGGCCTCTGTTGAGGGGGCGGCGGGGGCCGGGGCGAGGAACTGGCGAGCCGTCACGCCGCGGGCCGTGGCCGCGAGCAGGATGCCCTCGGGCGAGAGGTCGGCGTCCTGGAACGGGGAGTCGGAGAGCAGCGCGGTGACCACCTCTCCGCTGTCCCTGGACCACACCCGCAGGTAGTCGGCGCCGCGGCTGAGGCCGTACGGGGCCGCCGCCCGCTGTTCCTCCGACGGGCCCAACACCTGGGCGGGGTCGGCCTCGACGTACCCGGGGCGGAGCAGATCGTGGAGGAGGAGGGCGACGGGGGCGGAGGCGTCTGGTGCGTCCGAAGTGTCCGGGGCGTCCGGTGCATCCGCTGGGGTCGGCAGCGGGCGGGAGCCCGGCGTACCGGCGGGGACGATCAGTGCGGCGACGGGACGAAGGGCGTTCGGCCGGGCCTCGTCGGGCGGCGTCGTCGGCCCCTGGGGCGGGAGGTAGCCGGTCGTCACCGAGCCGACGCCCCGCAGCGGCAGGCTCCACAGGGTGCGCCACGGCAGGGCCAGGTCCAGCCCGTGCAACGCCTCCGCGTACGCCGGCAGGTCGTCCTCGACGAACGCGGTCTCCAGCAGCGCGGCCCGCATCTCGGCCGGGGCCTCGGAGCGGGTGAACAGCGGCGCGGTGCGCAGGTACGTACGGGCCGGCGCGCCCAGTTGGTCGAGCGGCACGGCCTGAATGGCGGTGCGCAGCACCACCGGGTCGGCGTACGTGAACAGGCCGGGGTCGGTGAGGAGTTGGGGGAGCAGGCCGGCGTCGAGGGTGTGCGCGGCCAGGTGGTCGCGGACGTAGGGGTCGGCCCGGGACCAGTCCTGCTGGGGGACCGCCTCCAGCAGCGCCATGGCGATCTTGGTCTGGGCGTCCCGGGGATCGGGGATGCCGGAGCGGATCTCGGCGGCGAGGGCCGGGTGCGTCAGGCGGATCAGCGTGCGGGTCGGGGCGGCGTCCGCGCCTTCCTCAGGCTCCTCCTGGCCGTCACGACCGGCGTCCGCTTCCGCCTGCGCCGGGCGTTCCACCGGCTCCACGAACGGGGCGGCGAGCAGCATCCCCTCGGCGAGGACCTGGCCCATGTCGCGCCCCGCGACGGCGTTCGCCAGCGGGTGCCACAGGTGGACCGGGAGCCCGTCGCCCTCGGCGAACGCGAGCGGGGCCAGCAGCTGCCGGAGCGTTGGCCCGTCGGAGCCCAGCCGGCGGGCGTGCAGATCGAGCACCTCGCCGACGCTGCCGGGCAGTTGGGCCTCGTCGGCCGGGTCGAAACCCGCGGAGTGGGTGAACAGCGACCGCGTGGCCAGATCGAGGGTGAGCCGACTGCCGTTCGCCCGTTGGGCCAGTGCTCCGGCCAGCGCCCTACGGGCGGCCGGGTCGGTGGTGAACGGCAGGTCGGGGGCGCCCGCCTCCGGCGTGAGCGCGGTCTCGGCGTGCAGGACCAGGCCCTCGGGGTCGGCCCACTCGGGCTCGTCGAGGTCGATCACCTGCACCTGGCCGGGCGGCAGCGCACCGGCCAGCTCGGCGGCGAGTTCGCGGGGGGCGTCGGTGAGCAGGTGGACCGTCGGGGTCGCGGCGAGCGGGGCGAGGACCTCGCGCACCAGGCGCGTCGGCTCGTCGGCGGCGCGCACCGGGCCGGCGAGGTCCGCGTCCGGTACGACGACCGTCAACGGCTCCTCGCGGGCGGCGAGTTCGGAGAAGACGTCCGCCGCGCTCCCGACCGCCAGGTCGAGGTGGTCGGCGAGGAGCCACAGCGTCTGCGCGGCCGTGCGGCCCCGCGGGTCGGGCACCGCCGGGGCCGGGAGGTCCGGGGGGACCGTCGCCGGGTCCATGTCGTCCAGCGGGAGCTGCTTGCGGTATTCCGGGTCGCACATCATCAGGAAGCCCGCGAGGACACGGGAACGCCCGCTGCCCGGGCTCCCGGTGAGCACGACGACGCGCGGGGCGCCCGGCCACCGCATGCGCCAGGCGGCGAGCGCGCGGAGGACCGCGGTGCGGCCGCCGATGAACGGGTGGGGCGCGTAGTGGTCCGTCTTGCCGGCAGCTTCGGCCGAGGAGCTCATGACTGTCTCGTCCCCCATTGATCCCGCCTTCCACTTTCGTGGATCCGTGCGTGTACTGGCTAGATCCTATGATCCGGGTCGGGTGGACGGGACGGCCGAGGGGTGGCTGTGCCGGAACCGGGACAGAATCCGGGCCGGAGGACGGGGCGGAAACCGGTGCGGAGCGGGGTGTTACCGGTGGGGCGGGCGGTGAGCGGGGGGAGTGGAGTCGAGCGGGGAGGAGAGCGGTACCCGCCCTAACCGCCTTACGTCTCTTGATCCCTTTAGATCGCCCTTACGCCCTCTTGGTTCCCCTATTCCCGATTTGTAAATTCCGGGCGGCGGCGTGGGTTTGCGCGCCGGGGAGATTGTCGACGCGCTATTCGGGACGTGATCCCCCGGCGGGGATGTGACGTCCGCGAGTGGCGCCGGATGCCGAACACCGAACATCGGACGCCGAACATCGGACGTTGAACGTCGCATGCCGAACCGGGCGCGAAATCCGGATGATTGCGGACAGGGTGATGGTTGGTCGGGGGTGGAAAACCCGCCGCCCCCACCGCGTCGGTCGCCTCGCGCGCCGGCCCGATGGGGGCGGATCGTCCTGGTCGTCCCGCGGGCCTCAGCGGTGGCCGCGGCCGGGGGCGCCCCGGCGCGGGCCGGTGACGAGGTTCAGGCTCGGGCCGTCGCGCTCGGCGCGCTCGCGGTCCTCCTCCTCTTCCTGCTTCTTCTGCCACTCGACGAACTTGGCGTGGGACGCCTCCCGCTCCTCCGCCGTCTGGTTCTCGGCCGCCCGCCGGATCTGGCCCATCCGGTCGCCCAGCGCGTCCATGTAACCGGGCGTCTCGATGGCCTCCTTCATGCCCATCCGGCCCGAGAGCACCTCCTTGGCCATCTCCTGGAGCTTGCCACCCACATTGGGGTTCTCCGCGAGCACCTTCAGCGCCTTCCGCAGCCGGTGCGCCTGCTCCTGGTCATGGGCGACGTCCATCAGATCCTCGTCCTGGATCTGCCGCTCATTGCTCATCACTGCCCCCTTGTACGTGGTGGCACAGCAACCGCGCGTGCTGTACCGGCGTCCCGAGTGTAATGACGGACGTGAACGGGTCGTCAAGGCAGGGTTGTCGCTATTGCCGCATATTGCTCCGGGGCCGCTTCGCGCGCGCTCGGAATCCGTTCCGCGCGGGGCTTCGGGAGTATTGCGGGTGTGCTAGGACTGAGGCGATGTTCAGCAGGTCGCTGTCATTCAATTCGGGGAGAAATGATGTCCGATGAAGTCCGGCTCAGTACCGAGGCGTTGCACAAGCTCGGTACGACCTTTGAGATCCGCGCGGAAGAACTGAGCCGGCAACTGGACGCATTCAGACGGCGGGCGGACGCGGAGGCGCTCCGCGACGGATTCGGCAGCGACGAGGAGGCCCGGCCCCACCGCGAGCTGTTCGAGGAGGCCGAGCGCGCGCTGGCACAGCTCCAGCAGCGGCTGGCCGAGGTCGGCGCCGACATCAAGGAGACCGCCGCCAACGCGCAGGCGGCCGAGGACGGGCTGGCCGAGATGATGCGGAGCGTCAAGTGACCGCATCACGACGCAATCCCCACGCATTGCACGAGGCGGCGGCCGGCTGGCGGGACATGGGCAAGCACCTGGACGGGCTGGTCCGCGACCTCGACCGGCACGTGGGCACCGCCGCGGCGGCCGACTGGCACGGCCCGGCCGGTGAGGCGTTCGCCGCCGAGTGGCACCAGTTGAAGCGGTCCGTCGACGACTCGCTGCCCGCCTTCGAACTGGCCGCGGCCGACCTGGACAGCGCGGCAGCCCCCCACCACACCGACGGCGCCGACGACAGCCACGACACCGCCTCCACGGGCGCCGCGCAACAGGGCGGCGGCCAGTCGTCCGGCCCCCAAGTCGCCTACGGCTTCATGGCGTTGGGCCAGCTCGCCAACGGGCTCGGCGGCGCGCTCGGCAAGCGCGGCCGGGGCGGCGGCGGGGGCGGTCAGAGCCAGGCGCCGCAGCTCCGGCACCAGTGGGAGTCGTCCTCCGCCGCCCACGGGCCCGACCCGTTCGGGACGCCCAGGGACGGCGATGCCGCGACGCGCGGCGGCGAGGGCCTGGCCAAGGGCGTACGGACGAACCCGGCCGAGGCGCAGCGCGAGGCGGAGCAGCAGGAGGCGAAGGCCGCCGCGCAGCAGCAGAAGGCCGGGGAGAAGACGGGGGAGAAGCCGGCGGAGGGGAAGCGGGCCCCGGCCACCGACGAGGCCGGCGGGCAGAGCGCCGCCGAGCCCGCCGACAAGGCGAACGACAAGACCCCCGGCCCCGACGTCACCCAACACGGCGCCTTCGGCTGACCCGTAGGCCGCCTCGAAGCCGCACCGCACGCGAACGCACCACAACACACCGGTGGGGCGCCCCTCCCAAGAGGGGCGCCCCACCGCCGTCCTACGGGCCACCGGTCACCGACGACCGGCTACCGGCCCCCGGTCACTGCCCGCGCAACGGCAGGAAGCCCGTCTGGACGAGCTGCGCACCGCGCTTGCGGGTGATGAACATGCCTCGTCCCGGCGTCAGTTGCTGACCCTTGATGTTGCCCATCAGCGGGCCCTCGGCCGGGTCGGCGGACAGGATCAGGCCCTGCGCGCCGAGCTCCTTGGAGCGCTGCATGACCGGCTCGAACGAGGACCTGCCGGCACCCGAGGAGCTGCGCGCCAGGATCAGGCGCAGACCCAGGTCACGGGCGAACGGCAGGTACTCCAGCAGCGGTTGCAGCGGGTTGCCGCTGCTGGTCGCCACCAGGTCGTAGTCGTCGACGATCACGAACGCGTCCGGCAGGTCGTACCAGCTACGGTTGCGAAGCTGTTCGGGCGTGACGTCCGGACCCGGCATGCGCCGGCCCAGCGAACCGGCCAGCCCGGAGATGACCTCCTGCAACTGCGGCCCTGCGGCACAGTACTTGTACACGTGCGAGTCGGGGAGCTCGCCGAGCAGCGCGCGCCGGTAGTCGGAGACCACCAGCAGCGCCTTGTCGGTCGCGTACCGCTCCGCGATCTGCTTGGTCAGCATGCGCAGCAGCGAGGACTTGCCGGACTCGCTCTCGCCGTAGATGACCAGCAGCGGGTCGGTCTCGAAGTCGATGAACGCCGGGGACAGCGTGGTCTCGTCGACGCCGATCGCGATGCCGTGCTCCGGGTAGTCGCCGCCCCGGGGCAGGTCGGAGGCGTGCAGCATGGTCGGCAGCATCCGCACCTTGGGGGCGGGCTCGCCCTGCCAGTGCTCGTTGACCGTCTGCACCAGGTTGGCGACGCCGTCGCTCAGGGTCTCCGGGTCGCTCATGCCGTCCAGGCGCGGCAGCGCCGCCAGGAAGTCCAGCTTGTCCGGGGAGAGACCGCGACCCGGCTTGCCCATCGGGATGTTCTCCGCGCGCTTGCGGTCGAACTCCGACTCCATCGGGTCACCCAGGCGCAGCTCGACGCGGTTGAGGAGCTGGTCGCGCAGGGCCGGGCGGACCTCGGTGTAGCGGGAGGCCCCGATGATCAGGTGGACACCGAAGCCGAGACCCCGGCCGGCGATGTCCAGGATCACCGGGTCGAGCTGCTCGTAGTCGGTCTTGAACGTGCCCCAGCCATCGATGATGAGGAAGACGTCGCCCCACTTCTGGTCGGGGAAGGCGCCCGCGGCCCGCCGCTGGCGGTAGGTCGCGATGGAGTCGATGTTGTTGGAGCGGAAGAACTCCTCGCGCTCGTTGAGGATGCCGGTGACCTCGGCGACCGTACGGCGGACCTTCTCCGCGTCCAGTCGTGAGGCGACCCCGCCGACGTGCGCCAGGCCCTCCATGCTCAGCATGCCGCCGCCGCCGAAGTCCAGGCAGTAGAACTGCACTTCGGCCGGGGTGTGGGTGAGCGCGAACGCGGCGATCGCGGACCGGATCAGGGTCGACTTGCCGGACTGCGGACCACCGACGACCAGGCCGTGACCGGCACCGGCGGAGAAGTCCAGGTACATCACGTCACGCCGCTGCTCGAACGGCTTGTCCACCAGCGCGACCGGCACCACCAGCTTGCCCAGCGCGGTGTACTCCGGTGCGTGCACGCCCCGTTCGGGGGTGACCGCCAACGCCGGCAGCAACTGGTTGACCGTGGGCGGCTCCTCCAGCGGCGGCAGCCACACCTGGTGGGCCGGCGGGCCCTGGCCCTGCATCCGCTGGACCATGACGTCCAGGACGGTGTCGGCCAGCGCGTCGTCGATCTCGTTGGGGTCCGGCTCGATCGGGGTCGGGTCCTCGATGATCTGCTCGATGACCGGGGCCGCGGTGAACGGCACCGGCAGCCGGTTCGACCCGCCACCGCCACCGCCGGCGCGCCCGCCGCCGTTCGGCCCCCGGTACGTGCCGGAGACGTAGGCGGCCTTGAACTGGACCATCGTCTCGGTGTCGTACTTCAGGATGCCGGAGCCGGGGACGTTCGGCAGGTGGTAGGCGTCGGGCACACCGATCGCGGTGCGCGACTCGGCGGCCGAGAAGGTGCGCAGACCCAGGCGGTAGGAGAGGAAGGTGTCCAGACCGCGCAGCTTGCCCTCTTCCAGACGCTGCGAGGCGAGCAGCATGTGCACACCCATGGACCGGCCGATGCGGCCGATCTGGATGAACATCTCGATGAAGTCGGGCTTGGCGGCGAGCAGCTCGGAGAACTCGTCGATGATCATCACCAGCGACGGCAGCGGGTCCAGCGGAGCGCCGGCGGCCCGCGCCTTCTCGTAGTCGGTGATGTTGGCGTAGTTGCCCGCCGAGCGCAGCAGCTCCTGGCGGCGCTGGAGTTCACCGGTGATCGAGTCGCGCATGCGGTCGATCAGGGTGACGTCCTCACCGAGGTTGGTGATGACCGCCGCGACGTGCGGCATCTCCGACATGCCGGTGAAGGTGGCGCCACCCTTGAAGTCGGCGAGGATGAAGTTGAGGGTCTCCGAGGAGTGCGTGACCGCGAGCGCGAGCACCAGGGTGCGCAGCACCTCGGACTTACCGGAACCGGTCGCACCGACGCACAGGCCGTGCGGGCCCATGCCCTGCTGCGAGGCTTCCTTGATGTCCAGCATCACCGGCTGGCCGTCGCGGTCGACACCGATCGGCACCCGCAGCCGCTCGGCCAGCGTCCGGGGACGCCAGGTGCGCGAGACGTCCAGGGTGCCGGCGTCGCCGATGTTGAGCAGGTCGGTGAAGTCCAGCGCGGACAGCAGCGGTTCCTCGCCGTCCGCCCCCGCGCCGGCCCGCAAGGGGGCCAACTGGCGGGCCAGCGCCTCCGCTTCGGAGATCGACAGGGTGTCGCACACGCCGTGGTAGACCGCACCGCTCGCGGACTCCAGCACCAGCTTCCCCGGCCACACCTGCACGGCCAGGCCGCCGCGGATCTCGTCGAGGTCGCCCGGCACGATCTCCAGGATGGTGACGCCCTGGAGGCCCTCGGCCCCGGCGATCACCGAGTCCATCGGGACGTCGCCGCCGTCCAGCACGACGATGACGTGCGGGGTGTCGGTCACCGGCTGGCCCTGCGGGTTGAACCGCCCGCGGCCCTCCAACTCGTCCGCCAGCAACTCCTCGATCTCACCGAGGTCCGAGACGACCAGCCGGCGGGTGCCGGCGCCGTCGGTGGTCTTGTCCTGGACCTGCGGCAGCCACTTCGTCCACTCCCACTCGGCCTGCGCACCCGGCGCGGCCACCACGGCCACCACCAGGTCCTCGGGCGAGTGCAGGGTGCACAACTGGGCGATGAGGGCGCGGGAGGCGCCGTAGACAGTGTCCGGTTCACCTGAGACGGTCAGGTGGTAGAAGGCGCGCAGCGACACCGCCAACGGGAGGTTCTCCAGGTGGCCGTGCTTGTCGAGGAACTCCTTCATCGCGTGCGCGGTCAGCGGCTCCAGCTCGTCGACCGGCGCGGTCTCCGGCGCGCGCAGCGGCGTGCCGAGCTGCTGCGGCCCCAATCCCAGGCGCACTTGGGCGAAGTCCGGGTCGTTCACCCGGCGTTCCCACACCCGCTTGCCCTCGGCGACCACGGACCACAACTGGCTCGGGTCGGGATGGGTGAAGAGCTGCGCGTCCCGCTGCCTGCGCGCGGTGCGCCGCACCTCTTTCCGCTTCTGCGCAAGGTACTTGAGGTAGTCCTGGCGCTCCTGCACCATCTGTCCGGAAGGCCCCTGGCGGGACTTGACGATCTGCATGATCGCCATCGACAGCGTGGCAGCAACCATGAAGCCGCCCATGATCTTCATGAACGGCTGGTTCCCCATGAACAAGAAGCCGGCCGAAGACGCCATGCCCATCATGGGCATGAAGGTCATCAGCAGGCTTTCGGGTTCTCCCTGCCGGGGGAGTTCCGGCGGTGCCTCAAGTACCACCTCCTCCGAGGGGACTTCGGGTGGCAGCGCGCGGGGCGGGCGCTTGACGATGACAACGCTCACCGAGGCATCAGTCCTTCATGCATCTCGCAGTCTCGGACCGCCCCCGTTGGATTCGACGGTCCCCCGAGCCAAGTCCTTGGCCCGACGCAGGCGTTGATCCTACTGTTAGGCGTCAAGTCAAGGGGTGGGTGGGGCAAGGCCCCGATCGGACGGTACGCTGACGCCCCGCGAGCGCGCCACAGCCCCGTACGGATGGCCCTATATATAGGGCGCGCGACGCGACAAAACGCCCAACGGATAGGGGGAACCGCCAGGTGAGCACGAGCACTGGCACCGGCTTCTGCCGGGTCACTGTCGCCGCGCCGGACGCACGGATCGACGTGGCGCTGCCGGAGGACGTGGCACTCGTCGATATCTACCCGGAGATCCTGCGACTCTCCGGGCAGTCCCAGACCGAGGGCGCCCCGACCGGGTACCACCTCGTACGGCGCGACGGCACCGTCCTCGACGCCGGGCAGTCGCTCGCGCAGCAGCAGATCCTCGACGGTGACCTGCTGCTGCTGAAGCCGTTCGCGGAGTCGCTCCCGCTGCCCGTCTTCGACGACGTCTCGGACGCCATCGCCTCCGCGGTCAAGCAGAACCGCAGCCGCTGGAGCGACGACCTGATGCGGGTCGTCGGCCTCAGCGCCGGCGTGCTGCTGCTGGTGATGATGGCGTTCGCGCTGTGGTTCTCGAATCCGGTCAACCGCGACATGCACCGGCTGCCCGGCATCATCGCCGGCGTGGTCGGCGTCGTCCTGGTCGCCCTGTCCGGCGTCCGCGCCCGGGTCTACGACGACCACGCCTCCTCGATCGCGCTGGGGTTGGCGTCGCTGCCGCACCTGCTCATCGCGGGCTCCGGCATCTTCCCCGTCGACGCGGGCGGCGGTCCCGGCCGGCTCCACCTGCTCGTCGGCTGCGTGACCGTACTGATCGCCTCCGTGCTCCTGGTGGTCATGCTGCCGCGCGGTGACGCTCCCTTCGTCGCGGCCGCGTTCCTCTCCGCCATCGGCACCCTCTCGGTCTTCGCCGCGATCCTCACCGACGCCGCCCCGATCGAGGTCGCCGCGGTCACCGCCGTGGTCTCCATCGCCCTGGTGGCCTGGCTGCCCAGCCTCTCCGCGCGCTTCGCCCGGCTCCCGATCGGCTACCAGTCGCCCGACCAGATCGCCAAGGGCGCCCTGGAGAGCGGCTCCGAGGCCGAGTCCGTCGACTTCGTGAAGATCGGCAACCAGGCCAAGCGCGGCCACGAGCTGCTGCTGGGCCTGGTCGCCGGCTGCTCCGCCCTGGTCGTCGGCTCCGCCGGCGTCGTCCTCGGCTTCTCGGACAACGTCTGGGCCCAGGTCATGGCGCTCGCCGCGGGCATCACGATCATGCTGCGCGCCCGGCTCTTCGACTACACCGCGCAGGTCGCCTGCCTGACCATCGCCGGCATCCTCACCATCGTGCTGCTCGTCCTGGGCATCGCACTGCACCCGCCGACGGACATCTTCGTCACCCTGGAGCGCTTCCAGGACTCCGGCCCGCTGAACGTCCGCACCGTCTGGTTCTCCAGCAGCATCGCGGTGGGCGCGGCCATCCTCGTCGGCGTCGGGCTGATCGTCCCGAAGAAGGGCGTCACCCCCTTCTGGGGCCGGATCTTCGACATCTTCGACGGCCTGGTCCTGCTGTCCTTGGTGCCGCTGTGCCTGGCGGTGCTGAACGTCTACAACACCGTCCGCGGCCTGACCGGCAACTAGCCGCGGCACCGGACCTCACGGCGGCCCCTCGACCACCCGGTCGGGGGGCCGCCGCCAACTGGTACGCTGTGTGACGGTCCACTGGAGTAATCGAAGATTCCCTGTGTAGTAAATCCAGGGGCGCTCGTGGACCAGAACCCCAAGGAGTACGGATGTCGCTCGACGTCGCCACGAAGAAGCAGATCATGGCCGAGTTCGCCACCAAGGAGGGTGACACCGGCTCCCCCGAGGTCCAGGTCGCGCTGCTCTCCCGCCGCATCTCGGACCTGACCGAGCACCTCAAGACCCACAAGCACGACCACCACTCCCGCCGTGGTCTGCTGCTGCTCGTCGGCCAGCGCCGCCGCCTGCTGCAGTACCTGGCGAAGAAGGACATCACGCGCTTCCGTGCGCTGGTCGAGCGCCTGGGCATCCGCCGCGGCGCGGCGGGCGCCAAGTAAGACGCCGTAGAGGGAGCGGTTCCCGCCGGGGGCCGCTCCCTTTGCCGTACGCACCGGACACCCGTACCACCGCATGGTGGACGGATGCTTTGTAGTCTGGTGCCATATCGCAAAAGCGAACGCGGTAGAGCGCCCTTAAACCGCCGGTCCTCGGTAGTGGCCCCCGGACCGCCCGTGGTCACCCCATGCGGCAGCACCCCGGGTGCTTCGATCGAAGACCGGCCCGCACCGGCGCTCCACCGAAGACGGTCCCCTGCCACACGGGCAGCGGACGCAGACGAGGAGATATTCCTGGTGGAGAACGAGACCCACTACGCCGAGGCCGTTATCGACAACGGTTCGTTCGGCACCCGCACCATCCGCTTCGAGACGGGCCGCCTGGCCAAGCAGGCCGCCGGCTCCGCCGTCGCGTACCTGGACGACGACACCATGGTGCTGTCGGCCACCACCGCCTCCAAGCAGCCGAAGGACCAGCTGGACTTCTTCCCGCTGACCGTCGACGTCGAGGAGCGGATGTACGCAGCCGGGAAGATCCCCGGCTCCTTCTTCCGCCGTGAGGGCCGCCCCTCCGAGGACGCCATCCTCACCTGCCGCCTCATCGACCGGCCGCTGCGCCCCTCCTTCAAGAAGGGCCTGCGCAACGAGATCCAGATCGTCGAGACGGTCATGGCGCTCAACCCCGACCACCTCTACGACGTGGTCGCCATCAACGCCGCCTCCTGCTCCACGCAGCTCGCCGGCCTGCCCTTCTCCGGCCCCGTCGGCGGCACCCGCGTCGCCCTGATCAACGGCCAGTGGGTGGCGTTCCCGACCCACACCGAGCTGGAGGACGCGGTCTTCGACATGGTCGTGGCCGGCCGGGTGCTGCCCGACGGCGACGTCGCGATCATGATGGTCGAGGCCGAGGCCACCGAGAAGACCATCGAGCTGGTCAAGGGCGGCGCCGAGGCCCCGACCGAAGAGGTCGTCGCGGCCGGCCTGGAGGCCGCCAAGCCGTTCATCAAGGTCCTGTGCAAGGCCCAGTCGGACCTGGCCGCCAAGGCCGCCAAGCCGGTCGGCGAGTTCCCGATCTTCCTCGACTTCCAGGCCGACGTCCTGGAGGCGCTCACCAAGGCCGTCAAGGGTGAGCTCGCCCAGGCGCTCACCATCGCCGGCAAGCAGGAGCGCGAGGCCGAGCTCGACCGCGTCAAGGCGCTCGCCGCCGAGAAGCTCCTCCCGGACTTCGAGGGCCGCGAGAAGGAGATCTCCGCCGCGTACCGCGCGCTGACCAAGTCCCTGGTCCGCGAGCGCGTCATCAAGGAGAAGAAGCGCATCGACGGCCGCGGCGTCACGGACATCCGTACGCTCGCCGCCGAGGTCGAGGCGATCCCGCGGGTGCACGGCTCCGCGCTGTTCGAGCGTGGCGAGACCCAGATCCTGGGCGTCACCACCCTCAACATGCTCCGCATGGAGCAGCAGTTGGACACCCTCTCCCCGGTGACCCGCAAGCGCTACATGCACAACTACAACTTCCCGCCGTTCTCCGTCGGTGAGACCGGCCGCGTGGGCTCCCCCAAGCGCCGCGAGATCGGCCACGGCGCGCTCGCCGAGCGCGCCATCGCGCCGGTGCTGCCGACGCGCGAGGAGTTCCCCTACGCGATCCGCCAGGTCTCCGAGGCGCTGGGCTCCAACGGCTCGACGTCCATGGGCTCGGTCTGCGCCTCGACGATGTCGCTGCTGAACGCCGGTGTGCCGCTCAAGGCCCCGGTCGCCGGCATCGCCATGGGCCTGATCTCCCAGGAGATCGACGGCCAGACCCACTACGTCGCCCTCACCGACATCCTCGGTGCGGAGGACGCCTTCGGTGACATGGACTTCAAGGTCGCCGGCACCAAGCAGTTCGTGACCGCGCTCCAGCTCGACACCAAGCTCGACGGCATCCCCGCCTCGGTCCTGGCCGCCGCGCTGAAGCAGGCCCGCGACGCCCGCCTGCACATCCTCGACGTGATGAACGAGGCCATCGACGTCCCGGACGAGATGTCGCCGAACGCGCCGCGGATCATCACCGTCAAGATCCCGGTGGACAAGATCGGTGAGGTCATCGGCCCCAAGGGCAAGATGATCAACCAGATCCAGGAGGACACCGGCGCCGACATCACGATCGAGGACGACGGCACCATCTACATCGGTGCCGCCGACGGCCCGGCCGCCGAGGCCGCCCGCGCCACGATCAACGGCATCGCCAACCCGACCATGCCGGAGGTCGGCGAGCGCTACCTGGGCACCGTCGTCAAGACGACCACCTTCGGTGCGTTCGTGTCCCTGCTCCCGGGCAAGGACGGCCTGCTGCACATCTCGCAGATCCGCAAGCTGGCCGGCGGCAAGCGCGTCGAGAACGTCGAGGACGTGCTCGGCGTGGGCGCCAAGGTCCAGGTCGAGATCGCCGAGATCGACCAGCGCGGCAAGCTCTCCCTGATCCCCGTGATCGAGGACGAGGACGCCGCCGAGGACGACACGAAGGACGACGCCGCCAAGTGACGTCCCGCACGCACGCGACGACGGCCCGCACCTCCTCGGAGGGGCGGGCCGTCGCCCGTACCCAAACGCTTCTGAAGGGCACCGCGGGGGCCGGCACGGTCCGCCGCACCACCCTCCCCGGCGGCCTGCGCGTCGTCACCGAGACGCTGCCCACCGTCCGCTCGGTCACCTTCGGGATCTGGGCGCACGTCGGCTCCCGCGACGAGACGCCGTCCCTGAACGGCGCCACCCACTACCTGGAGCACCTGCTCTTCAAGGGCACCGAGCGCCGCTCCGCCCTGGACATCTCGGCCGCCGTCGACGCGGTCGGCGGCGAGATGAACGCCTTCACGGCGAAGGAGTACACCTGCTACTACGCGCGGGTGCTCGACACCGATCTGCCGCTCGCCATCGACGTGGTGTGCGACATGCTCACCGGCTCGCTGATCGAGACCGGGGACGTGGACGCCGAGCGCGGGGTGATCCTCGAAGAGATCGCGATGACCGAGGACGACCCGGGCGACTGCGTGCACGACCTGTTCGCGCACACCATGCTCGGCGACACCCCGCTGGGCCGCCCGGTCCTGGGCACCGTCGACACCGTCAACGCGCTCACCGCCGACCGCATCCGCCGCTTCTACAAGAAGCACTACGACCCCACGCACCTGGTCGTCACCGCCGCCGGCAACGTCGACCACGCCAAGGTCGTCCGGCTGGTGCGCCGCGCCTTCGAGCGGGCCGGCGCGCTGGGCCGCCCGGAGGCCACCCCGCTCTCCCCGCGCGGCGGCGACCGCGCCCTGCGCACCGCCGGCCGGGTCGAACTGCTCAACCGCCGGACCGAGCAGGCCCACGTGGTCCTGGGCATGCCCGGCATGTCCCGCAACGACGACCGGCGTTGGGCGATGGGCGTGCTGAACACCGCCCTGGGCGGCGGGATGAGCTCCCGCCTCTTCCAGGAGGTCCGCGAGAAGCGCGGCCTGGCCTACAGCGTGTACTCCTTCACCTCGGGCTTCGCCGACTGCGGCCTGTTCGGCGTCTACGCCGGCTGCCGGCCCAACCAGGTGCACGACGTGCTCAAGATCTGCCGCGACGAGCTCGACACGGTGGCGTCCGAGGGCCTCACCGATGACGAGATCCGGCGCGCGATCGGCCAGTTGCGCGGTTCCACGGTCCTCGGCCTGGAGGACACCGGCGCCCTGATGCACCGGCTCGGCAAGAGCGAACTGTGCTGGGGCGAGCACATGTCGGTCGACGAGGTGCTGGCCCGGATATCGGCGGTGACCCCGGACGAGGTCCGCGCGGTGGCTCGTGATGTCCTGGGCGCACGCCCCTCGCTGTCCGTCATCGGTCCGCTGAAGGACCGGCAGGCGGCCCGCCTGGACGACGCCGTCGCCTAGGCGGCGGGCAGCCCCACCCCACAGAGAAGCGGAGATTCGATGAGCAAGCTGCGCGTGGCCGTCCTGGGAGCCAAGGGGCGCATCGGCTCCGAGGCCGTCCGGGCCGTCGAGGCCGCCGACGACATGGAGCTGGTCGCGGCCCTGGGCCGCGGCGACAAGCTGGAGACGCTGGTCGAGACCGGCGCCCAGGTCGCGGTCGAACTCACCACCCCCGACGCGGTGATGGACAACCTCGACTTCTGTCTGCGGCACGGCATCCACGGCGTGGTCGGCACCACCGGCTGGACCGAGGAGCGCCTCGCGCGCCTGCACACCTGGCTCGACGCCGCCCCCGGCGCGGGCGTGCTGATCGCCCCGAACTTCTCCATCGGTGCGGTCCTCACCATGCGGTTCGCGCAGCAGGCCGCCCGCTTCTTCGAGTCCGCCGAGATCGTCGAGCTGCACCACCCGAACAAGGCGGACGCGCCGTCCGGCACCGCCGCCCGCACCGCCCGGCTGATCGCCGAGGCCCGCGCGGCGGCCGGTTGCCCGCCCCAGCCGGACGCCACCAGCACCGCGCTGGACGGCGCCCGCGGCGCGGACGTGGACGGCGTCCCGGTCCACTCGGTCCGGCTGCGCGGTCTCCTGGCGCACCAGGAGGTGCTGCTCGGCGGGGTGGGCGAGACCCTCACCATCCGCCACGACTCCCTCCACCACAGCAGCTTCATGCCGGGCATCCTGCTCGGCGTGCGCCGCGTGGTGTCCGCTCCGGGCCTGACCATGGGCCTGGAGAACTTCCTCGATCTGGACTGACCATGGGCGGAAAGATCACCTACGTCTTCCTCGCCACCGTGCTGGTGCTCGTCTTCGGCGTGGTGGCGATGGAGGGCGTGCTCCTCCTGCTGACCGGCGAACCGGCGGCGATGGGCATGGGCGCGGTGGCCTTCGTGCTGCCGTTCCTGGGCGGCTGGTTCCTGTGGGCCAACACCCGCTTCGCCCGCGACGCGAACCGGCTGGCCCACGAACTGGCGGCGGAGGGCGGCCTGCCCGACGAGGACCTCGCGCGCACCCCCGGCGGCCGGATCGACCGGGACGCGGCGGACGCGGCCTTCGCCCGTCGCCAGGCCGAGACCGAGGAGGCCCCCGGCGACTGGCGCACCTGGTTCCGGCTCGCCGTCGCCTACCGGGACGCCCGGGACACCCCCCGCGCCCGCAAGGCCATGCAACGCGCCATCGCCCTGCACGACGGCCGCCCGCTCCCCGGCGACCACCACCCCGCCCGCACCACCTAACCCCCCACCCCGCAAACCCCGACCGCCCGGCCCCGTACACAACTGCCGTACGGGGCCGGGCGGTTGACGTTGCGGTTGCCTGGGTGAGTGCGGTGACCGGGAGGGTGGGGGTCGCCTAGCGGCACTCGGCCGCCCACGCCTCCAACGCGTCGACGGCGCCCTCGAACGCCTCCGCGCGGCCGAGGAAGTCCCCGTTGTGGTCGGTCACCAGCACGCGCAGCGGCGCGCCGGACGCCCGGTCCACGCGCAGGGCCTGGCCCTGCACCGTCCGCGGCAACCCCAGCCAGCGCACCGGCTGTTGGACGGTGCGGACCGCGGTGACCGCGGACCACGGCAGGGTCGTGGTGCGCAGCAGGTTCACCTGTCGCAGCCCCTGGGCGCTCACCCAGATCCCGACCCGCACCAGCCGCAGCGCCAGCACGATCACCAGCAGTCCGACCGCCGCGCACACCGCAGCCCCGACCGGCGCCCCGGCCAGCGCGATGATCAGCGCCGAGAGCAGCACGAACGAGGCGAGCAGCAGAAACACGGCCGCCGTCCCCACCCGCCACGGTCCGGGGCGGTAGGGACGGCGCCAATCGTCGGGGTCGAGATCCGACGGGGGTACGGGATCCGCGCGGCCGTCGGCCTGGAGGGCGTGGTCGGCCGTCAGGAAGGGCAGGGGCACGGCTGGTCCTCACTCGGGGCTGGTCAGCACGCGGGGCATGCCGACGGAAGCTGTGAGCGGTGAGGCTATCGGGAGCGGCGGGGCGGAACCACCCGGTGGCCCGCCCCGCCCGCCCGGTCAGCGGTGCGCGGCCTCGGACTGGTGCACCCCGGTCGCGCCGGAGGTGTCCTGTTGGAGGGCGGGCAGGCCGAACAGCAGGGAACCTGTCAGCCCGCCTACCACGGTGAGGGTGATCAGGAACTGGCCGACGAGCTGCGTACGCGAAGGACGCGGACGCGGCGGGGGAGTGATATTGCTGCGGAACCGGTCTGCCTCGGCAACGAAGGCGAACGGGACGGGCTCTCGCCGGCGGAACATGAGGGGGCTCTCCTTGGAACCTCGAAGTGGGCACTGTCACAGGTAGAGACGTCTGAGGCGTCCGTTTGGTGCCCGTTTTCCGTTACTTCTGTGAAAAATATCAACCGCCGCCCGCAGCCCCGCAGTCGGGGTCAACGTTTGCCCGTTTTGCCGCTAACACGGCATCAGTCGTCATTTCCTCGACTGTCAGTGGCGGGCCGTAGGCTTGGCGCGCACGAGGATCGAACGGAAGGAACCGCCGGTGTCCCACACCCCCGACAGCGCTGAGAGCGCCCCCGTCAGCTTCCGCAGCGAGGTGACGGTCGAGCTGGTCAAGCACAGCGCAGCAGACAGCGACGTGCTGTGGGCGGCCCGGGTCTCGACGGCCGGCGAGCAGTCCCTCGACGAGCTGACCAAGGACCCGGAGCGCTCCAAGGGCCTGATCAACTTCCTGATGCGGGACCGGCACGGCAGCCCGTTCGAGCACAACTCCATGACGTTCTTCATCAGCGCCCCGATCTTCGTCTTCCGCGAGTTCATGCGCCACCGCGTCGGTTGGTCGTACAACGAGGAGTCCGGTCGCTACCGCCAGCTTGAGCCGGTCTTCTACGTCCCCGGTGAGTCCCGCAAGCTGGTCCAGCAGGGCCGCCCCGGCAAGTACGAGTTCGTCGAGGGCACCGCGGCGCAGTCCGAGCTCACCGGCCGCGCGATGGAGGACTCCTACCGCCAGGCGTACGCCGCGTACCAGGAGATGCTCGCCGCCGGCGTGGCCCGCGAGGTGGCCCGCGCGGTCCTCCCGGTCGGCCTCTACTCCTCGATGTACGCCACCTGCAACGCCCGCTCCCTGATGCACTTCCTCGGTCTGCGCACCCAGCACGAGCTGGCGAAGGTCCCGTCCTTCCCGCAGCGCGAGATCGAGATGGTGGGCGAGCAGATGGAGGCCCACTGGGCGAAGCTGATGCCCCTGACCTATGCCGCCTTCAATGCGAACGGCCGCATTGCCCCGTAGGGACTCCGCCCCCGCGGAGCACGCCGCTGCCGGCACGGCGAACGGGACGCCGGGCACCGGAATACCCGTCCGAAGTGTCCGGATTGCGGCATTTTGAGAAGTTCATTTACGCTGAACAAACGGACCCGGCACTGCTTGAACCCCCGAGCAGGCAGTGCCGGAGTCCACCTCCCCGCTCCCCAGAGGAGCACCCCGCGGCGCCCTACGAGTAGCGTGGGACCCATGGCTCCGACTTCCACACCGCAGACCCCCTTCGGGCGGGTGCTGACCGCCA
Source organism: Streptomyces sp. WZ-12 (assembly GCF_028898845.1). Lineage (NCBI taxonomy): Bacteria > Bacillati > Actinomycetota > Actinomycetes > Kitasatosporales > Streptomycetaceae > Streptomyces > Streptomyces sp. WZ-12. The sequence continues at coordinate 2,836,095 of NZ_CP118574.1, read as the reverse complement.
TGGTCACGCCGTTCACGGCGGATGGCGCTCTCGATCTCGACGGCGCGCAGCGGCTCGCCGCCCACCTGGTGGACGCCGGCAACGACGGTCTCGTCGTCAACGGCACCACCGGAGAGTCCCCGACCACCAGCGATGCGGAGAAAGCCCAACTGGTCCGCGCCGTGGTCGAAGCCGTCGGCGACCGGGCCTTCGTCGTGGCCGGAGCCGGCACCAACGACACCCGGCACAGTCTCGAACTGGCCCGCGCCGCCCAGGACGCCGGCGCGCACGGCCTGCTCGCGGTGACGCCGTACTACAGCAAGCCCCCGCAGGAGGGCCTGCTGCGCCACTTCACCGCGATCGCGGACGCCACCGACCTGCCCGTGATGCTCTACGACATCCCCGGCCGCAGCGGCGTCCCGATCAACACCGACACCATGGTGCGGCTCGCCGAGCACCCCCGGATCGTCGCCAACAAGGACGCCAAGGGCGACCTCGGCCGCGCTAGCTGGGCCATCGCCCGCTCCGGCCTCGCCTGGTACAGCGGCGACGACATGCTCAACCTCCCGCTGCTCTCGGTCGGCGCGGTCGGCTTCGTCTCCGTGGTCGGTCACGTCGTCACGCCGGAGCTGCGCGCCCTCCTCGACGCCCACCTCAACGGTGACGTCACCAAGGCGACGGAGATCCACCAGAAGCTGCTGCCCGTCTTCACCGGCATGTTCCGGACCCAGGGCGTGATCACGACCAAGGCGGCGCTCGCCCTGCAGGGCCTGCCCAGCGGCCCGCTCCGGCTGCCCCTGGTCGACCTCTCGCCCGAGGAGACCGAACAGCTCAAGCGCGATCTCGCCGCCGGCGGGGTACAGCTCTAGAACACAGACTTCACAACTGAATACGGACCAACAAACGCCCTATAGCAAGTGCACGAATGTCATGCGCGCCACGTGCCTCGACGGCATCGTGGCGTGCGTGGTGAGGAGAGTCTTTTGAGTCATCCGCACCCCGAGCTCGGCGCCCCGCCGAAGCTCCCCGAGGGTGGCCTGCGCGTCACCCCGCTCGGCGGCCTGGGCGAGATCGGCCGCAACATGACGGTCTTCGAGTACGGCGGCCGGCTGTTGATCGTCGACTGCGGAGTGCTCTTCCCCGAGGAGGAGCAGCCCGGAATCGACCTGATCCTGCCGGACTTCACGTCCGTCAGGGACCGCCTCGACGACATCGACGGCATCGTGCTCACGCACGGCCACGAGGACCACATCGGCGGCGTCCCCTACCTCCTCCGCGAGAAGCCGGACATCCCGCTGATCGGCTCCAAGCTGACCCTCGCCCTCATCGAGGCCAAGCTCCAGGAGCACCGGATCCGCCCGTACACGCTGGAGGTCGCCGAGGGCGACCGCGAGCGGCTGGGCCCCTTCGAGTGCCAGTTCATCGCCGTCAACCACTCCATCCCGGACGCGCTCGCGGTCGCCATCCGCACCCCCGCGGGCATGGCGGTGCACACCGGCGACTTCAAGATGGACCAGCTCCCGCTGGACCGCCGGCTGACCGACCTCCCGGCCTTCGCCAAGCTGGGCGAGGAGGGCATCGACCTCCTCCTCACCGACTCCACCAACGCCGAGGTCCCGGGCTTCGTCCCGCCGGAGCGCGACATCTCCAACGTGCTGCGCCAGGTGTTCGCGAGCGCCAACAAGCGCATCATCGTCGCCAGCTTCGCCAGCCATGTGCACCGCATCCAGCAGATCCTGGACGCGGCCCACGAGTACGGCCGCCGGGTCGCCTTCGTCGGCCGCTCGATGGTCCGCAACATGGGCATCGCCCGCGAACTGGGCTATCTCAAGGTCCCCGCGGGCCTGGTCGTCGACGTCAAGACCCTCGACGACCTCCCGGACGACGAGGTCGTGCTGGTCTGCACCGGCTCCCAGGGCGAGCCGATGGCCGCCCTCTCCCGGATGGCCAACCGTGACCACCAGATCCGCATCGTCCAGGGCGACACGGTGATCCTGGCGTCGTCGCTGATCCCCGGCAACGAGAACGCGGTCTACCGCGTGATCAACGGCCTCAGCCGCTGGGGCGCGAACGTGGTTCACAAGGGCAACGCCAAGGTCCACGTCTCGGGCCACGCCTCGGCCGGCGAACTGCTGTACTTCTACAACATCTGCAAGCCGAGGAACCTCATGCCGGTCCACGGCGAATGGCGCCACCTCCGCGCCAACGCCGAGCTGGGCGCCCTCACGGGCATTCCCAAGGACCGCATCGTGATCGCCGAGGACGGCGTGGTCGTCGACCTGGTCGACGGCATCGCCAAGATCAGCGGCAAGGTCCAGGCCGGCTATGTCTACGTCGACGGCCTCTCGGTCGGCGATGTCACCGAGACCCATCTCAAGGATCGCCGCATCCTGGGCGACGAGGGCATCATCTCGATCTTCGTCGTCGTGGACAGCAGCACCGGCAAGACGGTGGGCGGACCCAACGTCCACGGCCGCGGCTCGGGCATCGACGACAGCGACTTCCAGGGCGTCCTCCCCAAGATCGACGAGGCGCTGGCCAAGGCGGCCCAGGACGGCATCGCCGAACCCCACCAGCTCCAGCAGCTGATCCGCCGCTCCGTCGGCAAGTGGGTGTCGGACAACTACCGTCGCCGCCCGATGATCCTTCCCGTGGTCGTCGAGGTCTGACGACCCGTACGAAGGTCCTCAAGTAGGAGCGGGGCACCCGGATTTGCATCCAGGCGCCCCGCTCCAGTACGTTTGCGGTTCCGCCTGAACGGGAAGCGCCACACGCCTGTGCGTACGGACGCCTCCCCGTGGACGCGGAGAATTCCGACCAGAGCAATCTGATAAAGTCGGAAAAGCCGAAAGGCAAGCCCCTTCGACGGGCAATTCAGAGCGAAATTCGAACCAGCCGCTCAGCGGCCGGAAACGAAGGAAGATCTGATAAAGTCGGAAAGGCCGAAAAGCGAAAGCGAAGCGGTCGAACCCCGCTCCAACAGGGGGCCGGAGACGGAAACGGATCTGGTAAGGTTGGAACCGCGAAGAAGCCGAAAGGTCGAATCGCACCGGCGAAAATCAGGGCCGAAAGGATCTGATAGAGTCGGAGACGCAAGACCGAAGGGAAGCGCCCGGAGGAAGCCCGCGAGGGCAGGCCGAAGGAAGCGTCCGTTCCTTGAGAACTCAACAGCGTGCCAAAAGTCAACGCCAGATATGTTGATACCCCGTTCCCCACATCGTGGGGGATGAGGTTCCTTTGAAAAGTCCTTCCAAGTTTCTTGGGAGGCGCACACAGCGAGGACGCTGTGAACCACGGGGATTATTCCTCCTTGTGGTTCCGCTCAACGCGAGTGTCTCACCGGCGGTTTTTAGTTAAACGCAGTCGGGTAAAGCATTCACGGAGAGTTTGATCCTGGCTCAGGACGAACGCTGGCGGCGTGCTTAACACATGCAAGTCGAACGATGAACCTCTTTCGGGAGGGGATTAGTGGCGAACGGGTGAGTAACACGTGGGCAATCTGCCCTTCACTCTGGGACAAGCCCTGGAAACGGGGTCTAATACCGGATATGACACGGGATCGCATGGTTTCGTGTGGAAAGCTCCGGCGGTGAAGGATGAGCCCGCGGCCTATCAGCTTGTTGGTGGGGTGATGGCCTACCAAGGCGACGACGGGTAGCCGGCCTGAGAGGGCGACCGGCCACACTGGGACTGAGACACGGCCCAGACTCCTACGGGAGGCAGCAGTGGGGAATATTGCACAATGGGCGAAAGCCTGATGCAGCGACGCCGCGTGAGGGATGACGGCCTTCGGGTTGTAAACCTCTTTCAGCAGGGAAGAAGCGAGAGTGACGGTACCTGCAGAAGAAGCGCCGGCTAACTACGTGCCAGCAGCCGCGGTAATACGTAGGGCGCAAGCGTTGTCCGGAATTATTGGGCGTAAAGAGCTCGTAGGCGGCTTGTCGCGTCGGATGTGAAAGCCCGGGGCTTAACCCCGGGTCTGCATTCGATACGGGCAGGCTAGAGTTCGGTAGGGGAGATCGGAATTCCTGGTGTAGCGGTGAAATGCGCAGATATCAGGAGGAACACCGGTGGCGAAGGCGGATCTCTGGGCCGATACTGACGCTGAGGAGCGAAAGCGTGGGGAGCGAACAGGATTAGATACCCTGGTAGTCCACGCCGTAAACGTTGGGAACTAGGTGTGGGCGACATTCCACGTCGTCCGTGCCGCAGCTAACGCATTAAGTTCCCCGCCTGGGGAGTACGGCCGCAAGGCTAAAACTCAAAGGAATTGACGGGGGCCCGCACAAGCAGCGGAGCATGTGGCTTAATTCGACGCAACGCGAAGAACCTTACCAAGGCTTGACATACACCGGAAACGGCCAGAGATGGTCGCCCCCTTGTGGTCGGTGTACAGGTGGTGCATGGCTGTCGTCAGCTCGTGTCGTGAGATGTTGGGTTAAGTCCCGCAACGAGCGCAACCCTTGTTCTGTGTTGCCAGCATGCCTTTCGGGGTGATGGGGACTCACAGGAGACTGCCGGGGTCAACTCGGAGGAAGGTGGGGACGACGTCAAGTCATCATGCCCCTTATGTCTTGGGCTGCACACGTGCTACAATGGCCGGTACAATGAGCTGCGATGCCGTGAGGTGGAGCGAATCTCAAAAAGCCGGTCTCAGTTCGGATTGGGGTCTGCAACTCGACCCCATGAAGTCGGAGTTGCTAGTAATCGCAGATCAGCATTGCTGCGGTGAATACGTTCCCGGGCCTTGTACACACCGCCCGTCACGTCACGAAAGTCGGTAACACCCGAAGCCGGTGGCCCAACCCCTTGTGGGAGGGAATCGTCGAAGGTGGGACTGGCGATTGGGACGAAGTCGTAACAAGGTAGCCGTACCGGAAGGTGCGGCTGGATCACCTCCTTTCTAAGGAGCACTTCTTACCAAGTTTTGTGCTTGGTCAGGGGCCAGTACATCGGCGAGTGTCTGATGCTGGTTGCTCATGGGTGGAACGTTGACTATTCGGCACGATCGGTTTGGGACTGTTAGTACTGCTTCGGCGTGGAACGCGGGGTCTTGGCTGGTTGTGTTGGGCGCGCTGTTGGGTGTCTGAGGGTGCGAGCGTTGCTCGTCCTTCGGTGTGCCGGTCCCGGTGTAGGTCTGCTTGGTGCAGGTTGTGACGGGTGGCTGGTCGTTGTTTGAGAACTGCACAGTGGACGCGAGCATCTGTGGCCAAGTTTTTAAGGGCGCACGGTGGATGCCTTGGCACCAGGAACCGATGAAGGACGTGGGAGGCCGCGATAGGCCCCGGGGAGCTGTCAACCGAGCTTTGATCCGGGGGTGTCCGAATGGGGAAACCCGGCAGTCGTCATGGGCTGTCACCCGCTGCTGAACACATAGGCAGTGTGGAGGGAACGCGGGGAAGTGAAACATCTCAGTACCCGCAGGAAGAGAAAACAACCGTGATTCCGGGAGTAGTGGCGAGCGAAACTGGATGAGGCTAAACCGTATTGGTGTGATACCCGGCAGGGGTTGCCAGTGCGGGGTTGTGGGAGCTTTCTTGATCGGTCTGCCGGCCGGTCGGTGAGTCAGAAACCGTTGATGTAGGCGAAGGACATGCGAAAGGTCCGGCGTAGAGGGTAAGACCCCCGTAGCTGAAACGTCAGCGGCTTGCTTGAGAGCCACCCAAGTAGCACGGGGCCCGAGAAATCCCGTGTGAATCTGGCGGGACCACCCGTTAAGCCTAAATATTCCCTGGTGACCGATAGCGGATAGTACCGTGAGGGAATGGTGAAAAGTACCGCGGGAGCGGAGTGAAATAGTACCTGAAACCGTGTGCCTACAAGCCGTGGGAGCGTCGCGCAGAGACTTTGTTTCTGCGTCGTGACTGCGTGCCTTTTGAAGAATGAGCCTGCGAGTTAGCGGTGTGTAGCGAGGTTAACCCGTGTGGGGAAGCCGTAGCGAAAGCGAGTCCGAAGAGGGCGTTGAGTTGCACGCTCTAGACCCGAAGCGGAGTGATCTAGCCATGGGCAGGTTGAAGCGGAGGTAAGACTTCGTGGAGGACCGAACCCACCAGGGTTGAAAACCTGGGGGATGACCTGTGGTTAGGGGTGAAAGGCCAATCAAACTCCGTGATAGCTGGTTCTCCCCGAAATGCATTTAGGTGCAGCGTCGTGTGTTTCTTGCCGGAGGTAGAGCACTGGATAGGCGATGGGCCCTACCGGGTTACTGACCTTAGCCAAACTCCGAATGCCGGTAAGTGAGAGCGCGGCAGTGAGACTGTGGGGGATAAGCTCCATGGTCGAGAGGGAAACAGCCCAGAGCATCGACTAAGGCCCCTAAGCGTGTGCTAAGTGGGAAAGGATGTGGAGTCGCAGAGACAACCAGGAGGTTGGCTTAGAAGCAGCCATCCTTGAAAGAGTGCGTAATAGCTCACTGGTCAAGTGATTCTGCGCCGACAATGTAGCGGGGCTCAAGTACACCGCCGAAGTCGTGTCATTGCCATGAGAGCCCTAACGGGTGTGGTGATGGGTAGGGGAGCGTCGTGTGCCGGGTGAAGCAGCCGTGGAAACGAGTTGTGGACGGTTCACGAGTGAGAATGCAGGCATGAGTAGCGATACAAGAGTGGGAAACTCTTGCGCCGATTGACTAAGGGTTCCTGGGTCAAGCTGATCTGCCCAGGGTAAGTCGGGACCTAAGGCGAGGCCGACAGGCGTAGTCGATGGACAACCGGTTGATATTCCGGTACCCGCTTTGGAGCGCCCAATACTGAATCAGGCGATGCTAAGTCCGTGAAGCCGCCCTGGAGCCTTCGGGCAAAGGGGAGTGGTGGAGCCGACGGACCAGACTTGTAGTAGGTAAGCGATGGGGTGACGCAGGAAGGTAGTCCAGCCCGGGCGGTGGTTGTCCCGGGGTAAGGGTGTAGGCCGTGTGGTAGGTAAATCCGTCACATGTTAAGGCTGAGACCTGATGCCGAGCCGATTGTGGTGAAGTGGATGATCCTATGCTGTCGAGAAAAGCCTCTAGCGAGCTTCATGGCGGCCCGTACCCTAAACCGACTCAGGTGGTCAGGTAGAGAATACCGAGGCGTTCGGGTGAACTATGGTTAAGGAACTCGGCAAAATGCCCCCGTAACTTCGGGAGAAGGGGGGCCATTTCTGGTGATGACATTTTCTGTCTGAGCTGGGGGTGGCCGCAGAGACCAGCGAGAAGCGACTGTTTACTAAAAACACAGGTCCGTGCGAAGCCGTAAGGCGATGTATACGGACTGACGCCTGCCCGGTGCTGGAACGTTAAGGGGACCGGTTAGTCTGGATTCGTTCAGGCGAAGCTGAGAACTTAAGCGCCAGTAAACGGCGGTGGTAACTATAACCATCCTAAGGTAGCGAAATTCCTTGTCGGGTAAGTTCCGACCTGCACGAATGGCGTAACGACTTCTCGACTGTCTCAACCATAGGCCCGGTGAAATTGCATTACGAGTAAAGATGCTCGTTTCGCGCAGCAGGACGGAAAGACCCCGGGACCTTTACTATAGCTTGATATTGGTGTTCGGTTCGGCTTGTGTAGGATAGGTGGGAGACTGTGAAGCGCCAACGCCAGTTGGTGTGGAGTCGTTGTTGAAATACCACTCTGGTCGTGCTGGATGTCTAACCTGGGTCCGTGATCCGGATCAGGGACAGTGTCTGGTGGGTAGTTTAACTGGGGCGGTTGCCTCCTAAAGGGTAACGGAGGCGCCCAAAGGTTCCCTCAGCCTGGTTGGTAATCAGGTGTTGAGTGTAAGTGCACAAGGGAGCTTGACTGTGAGACTGACGGGTCGAGCAGGTACGAAAGTAGGGACTAGTGATCCGGCGGTGGCTTGTGGAAGCGCCGTCGCTCAACGGATAAAAGGTACCCCGGGGATAACAGGCTGATCTTCCCCAAGAGTCCATATCGACGGGATGGTTTGGCACCTCGATGTCGGCTCGTCGCATCCTGGGGCTGGAGTCGGTCCCAAGGGTTGGGCTGTTCGCCCATTAAAGCGGTACGCGAGCTGGGTTTAGAACGTCGTGAGACAGTTCGGTCCCTATCCGCTGCGCGCGTAGGAGTCTTGAGAAGGGCTGTCCCTAGTACGAGAGGACCGGGACGGACGGACCTCTGGTGTGCCAGTTGTTCTGCCAAGGGCATGGCTGGTTGGCTACGTTCGGAAAGGATAACCGCTGAAAGCATCTAAGCGGGAAGCCTGCTTCGAGATGAGGGCTCCCTCCCACTTGATGGGGTAAGGCTCCCAGTAGATGACTGGGTTGATAGGCCAGATATGGAAGCATCGTAAGGTGTGGAGTTGACTGGTACTAATAGGCCGAGGGCTTGTCCTCAGTTGCTCGCGTCCACTGTGTTGGTTCTGAAGCCACGAACAGACCAACGGTTGTTCTAAGTTTCATAGTGTTTCGGTGGTTTTAGCGTTAGGGAAACGCCCGGTTACATTTCGAACCCGGAAGCTAAGCCTTTCAGCGCCGATGGTACTGCAGGGGGGACCCTGTGGGAGAGTAGGACGCCGCCGAACTCCTTTTATGGCTCCGGCCCTTGAACCTCTTTTGGTTCAGGGGCCGGAGCTTTTTTGTTTGTGTTGTCAGGTGTTGGTCGTAACTTCACGTTCAACTGACCTGGACATGCTCCGCGGCATGGGGACAGTGGGAACGCTCAGGTCGGCCGGTGTCCGCGCTGGTGACGAGGTGGTGGTGCCGGCCTTCGGCAGTGTCGAAGTCGCCCAGGCCGTGGTGGAGTTGGGGGCGGTGCCGGTGTTCGCTGACGTGGACGGCGACAGTTACTGCCTGGACCCGGCCGCGGTGGCGGATGCGGTGAGCCGTCGGACCGCCGCCGTGGTGGCGGTGCACCGGTTCGGGCGGCCCGCGGACGTGGCGTGGATCCGTGAAGTGGGCCAGCGGCACGGGCTGTTGGTGCTGGTCGAGGACGAGCCGGGGGCGCGGCCTGAGGAGGCCGAACTGCGGCGGGAGCACGCCGGGTATCTGGACGGGCGGTTGACCGGCGTGCGGACGCCGGCGCCGGCGTCCGGGCACACCTACGAGAAGTACGTGGTGCGGGTGCCGGGGAACGGGCGGCCGGACCGGGACGCGTTCGCACGGGCCCTGCGGGCCAAGGGAGTTGCCTGCCGGGTGCCGGTGCAGGCGCCGGTGTACCGGGTGCCGGGGCTGCGGCAGGACGTCTTTCTCCCGGAGACCGAGCGGGCCGTTGACGAGACGTTGGCGCTGCCGTTGGACGCGGGGATGACGCGGCGTTCGGTGCAGCGGATGGCGGGCGCCTGCAATGCGTTGGGCGGATTGCTGCAACCGGCGCTCTAGGCCCGCTCTCCGGGCGGTTGTTGAGGGGGCGTTGAGGTGGGCGCAGGGCCGGTTCGGAATTACCCCGAGAGTGGGGTAGTATTTATCTCGTTGCCGGCCCCAATAGCTCAGTCGGCAGAGCGTCTCCATGGTAAGGAGAAGGTCTACGGTTCGATTCCGTATTGGGGCTCTGTTAAGGGAAAGTCCTCCACCGATTGGTGGGGGACTTTTTCGTTGTGTGGGGAGGCGTGGGTAAAGAGATTGCCCCCGCCGGGAGTTCGGCGGGGGCTGGGGGAAAGCGGGCTAGGCGGCGGGGACTTCGGGGACGCGCAGGGCGAGGATGGCCATGTCGTCGGAGGCCGGTTCGGCGGCGAAGCGTTCCACGGCGCGCAGGACGCGGGCGGCGACCGCGCCGGCCGTGAGGCCCGTACACGTCGTCAGGACGTCGGTGAGGCCGTCGTCGCCGAGCATGCGGGTGCCCTCGCGGCGTTCGGTGACGCCGTCGGTGACGCACAGCAGGACGTCGCCGGGGTCGAGGGTGACGGTCTGTTCGTAGAGTTCGAGGTCGTCCATGACGCCGAGCAACGGCTGTGGTTCGGCGGCCGGTTCGACGGTGCCGTCCTGGCGGAGGCGGAGCGGGAGGGGGTGGCCGGCACAGACGACCTTGAGGAGGGCGCTGCCGTCCTCCTGGGGCCAGAGTTCGCCGTAGAGGAGCGTCAGGAAGCGGCTGCGGGCGCCCTCGTCGAGGATGGCGGCGTTGAGCCGCTCCAGGACGGCGGGGCCGCCGAAGCCCTCGCGGGCGAGCAGGCGGAGGGCGTGCCGGGCCAGGCCCGTGACGGCGGCGGCCTCCGGGCCGGTGCCGCAGACGTCCCCGATGGCGAAGCCGTAGGCGCCGTTGCGGATCGGGAAGAGGTCGTAGAAGTCGCCGCCGACCTCGTTGCCCTCGCCGGCGGCGCGGTAGATGACCTCGGTCTCGACGCCGGGGATGTCGGGGAGTTCCGGGGGCAGCAGGCTGCGCTGGAGGGACTGGCTGATGGCGGTGCGCTCGCTGTAGAGGCGGGCGTTGTCCAGCGCGAGGGCGGCCCGGCGGGAGAGGTCCTCGGCGAGTTCGAGGATCTCCTGGCGGAAGTGCTCCTCGGTGGGCTTGCCGAGGGTGAGCATGCCGATGACGCGGTTGCGGGCGACGAGGGGGAGGACGACGGTCTCGCCGCCGACGGCGGAGGCGGTGGCGAGGGTGGCGCCGGGCCCCTTGGAGGGGCGGGCGGACTCCTCCAGCCCGAGGCTGCGCAACGAGGTGCGCAGGGCCGCGTCGTGGGCGGCGTCGGCGGGGGCGGTCCAGACGCGGGCGCCGGGGGTGGGGTCGGGCTCCGGTGGATCGACCTTCTTCAGCAGGGTCTTGAGGCCGTCGATGCGGTCCTCGTCCTCGTGGAGGACGTAGGAGAGTTCGGGTTCCGATGCCTGGTCGGCGACGGTGTAGACGGCGCACCAGGTGGCGAGGGTGGGGACCGTCATCTGGGCCATGAGGGCCAGGGTTTGGTCGCGGTCGAGGGTGCCGGCAAGGAGGTCGGACGCCTCGACGAGGAAGGAGAGGGAGCCGCGGCGGAGCTTCTCCAGCTCGGTGAGGCGGGCCCGTTCGACGGCGAGGGCGATGCGGTCGGCGGCGAACTGGAGGCGCAGCGCCTCCTCGTTGGTATACCGGGCGGCGCTCTCCGCCGCGACGCCGAGGGAGCCGGTGAGCCGGCCCTCGACCTTGAGCGGGACGGTGACGACCGAGCGCATGCCGGTGCCGGCGAGGAGCGGGACGGCGCCGGGGACGGCGGTGAGGTCCTCGTGGACGGCGGGCATGCGGGCGGAGCCGTAGCGGCCGGAGCCGGCCTCGACGGGGACCCGGGCGAAGCGCTGGCGGGCGGAGGGCAGGCCGGTGGAGGCGCGGACCTCCAACTCGGTCTCGTCGTCGGTGGCCAGCAGGAGGTAGGCGGCGTCGCCGTCGAGCATGTCGCGGGCGCGTTCGACGGTGCGTTGGAGCAGGCCGTCGAGGTCGTCGGGGGCGGGGGAGCCGATGAAGACCTCGAACGGGTCGGTGGGGCGGCCCTCGGAGGGGGCGTTGCCGTCGGTGGACGGGGGGCGGCCGGGGCTCTGGAGGATGGCGCGCTCGTGGTCGCGGACCAGGAGGCAGACGGTGGACGCCTCGCCGTCGGCGTCGCGGACGCGGAGGTGGGAGGCGTAGACGGGAACGACCCGGCCGTCGGCTCCCCTTATGCCGTAGGAGCCCTCCCAACGGGAGAGCAGGAGCGCCTCGGCGATGCCGGTGCCGGTGCCGGGGGTGTGCGGCCAGGCGGCGAAGTCGGTGAGGGGCTTGCCGATGACCTGCTCGGGCTCGTAGCCGAAGAGGTCGGCCGCGTCCTCGTTCCAGAACGTGACGCAGCCACTGCGGTCGATCTGCACCACCGCGACCCGGACCCGGGCGTCGGTGACGGGCAGGGCGTCAACGGGGAGGGCGGGGCCCGCCGAGCGGGTGCCGGCCGGGCGTTCGGGGAGGTCGAGGTGGAACCAGACGTGTTTTTGGGCGGTGGTGTACTCCACGCCCCAACGGGCGGCCAGCGCGCCGCACAGCAGCAGGCCCCGGCCGCCCTCGCGGTCGGGGTGGACCATGGCCGGGCCGGTGCTCTGGAGGGGGATCTCGCGCTCGGGGTAGCGGTCGGCGACGGAGATCCGGATGCCGTTGTCGGTGCGCAGGCAGAGCACGTCGGCGGCGGTGCCGGCGTGCACCACGGCATTGGTGACCAGTTCGCTGGTGAGGACGACGGCGTCGTCGACGATGTCGGCGTAGCCCCAACCCTGGAGGGTGTCGCGGACGAAGGCACGGGCAGTGGCGACCGAGCGCCCGACCGGCTCGAAGGTGGCGGCGGCCCGCGCGGTGATCACTGGTCTCCTCATGCGTGTGTCGGTGATCTGCTCCCCCATGATCGCGGTGCCCCTCCGAATACCTGTCGTGCTCGCACCCGCCCGTGCGGAATGACCGGGGCGGGTGGACAGCCGTATGCCAGGTTACTTACCTTCGCCGGGCCCGGGGATGCCGGTCACGTGTCTTTCGCCCCAATCGTGCGTCGGGACGGTATGCGATGCTGCCGAACTGTTATGGCCTGGTTGAGCCATGGTGAAACACTGGGCAAGCATGAAGAGAGAGCCCGGAGAGAACGGTCGACCCTGCGGGAGGGACACGGTGGAGTCTGGCGTAGCGGCGCGGGGCCCTGGTACGCGCGCGAAAGGCGGACGATCCCGGAGTAATGGGACGACTGAGGTCGATACGGCCGCGCTGAACCGGCTGCTCGCCGCGCTCGTCGCGATGCGGGACGGGAACTTCCGCAAGCGGCTGACGGTTTCCGGCGAGGGCGTGATGTCGGAGATCGCGGCGGTCTTCAACGAGGTCGCCGACCGCAATCTCCATCTCACCGGCGAGCTGGCGCGGGTGCGCCGGGTCGTCGGGCGTGAGGGCAAGCTCACAGAACGGCTGGAGGCGGGCGCGGCCGAGGGCTCCTGGGCGGCGGCCATCGAGGCGTCCAACGCGCTCGTCGACGACCTGGTGCGGCCGGTCTCCGAGGTGGGCCGGGTGCTCTCCGCGGTCTCCGAGGGCGACCTGGAGCAGCGGATGGACCTGCGCTCGCGGAGTTCGGACAGCTCTTCGGAGCATCCCCTGCGCGGGGAGTTCCTGAAGGTGGGGCGGACCGTCAACGGTCTGGTGGACCAACTCTCCGCCTTCACCGACGAGGTCACGCGGGTGGCCAGCGAGGTCGGGGCCGAGGGCAAGCTGGGCGGCCAGGCGCGGGTGCGCGGAATGTCGGGTTCGTGGAAGGACCTTACGGATTCCGTCAATACGATGGCGTCCCGGCTGACCGCGCAGGTACGTGACATCGCGCTGGTCACCACCGCCGTCGCCAAGGGCGATCTGTCGCGGAAGGTGACCGTCCATGTCGCCGGCGAGATGTTGGAGCTGAAGAACACCGTCAACACGATGGTGGACCAGCTCTCCTCGTTCGCGTCCGAGGTGACGCGGGTTGCCCGTGAGGTGGGCACCGAGGGCGAACTGGGCGGTCAGGCCCAGGTTCCCGGTGTCGCCGGGGTGTGGAAGGACCTGACCGATTCCGTCAATCTCATGGCGGGCAATCTGACCGCGCAGGTGCGCGGTATCGCCCAGGTCACCACCGCGGTCGCCAATGGCGACCTGTCGCAGAAGGTCACGGTCAGCGCCCGCGGCGAGGTCGCGCAGCTCGCCGAGACCATCAACACCATGACCGAGACGCTGCGCACCTTCGCCGACGAGGTGACGCGGGTCGCGAACGAGGTCGGGGCCGAGGGCCAGCTCGGCGGTCAGGCGCAGGTGCCGGGCGCCGCCGGCACTTGGAAGGACCTCACCGATTCGGTCAACAATGCCTTCCGGAACTTGACCGGACAGGTACGGGACATCGCGCAGGTGACCACCGCGGTGGCCAATGGTGACCTCTCGCAGAAGGTCACCGTCGATGTCGCGGGCGAGATGCTGGAGTTGAAGAACACCGTCAACACGATGGTGGATCAGCTCTCCGCGTTCGGTTCCGAAGTGACCCGGGTGGCTCGGGAGATCGGCGTCGAGGGTGAACTGGGCGGCCAGGCCGCGGTGCCGGGCGCGGCCGGTACGTGGAAGGACCTCACGGACTCCGTCAACACCGCTTTCCGGAACTTGACCGGGCAGGTGCGCAACATCGCCCAGGTGACCACTGCGGTGGCCAATGGCGACCTGTCGCAGAAGGTCACGGTCGATGTCTCCGGCGAGATGCTCAAGCTGAAGAACACCGTGAACACCATGGTGGACCAGCTCTCGTCGTTCGCGGATCAGGTCACCCGCATGGCCAGGGACGTGGGCACCGAGGGCCGGCTGGGCGGCCAGGCGCGGGTGGACGGCGTCAGCGGCACCTGGAAGGAGTTGACCGACTCCGTCAACTTCATGGCCGGGAACCTCACTTCACAGGTGCGGCAGATCGCCCAGGTGACGACCGCGGTGGCGCGCGGCGACCTCTCCCAGAAGATCGATGTCGATGCGCGCGGCGAGATCCTGGAGCTCAAGAGCACCATCAACACGATGGTCGACCAACTCTCCGCCTTCGCCGAGCAGGTGACCCGGGTCGCCCGCGAGGTCGGCACCGAGGGGCGGCTGGGCGGCCAGGCGCAGGTGCCGGGCGTCGCCGGCGTCTGGCGCGATCTGACCGACTCGGTGAACGGCATGGCCGGCAACCTCACCGCCCAGGTGCGCAACATCGCGCAGGTCGCCACGGCCGTGGCGCGCGGTGACCTCTCCCAGAAGATCGACGTGGACGCCCGCGGCGAGATCCTGGAGCTGAAGAACACCCTCAACACCATGGTGGACCAGCTCTCTTCGTTCGCGGAGGAGGTCACCAGGGTCGCCCGTGAGGTCGGCACCGAGGGCATCCTCGGCGGCCAGGCCGAGGTCCAGGGTGTCAGCGGTACCTGGAAGGACCTCACCCAGTCCGTCAACTTCATGGCGAACAACCTGACTTCGCAGGTGCGCAACATCGGCGAGGTGACCACCGCGGTGGCCCGCGGCGACCTGTCGAAGAAGATCACCGTCGACGCCAAGGGCGAGATCCTCGAACTCGTCACGACCGTGAACACCATGGTCGACCAGCTCTCGCTGTTCGCGGAGCAGGTGACGCGGGTGGCCCGCGAGGTCGGTACGGAGGGTCAACTCGGCGGTCAGGCACGGGTTCCGGGCGTGACCGGCATCTGGAAGGACCTCAGCGACAACGTCAACCTGATGGCCAACAACCTGACCATCCAGGTGCGGAACATCTCACAGGTCTCGGCGGCGGTCGCCAACGGCGATCTGACGAAGAAGGTCACGGTCGAGGCGCGCGGCGAGGTCGCGCAGCTCGCCGACACCGTCAACACCATGGTGACCACGCTGTCGTCGTTCGCCGACGAAGTGACCCGGGTGGCCCGTGAGGTGGGCACCGACGGCATCCTGGGCGGCCAGGCCCGCGTCCCCGGCGTCGCCGGCACGTGGAAGGACCTCACCGAGTCGGTGAACTCCATGGCCAACAACCTGACGGGCCAGGTCCGCAACATCGCCATGGTCACCACCGCCATTGCCAAGGGCGATCTGACCAAGAAGATCGACATCGATGCGCGGGGCGAGATCCTGGCGCTGAAGACCACCATCAACACGATGGTCGACCAGCTTTCCTCGTTCGCCGAGCAGGTCACCAGGGTGGCCCGCGAGGTGGGTACGGAGGGTCAGTTGGGCGGTCAGGCCCAGGTGCGCGGCGTGGCCGGCACCTGGAAGGACCTGACGGAGTCGGTGAACGAGATGGCCGGGAACCTCACCCGGCAGGTGCGCGCCATCGCCGCGGTCGCCGCGGCGGTGACCCTCGGCGACCACAACGTCCGCATCGACGTGGACGCGGCCGGCGAGATCCTGGAGCTCCAGGACAACATCAACACCATGATCTCCACGCTCCGGGAGACCACGCTCGCCAACGAGGAACAGGACTGGCTGAAGGGCAACCTGGCCCGGATCTCCGGTCTGATGCAGGGCCGCCGCGACCTCAAGGACGTCGCCACCCTCATCATGAGCGAGCTGTCGCCCGCGGTCTCCGCGCAGCACGGCGCGTTCTTCCTCGCCGCGCGCCCCGACGTCCAGGAGGTCGGCTCCAACGGTGACGGCGGGTACGAGCTGCGGCTGACCGGCTCGTACGGCTATGCCATGGGCGGGATGCCGACGACGTTCAGGCCGGGGGAGACGCTGATCGGGACGGCGGCCGAGGAGGGCCGCACGATCCTGGTGGAGAACGTGCCCTCCGGGTACCTCAAGATCGCGTCCGGGCTGGGTGAGGCGCCGCCGGCCAACGTCATCGTGCTGCCGGTCCTCTTCGAGGACAAGGTGCTCGGGGTGATCGAGCTGGCGTCCTTCCAGCCGTTCACCCAGATCCAGAAGGACTTCCTCAGCCAGATCGCCGAGATGATCGCGACCAGCGTCAACACCATCTCGGTGAACACCAAGACGGAGGTGCTGCTGGCGCAGTCACAGGAGTTGACCGAGCAACTGCGCGAGCGCTCCGCGGAGTTGGAGAGCCGGCAGAAGGCGCTGGAGCTGTCCAACTCCGAGCTGGAGGAGAAGGCCGAGCAACTGCGGCAGCAGAACCGCGACATCGAGGTGAAGAACACCGAGATCGAGGAGGCGCGGCAGGTCCTGGAGGAGCGCGCCGAGCAGCTCGCGGTCTCCATGCGCTACAAGTCGGAGTTCCTGGCGAACATGTCGCACGAGCTGCGGACGCCGCTGAACTCCCTACTGATTCTCGCCAAGTTGTTGGCCGACAACGCGGAGGGGAACCTCTCGCCGAAGCAGGTGGAGTTCTCCGAGACCATCCACGGCGCCGGTTCGGACCTGCTCCAACTGATCAACGACATCCTCGACCTGTCGAAGGTCGAGGCGGGCAAGATGGACGTCTCGCCGACCCGGATCGCGCTGGTCCAGCTCGTCGACTACGTCGAGGCGACGTTCCGACCGCTGACGGCCGAGAAGGGGCTGGACTTCTCCGTCCGGGTCTCCCCGGAGCTGCCCGCCACGCTGCACACCGACGAGCAGCGGCTCCTCCAGGTGCTGCGCAACCTACTGTCCAACGCGGTGAAGTTCACCGACAGCGGCGCCGTCGAGCTGGTGATCCGGCCGGCCGGGGCGGACGTTCCGCTGGCCATCCGCGAGCAGTTGCTGGAGCACGGTTCGCTGCGCGACCCGGACGCCGCGATGATCGCCTTCTCGGTGACCGACACCGGCATCGGCATCGCGCCGAGCAAGATGCGGGTCATCTTCGAGGCGTTCAAGCAGGCGGACGGCACCACCAGCCGCAAGTACGGGGGCACCGGCCTGGGCCTGTCCATCAGCCGGGAGATCGCCCGCCTGTTGGGCGGCGAGATCCACGTCCAGAGCGAGCCCAACCGCGGCTCCACGTTCACCCTGTACCTGCCGCACAACCCGGGCGGGCTGCCGCCGCAGGGCTACCCCCAACTCGTCGCCGGCGGGCTGGCGATGGACGCCGAGGCGCGGGAGACCGAGGACGGCCGTCAGGAGCGCGAGGAGCCGTCGCACGAGCCGGAGGACGGGAGCCTCAACCGGCGCCGCCGCAGGGCGGTTTCCGGCGGTGCGCGACGGATGGCGCTGCCCGGCCAGCCCACCGCGGGTGCGCCGCAGCCGCCCGCGTCGGCGGCCGGGCCGGTCGGCCAACAGCCGGAGGAGTCCTGGCTCGGCAACGGGCAGGATCTGGTCGACCCGGGCTTCGAGGGCGGCTTCCACGGCGAGAAGGTGCTGATCGTCGACGACGACATCCGCAACGTCTTCGCGCTCACCAGCGTCCTTGAGCAGCACGGGCTGTCGGTGCTGTACGCGGAGAACGGCCGTGAGGGCATTGAGGTGTTGGAGCAGCACGACGACATCGTGCTGGTCCTGATGGACATCATGATGCCGGAGATGGACGGTTACGCGACCACCGCGGCGATCCGGCGGATGCCGCAGTTCGCCGGGCTGCCCATCATCGCGCTGACCGCGAAGGCGATGAAGGGCGACCGGGAGAAGAGCATCGACTCCGGGGCGTCGGACTACGTGACCAAGCCGGTGGACACCGATCATCTCCTGTCGGTCATGGAGCACTGGATGCACCAGAGGTGACGGGGCGTCCCTCGGGCGTCCACTATGGATGCCGAAAGAGGATCATCGCGTGCTGACTGAGTGTGGCCGTGGGCGTGTGGAAGCGCGGGATTCGGGGAACCTTCTCGTCTCTCGCTGCGTTTCCGCTACGTGCACAGTGACATCGCGGTGACAGGGTGTGGCGACAGGCGGGGTGCAGCTACCATGACCGGCACAAGGACGGGCGGCGTGACGGAGTCGTCCCCTGGGGCGGCGTCCGGTTCCATGCCGGGGCGAGGAGGACGGGCCATGGTGCAGAAGGCCAAGATCCTCCTGGTCGATGACCGGCCGGAGAATCTGCTGGCGCTGGAGGCGATCCTCTCCGCGCTCGATCAGACACTGGTGCGGGCATCGTCCGGGGAGGAAGCGCTCAAAGCACTGCTCACCGACGACTTCGCGGTGATTCTGCTCGACGTGCAGATGCCGGGGATGGACGGCTTCGAGACCGCCGCGCACATCAAGCGGCGGGAGCGCACCCGCGACATCCCGATCATCTTCCTCACGGCGATCAACCACGGCCCGCACCACACCTTCCGCGGCTACGCGGCCGGCGCGGTCGACTACATCTCCAAGCCGTTCGACCCGTGGGTGCTGCGCGCGAAGGTCTCGGTCTTCGTCGACCTGTACATGAAGAACTGCCAACTGCGCGAGCAGGCCGCGCTGCTGAGGCTCCAGCTTGAGGGCGGCCGGCAGGGCGTCGGCGAGACCAAGGAGTCGGCCGGGCTGCTGGCCGAGCTCTCCGCGCGGCTGGCCGCCGTCGAGGAGCAGGCCGAGGCGCTCTCCAAACAGCTCGACGAGTCCGCGGACGCCGCGGCGGTGGCCACCGCCGCGCATCTGGAGCGCAAACTCACCGGCCTGCGACGGGCGTTGGACGCCCTGGAGCCCGGCGCCGGGGCACCCACCGGCTGACGGGGCCCGCGCGGGCTTCTGACGGCCCCTCATGAGCCCGGCGCACGACACGAATGGGTGAAGCGCCGTGCGCTCGTGCCGTGCGCGCCGGCGCCTGTAATCTCGTCGGCATGGCTTCACGTACGTCCGGCAAGGGAACGCAGCGCACGGCGGGACCCTCGAAGCCGCGCGTCGGGCAGTCCGGGGGCGCAGCGAAGAAGGCCGCCGCCAAGAAGGTGCCCGCGAAGAAGGCGACCGCGAAGCGGCCGCCGGCCAACAAGGGCGCGGCGGTGAAGAAGGCCCCGGCCAAGAAGGCGCAAGCGCGGAGGGCACCCGCCAAGAAGGCCGCGCCGAGGCCGGCGCCGTCGCCGACCGGCGGCGTCTACCGCCTCGCGCGCGCCTGTTGGCTGGGTGCCGCGCACACCGTCGGCGCGGTGTTCCGCGGTTTCGGGCGCGGTGCCAAGAACCTCCACCCGGCGCACCGCAAGGACGGGTTGGCGCTGCTGCTGCTCGGCCTGGCGCTGGTCGTCGCGGCGGGTACGTGGTCCAACCTCTCCGGCCCGGTCGGCAATCTCGTCGAGCTGTTGGTCACCGGCGCGTTCGGGCGACTGGACCTGGTCGTGCCGATACTGCTCGGCGGGATCGCGGTGCGGCTCATCCGGCACCCGGAGCAGCCGGAGGCCAACGGCCGGATCCTCATCGGGCTCACGGCGCTGGTGGCCGGGGTGCTCGGGCAGGTGGCGATGGCCTGCGGGTCCCCGGGGCGGGGCGACGGGCTCGCCGCCGTGCAGGACGCCGGGGGCTATGTCGGCTGGGCGGTGTCCAAGCCGTTGATCTTCACCGTCGGGCAGACCCTGGCGGTGGCGCTGCTGGTGCTGCTGACCATCTTCGGGCTGCTGGTGGTCACCGCGACTCCGGTGAACGCCATCCCGCAGCGGCTGCGGGCGCTGGGCGTCCGCCTGGGTCTGCTGGAGCCCGAGGAGGACGAGCAGTACTACGAAGAGGCGGCGGAGTACGGCGAGGAGTGGCGCGAGCGGCCGGCCCGCCGGCCGCGGCGCACCGCGCCCGAGGACGACGACCCGGACGCGCTGGAGGAGGCCGCGCTGGCCAAGCGGCGGCGGCCCCGGGCCCAGGACCGGCCGGCCGACCGGCCGATGGACGCGGTGGACGTCGCCGCCGCGGCCGCCGCCGCGCTGGACGGCGCGGTCCTGCACGGCGTCCAGCCCTCGCCGCTGGTCGCCGAACTCAGCGGGGCCATCTCCGGGGACCGCCGGGAGCGCGACGCGGACACCGGGACGGAGAGCGGCTCGGTGCCGCCGGCGCGCGGCGCGGAGGGGCCAGCGGACGCGGCGCCCGCCAAGGCCAAGGAGAAGAAGCCGGCGCTGGACCTCACCAAGTCGCCGGTGCCGGACCTGACCAAGGCCGCGCCGGAGTCCTCCGGTGACCTGCCGTCACGCGCCGAGCAGCTCCAGCTCTCCGGCGACATCACCTACGCGCTGCCGTCGCTGGACCTGCTCACCCGCGGTGGCCCGGGCAAGTCCCGCAGCGCCGCCAACGACGCCATAGTGGACGCGCTGACCAACGTCTTCACCGAGTTCAAGGTCGACGCCTCGGTCACCGGCTTCACCCGCGGCCCGACGGTCACCCGTTACGAGGTCGAGCTCGGCCCCGCGGTGAAGGTCGAGAAGATCACGGCGCTGGCCAAGAACATCGCCTACGCGGTGGCCTCCCCCGACGTGCGGATCATCTCGCCGATCCCCGGCAAGTCCGCGGTCGGCATCGAGATCCCGAACACCGACCGGGAGATGGTCAACGTCGGCGACGTGCTGCGCCTCGCGGACGCCGCCGAGGACGACCACCCGATGCTGGTGGCGCTCGGCAAGGACGTCGAGGGCGGCTACGTGATGGCGAACATGGCGAAGATGCCGCACATCCTCGTCGCCGGTGCGACCGGTTCGGGTAAGTCGTCCTGCATCAACTGCCTGATCACGTCGATCATGGTGCGGGCCACCCCCGAGGAGGTCCGCATGGTGCTCGTCGACCCCAAGCGCGTGGAGCTGACCGCGTACGAGGGCATCCCGCACCTGATCACGCCGATCATCACCAACCCCAAGCGGGCCGCCGAGGCGCTCCAGTGGGTGGTGCGCGAGATGGACCTGCGCTACGACGACCTCGCGGCGTTCGGCTACCGCCACATCGACGACTTCAACGAGGCCGTCCGCACGGGCAAGCTGAAGACCCCCGAGGGCAGCGAGCGGGAGCTGGCGCCGTACCCGTACCTGCTGGTGATCGTGGACGAGCTGGCGGACCTGATGATGGTCGCGCCGCGGGACGTCGAGGACTCCATCGTCCGCATCACGCAGTTGGCCCGCGCGGCCGGCATCCACCTGGTGCTGGCGACCCAGCGGCCCTCGGTCGACGTCGTCACCGGCCTCATCAAGGCCAACGTGCCGTCCCGGTTGGCGTTCGCCACCTCCTCGTTGGCCGACAGCCGGGTCATCCTCGACCAGCCCGGCGCCGAGAAGCTGATCGGCAAGGGTGACGGCCTCTTCATGCCGATGGGCGCCAACAAGCCGATCCGGATGCAGGGCGCGTTCGTCACCGAGGCGGAGGTGGCCGCCGTCGTCCAGCACTGCAAGGACCAGATGGCGCCCGTCTTCCGGAACGACGTCACGGTCGGCACGGCCAAGAAGAAGGAGATCGACGAGGACATCGGCGACGACCTCGACCTGCTGTGCCAGGCGGCCGAGCTGGTGGTCTCGACCCAGTTCGGCTCGACGTCGATGCTCCAGCGGAAGCTGCGGGTCGGGTTCGCCAAGGCGGGGCGGCTGATGGACCTGATGGAGTCGCGGAACATCGTCGGGCCGAGCGAGGGCTCCAAGGCGCGCGACGTGTTGGTGAAGCCGGACGAGTTGGACGGAGTGCTGGCGGTCATCCGCGGGGAGGCTACGCAGTAGCACGCACGTGCGGGGGTCTTCCTCCGCGCGCGGAGGCAACCGTTTCCCTTGCCCGTACGTCAAGTTGAGGGAGGCGGGGTGGTCGGTCCCGGGGCGGCGCCACGGGGCGTTCTGATGGCGTACAAACCCCGCTCTCCCGCTTGCCCGACCCTTTCGCACCACCCCTAGACTGAACTTCCAGCAGGTGGCTACACGCTCGAAAGGCGCCCCCGTGTCCATCGGCAACTCCCCCAACTCCCCTGAAGAGGACCGGCCTTCCGCCGGTCCGGACCGGCCGCCGGTCGGTCGAGCCCTCCAGCAGGCCCGCATCAGCGCGGGACTGACCGTCGAAGAGGTCAGTACGGCGACGCGGGTGCGGATCCCGATCGTGCACGCGATCGAGCAGGACGACTTCTCGCGTTGCGGCGGCGACGTCTATGCGCGCGGACACATCAGAGCGCTCGCCCGTGCCGTCTCCCTCGACCCCCAACCCCTGATCGCCCGCTACGACGCCGACCACGGTGGCCGACCCAGCCCGACCGTCGCCGCCCCGCTCTTCGAGGCCGAGCGGATCCGGCCGGAGCCGCGCCGCCCCAACTGGACCGCGGCGATGGTCGCGGCGATCGTGGCCGTCGTCGGCTTCGCTGGTTTCACGTTCTTCAGCAGCGGCGGCAAGCGCGAGGCCGCCCCGGTCGCCACCGACACCGCCAAGGCCGACAAGCCGGGGCCGGCCGCCAGCACCATCCGGCCCCGGGCGCCCCAGCCCAAGCCGGTCCCCTCCGACGGCGCCATCGCCGGCCTGCCCAAGGACAAGGTCACGATCAAGGTGACCGCGAAGGACGGGCAGAGCTGGATCTCCGCCAAGGACGCCAACGGCAAACTCCTGCAGGACGGGCTGCTCAAGCAGGGGGAGTCGAAGACGTTCACCGACAAGAAGCGGATCGATCTCGTCGTCGGCAACGCCGGGGCCGTACAGCTGTACGTCAACGGCAAGGAGGTCAAGAAGGTCGGCGACGAGGGCTCCGTGGAGCGGCTGAGCTACACGCCGGGAGACCCGCAGGCGGGCTGAGGAGCACCGCCCGACAGGTCTCCACCGCCCGCCCCGAAGTGGCTCGGGACGGGCGGTGGAGACCTGCGCGCCATGGGGGTGTCCGGGACGAAGTAGGCTGAGCCCTATGCCCGAACGCCGTACCGTCGCCCTTGTCACCCTTGGCTGCGCCCGTAACGAGGTGGACTCGGAGGAGCTCGCAGGCCGCCTGGCAGCGGACGGCTGGCAGCTCGTCGAGGACGCCACCGACGCGGATGTGGCCGTCGTCAACACCTGTGGCTTCGTCGAGGCCGCCAAGAAGGACTCCGTCGACGCCCTGCTGGAAGCCAACGATCTGAAGGACCACGGCCGCACCCAGGCCGTGGTCGCCGTCGGCTGCATGGCCGAGCGCTACGGCAAGGAGCTCGCCGACGCGCTGCCCGAGGCGGACGGGGTGCTCGGTTTCGACGACTACTCCAACATCTCCGACCGGCTCCAGACCATCCTCAACGGCGGCATCCACGCCTCGCACACCCCGCGCGACCGCCGCAAGCTGCTGCCGATCAGCCCGGCCGAGCGGCAGGACGCCGCCGGGGTCGCGCTGCCCGGCCACGCGCAGGAGCCGGCGGCCCCGCCCCAGGACCTCCCCGAGGGCGTCGCGCCGGCCTCCGGGCCGCGGGCGCCGCTCCGCCGTCGACTGGGCAACGACCCGGTCGCCTCGGTGAAGCTGGCCTCGGGGT